>NZ_JBHWKQ010000038.1:0-73913 GCF_042730865.1 Streptomyces sp. NPDC059897 | reverse complement strand
ACACCGCCCCCCCATCGCCGTTGTGTTGGGGGGGGCGGCCGCCGCCCGTGGCCCCCCGCGCTACAAATAACGGCCCGCCCAACCCCACCCCCGCGTGGAACCCCCCCCCCGCGGCGCCCCCCGCCCGCCCCCCCCCGCCCCCCCCGGCTGGGGCGACCGCCCCGAACTGGCCCGAGCCTGCCGCCTCTCGATGGGGATCGGGATGCTGGCGATGCTGCTGACGATGTAGCGGACCGGCCAACGAAACCGTGGCGTGCGTCACTTGACGCCCCAGGCCATACCCGTGGGTAGCGCTCGCCTCATAGGGTGAAGGCCATGACGGTCCCCGTAGCACTGTTGCTGCTCGGCGCCCTTGCCGCCCTGGTCGCGCCGAGGCTGCTCGCGCGCGCGGACTGGACGGAGCGGGAGCCGATCGTCGCGCTGTGGGCGTGGCAGTGCGTGGTGGCGGGCGTACTGCTGTGCTGCGCCCTGTCGATGACGTTGAGCGCGGCGGCCGCCTGGGGCGCCGTGCGCGGCCATGTCTTCGCGGCGGCGCCGCACGGGGTCGTGGACGCGTACGCGCTGCGCGCCGCCGGGCCGTGGGCGGCGACCGTCGCCGTGACGCTCGCCCTGGGCGGGGCGTGGACGGCGGCGATGCTGGTGCGCGAGGTGCTCGGCGCGCGAGCGCGGCGGCGCGCCCGGCGGACCGAACTCCTTCAGCGCGCACCGCTGTTGCCGGGCGAGGAGCCGGGCCCCGACCGCCTCGTCATCCTGGAGGGCAAGCGCCCGGACGCCTGGTGGATGTCGGGCACGACACCCCAGCTCATCATCACCACGGCCGCCCTGCGGCGACTGAAGGGGCGCCAGCTGGACGCCGTGCTCGCGCACGAGATGGGGCACGCGCGCTGGCGGCACGACTGGCTGCTGCACTGCTCGGGCGCGCTGGCCGCCGGTTTTCCGCAGGTTCCGGTGTTCGCCTCGTTCCGGGGCGAGATGCACCGCCTGGTGGAACTGGCTGCGGACGACGTCGCCTCGCGCCGCTTCGGGCGCATGAGCATCGCGCTCGCGCTGGTGGAACTCAACGAGGACCGTGGGGTGTTCGGCCCCTGCCCGACGCCGCACGCGCAGGTCCCGCAGCGTGTGCACCGGCTGCTCGCGCCGCCGTCGCGCCTGACGCCCGTGCACCGGCTGCGCCTCACGGCGGCCGCGGCGCTGATCCCGCTCGTCCCCCTCCTGGTCACCTTCGTCCCCGCCCTGCGGGCGCTGGGTTAGTACCTTTCCGACGGACGGATCGGGCTGGATACCGGCCCTGAGACCACGCCGCAGGGCCCACCGGGATGGCCCGCGGCGCGACCCATGAGCGAGGATCGTTCCCATGCACCCGGCACGGCTCGACTCCCCGCCCCGACGCCCCCGACCCGTCCGCGCGCTCACGGCCGCGCTCGCCCTGCCCTCCGTACTCCTGCTCGCCCTGGTGGCGCTCCGCTGGGACCCGCTGATGGACCTCGACCGGGACATCGCCCGCTCGCTGCACGGCCGGGCCCTCGCCGAACCCGGCGTCACGCAGGTCAATCGCGTCCTGACCGACTGGGTGTGGGACCCCTGGACCATGCGGCTGCTGTGCGCGGTGATCGTGCTGGTCCTCGTGTGGCGGCTGCGGGACCTGCTGCTCGCGGGCTGGGTGGCGGCCACCTGCCTGGTCGGCACGCTGCTGCAACAGGGCCTGAAGGCCGCCGTCGACCGGCCGCGCCCGGCCTGGCGCGACCCGGTGGACTCGGCGCACTACGCGGCGTTCCCCTCGGGACACGCGATGACGGCGACCGTGGTGTGCGCGCTCGTCCTGTGGCTGCTGCGGCGGTACGGAGCCGGGCGGACGCTGTGGCGCACCGTGCTCGCGCTCGCCGTGGTGTCGGTGCTCGGCGTCGGCCTGACCCGCCTGTGGCTGGGGGTGCACTGGCCCTCGGACGTGCTGGCCGGCTGGCTCCTCGGCGCGCTGACGGTGACACTGTCCACGGCCGCGTACGGCAAGTGGATCGCGCCCAACGCCCGTGCTTGACCGGCGGGTTCGAAGCGCCGGAGGATCGGTCGCATGACGATCAAAGCCGTGCTGTTCGACTTCTCCGGGACCCTCTTCCGCATCGAGTCCACCGAGTCCTGGCTGCGCGCCGTGCTCGACGCACACGAACTCGCGCTGCCGGAGGACGAGTTCAAGCGGGCGGCGGACGGCCTGGAGGCCGCGGGAGCACTGCCCGGCGGCAGCACGCACCAGACGAACGTGCCCGCGCACCTCGCCGAGCTCGTCGCCGTCCGCGACGTGGACGCCTCGCGGCACCGCGCCGCGTACACGGGCCTGGCCCGCCAGGTGCCGCTGCCCGACGAGCGGCTCTACGACGCCCTGTACGACCGGCACATGACGCCGGACGCCTGGCGGCCCTACCCGGACGCCCGCGAGGTCCTCGCCGGCCTGCGCGAGCGCGGACTTCCGGTGGCCGTGATCAGCAACATCGGCTGGGACCCGCGCCCCGTCTTCGTGGCCCACGGCCTCGACCAGTACATCGACGCGTACGTCCTGTCGTACCGGCACGGCGTCCAGAAGCCTGACACCCGGCTGTTCACGGCGGCGCTGGAGGCGCTGGGCGTGGCTCCCGGCGACGCGCTGATGGTGGGCGACGACCGGCACGCGGACGCCGGGGCGGCCGAGCTGGGCTGCGCCGTGCACTTCGTGGACCATCTACCGGCCGAGGCCCGCCCCGACGGGCTGCGCCCGGTGCTCGACCAGATCCGAGCCGCCTTCACGTGACGCCCCGACACATGACACCGCGGTACATGATGTGGCGGCACCTGACGGCCCCGCACATGACACGACCGTATTCGGACGATCCCCCGCGTCGCCCGAATACGGCCGGCCCTCCCGCGCACACCACACCCAACAGGCCGGTGGCCGGGAAGCGCTGAGTATAGTTGGCTGCGAGCCAGTCAACGCAGGAGTCAAGAATGTCCCCCCGCAGCGCATCGGTCAATGAGGAGTTGCGCCGACGCTCCCGCGAGCGGCTCCTGCGGGCGACGCTGGAGCTCGTCGGGGAGCGCGGATACGACGCGACGACGCTCGGCGACATCGCGGACCGCGCCCGTTCGGCGCGCGGCCTGATCTCGTACTACTTCCCGGGCAAGCGGCAGTTGCTGCAGTCCGCCGTGCACCGGCTGATGCACCGCACGCTCGCGGAGGCGCTGGAGCGGGAGCCGCGTCCCGGGCTCGACGACGGTGACGAGCGGCTGGCCCGCGCGATCGACGCGATCCTCGGCCTCGCCCACGACCAACCCGTCCTCATGCGCACGCACATGGCGGGAATCCTGCAGGCCGAGGGCTTCGTGCAGTGCCCTGAGCAGCAGCGGCTCGCGGCGCTCCTGCGCGACACCGTCGTGCGGCACGGGACGCTGGACGTCGACACGGACTATCCGATGCTGCGCGCCGTGCTGATGGGCGCCGTGTTCTCGATGCTCGTGCCGGGGGTGCCGATGCGGCTCACCACGATGCGCGCCGAGCTGTTCCGCCGCTACGAACTGGAGTGGAAATGGGGCTTCCCGCCGGACGACGAGGATGACGCGTCGTCCGACGGGAGCCCCGCCCACGGCAGACCGGCCGATTTCTCGCGCTACTTCGAGCCGCTGTCACCGGCCGTCAGCGGTGAGCCGAGCGGTCAGCCGAAGTAGTCCGGCTGCGTCTGGACGTTGAGCTCGCCAAGGCGGATCTTCGACGCCGGGTCGGTGCGGGAGTCGTTGATCTTCAGGACGTCGAAGCCCTTCGCGATGTCGTTCGAGAACACGTACCCGTTGTAGTAGTACGCGCTCCAGGAGCCGCCCGTCTGGATCTTGTCGGTGCTGAGCGGGCCGCGCTCGAAGTAGCCGATCTCCTTGGGCTTCGTGGAGTCCGTGAAGTCCCAGACGGAGACGCCGCCCTGGTACCAGGCCTGCACCATGAGGTCCTTGCCCTTGACCGGGATCAGCGAGCCGTTGTGCGCGACACAGTTCTCGGTGTCGGCCTGGTGGCGCGGGATCTTGAAGTAGCTCTTGAAGACGAGCTTGCGCTTGTCGCCCTTGCCGGTGATGTCGTAGATGCCGTTCGCGCCGCGGTCCGGGCCGATCTCCGCGTTGCAGGTGGCCGCGCCACCGCCGCCCAGCTCGTCGGTGAAGACGACCTTGTTGGCCTTCTGGTTGAAGGTCGCCGAGTGCCAGAACGCGAAGTTGACGTTGTCCTGGACCTGGTCGATGACCTTCGGGTTCTCCGGGTCCGCGATGGAGAACAGGATGCCGTCGCCCATGCAGGCGCCCGCCGCGAGGTCCTTGGAGGGCAGGACCGTGATGTCGTGGCAGCCGGTGGTCTTGGAGACGCCCGGGTTGGTGGGCGCACCGGGGTTGCCGCCGCCGTCCGCGCCCTCACCGGGGAACAGGACCGGGAAGTTCACGACGGCCGCCTTCTGCGGCGCGCTGCGGGGCACCTTGATGACCGAGATGCCGTCGTGCGGCGGCTGGCAGTCGGGGAACGTCGCGCTCGGCGAGTACGAGGAGACGTAGACGTAGACGTTCTTCTTCTCCGGCACCAGGGTGTGGGTGTGCGAACCGCACGCGGTCTCGACGGCGGAGACGTACTTCGGGTTCGCCTTGTCGCTGATGTCGAAGACCTTCATGCCCTCCCAGGACGACTTCTCGCTCGCCGGCTGGGTGGTGGAGGCGCACGAGTCGTCGCTGCGGGAGCTGTCCGTGGACAGGAACAGCAGGTTCCCGGAGACGGAGACGTCGTTCTGGGAGCCGGGACACAGCACCTGGGCGACCGTCTTCGGCGCCTTCGGGTTGCTGATGTCGAAGACGCGGAACCCGTCGTAGTTCCCGGCGAAGGCGTACTTGCCCTGGAAGGCGAGGTCCGAGTTGGTGCCGGGCAGCGCGTCCTTGGGGATGTTCGTGACGTGCTGGATGTTGTCCGAGTGGACGACCTCGTCCTGGCCGGGTATGTCGCCGGCGGATATCGCCTTCTCGACCTCGGCCTCGGTGCTCTTCGACACGCTCTTGGGAGCCGCCGACTTGTCGCCCGGGTCGGGCGTCGCCGAAACGGGGCCCGCGGCGAGCAGCGCCGCGAGGAGTCCGGCCGCCGCGGTGGCAACTCCCAGGCGTCTGCGCCGTGTTCGGGGGGAGTACAGGGTCACTGTTGTCTCCTTGGGTGACGGTGACTTCGCTCGTACGTGAACGATTCACGGATCTCCCCGAGTATCGTCCTCCTCATGCACAGATCAATAGCTGGCAACGTAATCGTCATGAAAGTTGCCGTCGCCGCGCTGGCGGCGATGTCGGCGCTGGCATTGACCGGGTGCGACTCCGGGGGCTCCAGCGACGCCGGCAAGGCCAACTCCGGCGCGTCCGACGGTCCTTCGGTGATCGCGCCGGGGAAGCCGGGCGACGCGGCCGAGACCCTGTCGGCCAAGGACGCGAAGAAGCGCGGCACGGACGACACCCCGAACTCCGCCGACGTCCAGTACGCGCAGATGATGATCCCGCACCACGAGCAGGCCCTGAAGATGACCGAACTGGCCCCGAAGCGGGCCGAGTCGGAGCAGGTCGAGGGGCTCGCCGAGCGGATCACCGCCGCGCAGGGGCCGGAGGTCGAGATGATGCGCGGCTGGCTGAAGAAGTACCACCGCGCGGAGAAGCCCGAGGGTCACCAGGGGCACGGCGCGATGCCGGGGATGGCGACCGAGGCCCAGCTGAAGACGCTGCGGGCCGCGAAGGGCAAGGCGTTCGACGAGTTGTTCGTGAAGCTGATGATCACGCACCACCAGGGGGCCGTGACGATGGCCACGGAGGTCAAGAGCGGCGGGAACAACGTGCAGGTGGAGGAGATGGCCGACGATGTGATCTCGCAGCAGACCAGCGAGATCGAGCGGATGCGCGACATGTCCTGAGCGCCGCCCCCGCGCCCCTCCCCCGCCGCCTCTCCCGGTGTCATGCTGGAACACATCAGCACCTCGGCGGAGGGAGCATCCCGTGCCGCACATCGCCGTCGTCGGTTCGGGTCCGAGCGGGGTCTACACCGCGCAGGGCCTCGTGCGGCAGGACCGCGTCCCGGACATCCGCGTCGATGTGCTCGACCGGCTCCCCTGCCCGTACGGGCTCGTGCGCTACGGCGTCGCCCCGGACCACGAGAAGATCAAGTCGTTGCAGAGCAATCTGCGGGCGGTCCTGGAGGACGAGCGGGTCCGCTTCCTCGGCGGCGTGGAGATCGGCCCGGCGCTGCCGCCCGCGAAGCTTTTGGAGCTGTACGACGCGGTGGTGTACTGCGTGGGCGCGGCGGCCGACCGGCGGCTCGGGATTCCCGGCGAGGACCTGCCGGGCAGCTGGTCGGCGACCGACTTCGTGGCCTGGTACAGCGCGCACCCCGACGCGGTCGACGGCGGTTTCGTACGGGGTGTGCGGGCGGCCGTCGCCATCGGCGTGGGCAATGTGTCGGTGGACGTGACCCGGATGCTGGCCCGCGGCGTCACGGAACTCCTGCCCACCGACATGCCCGGTGCCGCGCTGGACACCCTCGCCGCCAGCGAGGTCGTGGATGTGCACATGGTGGGTCGGCGCGGCCCCTCGCAGGCCCGCTTCACCACGAAGGAGCTGCGCGAACTGGGCGGCCTCCCGGACACCGAAGTGGTCGTCGACGAGGCCGAGTTGGCGCTCGACCCTGCGTACGCCGACCCGTCCGCGCTGCCCGCCGCGCTGCGGCGCAACGTGGAGGTGCTGCGCGGCTGGGCCGCCGAACCGCCCCGAGGCGCCCGTCGCCGGATTCATCTGCGGTTCTACCTGCGCCCCGTCGAGGTCCTCGCGGGCGAGGGCGGGCGGGTGGCGGGGGTCCGCTTCGAGCGGACGCGGCCGGACGGGCACGGGGGCGTCGTCGGCACGGGCGTGTTCGAGGAGATCGACGCCCAGCTCGTCCTGCGGTCGGTGGGCTATCGCGGGGTGCCGCTGGAGGGTCTGCCGTTCGACGAGCGCGGCGGAACGGTGCCGCACGAGGCGGGGCGGGTGCTGCGGGATGCGCGGGTGGCACCCGGCGAGTACGTCGCCGGGTGGATCAAGCGCGGCCCGACGGGCGTGATCGGCACCAACCGGCCCTGCGCCAAGGAGACCGTCACCTCGCTCCTGGACGATCTGACCGGCACGGCGGCCAGTACAGAAGGCGGGCCGGAATCCGGTACCGCGCGGGACCCGCTGACCGGCCTGATCGCGGCCGGGGCGCGACCCGTGCTGTGGGACGGATGGCGGGCGATCGAGCGGGCCGAGGCAGAGCTGGGGCGGGGGCTCGGGCGGGGCTCGGTGAAGATCGCCGACTGGGAGGGCCTGTTGGGCGCGGCGCGGGATTCGTAGCCGATCCGAGGCGTCCTGGGGGCTCGGACACGTAGCGGCAACACCACGGAAATCAACAAAACGTTCAAGCTCATTACGTTCTCGTGCATGACAACGCACCCCGTGGACCAGGTCCCGCCCGTACGCCAGTTGGCGGCGTTCGGGCTGCAACACGTGCTCGCCATGTACGCGGGCGCGGTCGCCGTGCCGCTGATCGTGGGCGGCGCGATGAAGCTGCCGCCCGCCGACCTCGCGTATCTGATCACCGCCGATCTGCTGGTGTGCGGTATCGCCACCCTCATCCAGTGCGTGGGGGTGTGGCGCTTCGGCATCCGGCTGCCGATCGTGCAGGGCTGTACGTTCGCGGCCGTGTCGCCGATGGTGCTGATCGGCACGACGGGCGGCGGGCTGCCGGCGATCTACGGCGCGGTGATCGTCGCCGGCCTCGCGATGATGCTGCTCGCACCGGTCTTCGGGCGGCTGCTGCGCTTCTTCCCGCCCCTGGTCACGGGCACGGTCATCCTGATCATCGGCCTGTCACTGCTGCCGACGGCGGGCACGTGGGCGGCGGGCGGCTCCGGCGCGAAGGACTTCGGGGACCCGAAGAACCTCGGGCTCGCGGCGCTGGTCCTGGTGCTCGTGCTCGGCGTGCAGCGGTTCGCGCCGCCCGCCCTGAGCCGGGTCGCGGTGCTGGTCGGCATCGTGGCGGGCACGGCGGTGGCGATACCCACCGGCTTCACGGACTTCTCCGCGGTCGGCGACGCGAACTGGGTCGGGATCAGCACGCCCTTCCACTTCGGCGCCCCGGAGTTCCACGCGGCGGCCATCGTGTCGATGCTGATCGTGGCGCTGGTGACGATCACCGAGACGACCGGTGACTTCATCGCGGTCGGCGAGATGACGGACCGGCCGGTGGACCGGCGCGCGCTCGGCGACGGCCTGCGCGCCGACGGCTTCTCGACCGTGCTCGGCGGCGTCTTCAACACCTTCCCGTACACGGCGTTCGCGCAGAACGTCGGCCTCGTCGGCATGACGAAGGTGCGCAGCCGGTGGGTGGTCGCCGTCTCCGGCGGCATCCTGATCCTGCTCGGGCTGCTGCCGAAGCTGGGCGCGGTGGTCGCCGCGATCCCCTCTCCGGTGCTCGGCGGCGCGGGGCTCGTGATGTTCGGGACGGTCGCGGCGAGCGGTCTGCGGACCCTGGCGAAGGTGGACTTCGAGGGCAACAGCAATCTGACGGTCGTGGCGGTCTCGGTGGCGATCGGCATCCTGCCGGTGGGCGTGCCGACGCTCTACGAGCACTTCCCCAACTGGTTCCAGACGGTGATGGACAGCGGCATCAGCGCGGGCTGCCTGACGGCGATCGCGCTGAACCTGCTCTTCAACCACCTGCCGCAGAAGGCGGGTTCGACGCCGTCACTTCCCGTCGAGCCGGTTCTCCTGCCGGGCGGCCGCGTCGAGGATGTGGTCCAGAAGGCCGGGGAAGAGCGCGTCTAGGTCGGCCCTGCGCAGCCCGTTCATCTTGGCGGTCCCCCGGTAGACCTGCTCGATCACCCCCGCCTCGCGCAGCACCCGGAAGTGGTGCGTGGTGGTGGACTTCGTGACGGGCAGGTCGAAGGCCGAACAGGACAGCTCTGCCTCCGCCGACACCGCCATCTCGCGGACGACGGCCATGCGCATCGGGTCGGACAGCGCGTGCAGCACCGTTTCGAGCCGGATCTCCGCGCGGTCGGGGTGCGCGAGCGTACGACCGCCGGTTGCGGCCTCGGTGTGCGGTGCTGCGGTCGTCATGGACGACTCCCCTTCGCGGTGCGGGTGGCTGGATGCCTGCCGTGCGTTGCGGCCATTGTACGAGAACCCTCGTAGTTTGACATCCGCCGTACTACGGTGGCTATCGTACTAGGCAGGTCCTCGTCGCCGTCCGCGAGGCACATCCGCGATCCACACCGAGATCCACACCGAATGGAGTCCGCCGTGAGCGCACTGTTCGAGCCCTACACCCTGCGGTCCCTGACCATCCCCAACCGCGTGTGGATGCCGCCGATGTGCCAGTACAGCGCGGCTCCCGAGGGTCCGCTCGTGGGTGCGCCGAACGACTGGCACTTCCAGCACTACGGGGCGCGGGCCGCGGGCGGCACCGGCCTGATCATCGTCGAGGCGACGGGCGTCTCCCCCGAGGGCCGGATCTCGCCGCAGGACCTCGGCATCTGGAACGACACGCAGGTCGAGGCCTTCCGCCGGATCACCTCGTTCCTGAAGTCGCAGAACACCGTGCCGGGCATCCAGCTGGGCCACGCGGGCCGCAAGGCCTCGACCGACCAGCCCTGGAAGGGCGGCGCTCCGGTCGGCCCGGACGCGTACGGCTGGGAGGCCGTCGCCCCGAGCGCGGTGCCCTTCGACGAGAAGCACCCGGTGCCCGCCGAGCTGACGGTCGAGGCGATCAAGGAGATCGTCCAGCAGTTCGTCGACGCCGCCCGCCGCTCCCTGGACGCCGGTTTCCAGGTCATCGAGCTGCACGGCGCGCACGGCTACCTGATCGGCGAGTTCCTGTCCCCGCACTCCAACAAGCGCACGGACGAGTACGGCGGCTCCTACGAGAACCGCACTCGTTTCGCCCTCGAGGTGGTGGACGCGGTCCGCGAGGTGTGGCCCGAGGAGCTGCCGCTGCTCTTCCGCATCTCCGCGACCGACTGGCTGGACGGCGAGGAGGGCTGGACCGCCGACGACACCGTCCGGTTCGCCGCCGAGCTGAAGGAGCACGGCGTGGACCTCATCGACGTGTCGACCGGCGGCAACGCGGCCGGCGTCCGCATCCCGGTCGGCCCCGGCTACCAGGTCCCCTTCGCGGCCCGCGTCCGCAACGAGGCCGGCGTCCCGGCCGCCGCGGTCGGCCTCATCACCGAGCCCGAGCAGGCCGAGAAGATCCTCGCCAACGGTGAGGCCGACGCGGTCCTCGTCGGCCGCGAGCTGCTGCGCGACCCGTCCTTCGCCCGCCACGCGGCACGCGAACTGGGCGCCGACAGCCACGTACCTGACCAGTACCACCGCTCCGTCTGAGCCTGGCGGCCCCACTGAGCCGTACGCCCCCGTTGGTCCGCCGACCACGGGGGCGTACGCATGGGGTCAGCGCCCGGCCGCGGCCTCGCCGCCCGCGGCTCACCGGGCCCGGTCGACCTCATCGACGTGTGCGGTCGGTCCGCCGAACGGGAGGATCAGCGTCCGGCTCGCCAGCAGCCAACGGCCGTCCAGCTTGCGGAAGGTGTCCTCGTAGTGGCCGACGTTCGCGGGCAGCCGGGTCGGGACGATCGCGTCACCGCTGTAGCCGTCGACCCGGTAGGTGGCGAAGTACGTGGTGGCCGTGGCGGTGTCCGGTGAGTCGACGGTGACCAGGATGTTCGTGCACATCCGCCGGGACAGGCGGTCGGCCGGGCGGCCGCCGAAGTAGGCGCGCAGGGCCTCCCTGCCCTCGATCCTCCGGCTGTCGTAGGGCCATTCCCAGACGCCGTCGGGGGTGAAGAGATCGCAGACCGTGCCCGGGTCGCCGAGGTCGAGGCGGCGCACGAGCTCCAGGATCAGCCGTTCGCAGGCGCGCTCCGCCAGGAGGCGCTCCAGTGGGGCGAGTTGGTGCGGCGTGGCGTTCTCGATCATGTGCCAGTCCTACCAAGAAGACCCGTCCGGCTACGAGTTGTTTTCGAAGCGGCGGCGCGTCGCCGCGTCCGCCGGCAGGAACGTCTCCAGGTGGAGACCTTCGAGCGCCGCGTCGGCGGGCGTGGTGAGCTGCGCGGAGGTGCTGAAGAAGCGCAGTGGCGCGGCGTCCGGCACGGTGAGTTCCAGTGTGAGGACGGGGCTGCCGGTGGGAGCGGAGCGGGGCACGGCGGCGAGGTGCCGCGCGGTCTCCTCGGCCAGCGCGAAGTGGCGCGGGTCGTGGGTGCGTTCGGCGCGGTGGACCAGCTGGTGGTGCAGGTGGGAGGCCCACTCCGTGAAGTTGCGGATCCTCGGGGCGAGGCCCTGCTCGTGCACGCACAGCCGGATGACGTTGATCGGGGGTTCGAGGAGCCGGGGCGCACACCCTTCGAGGAGCGCGGCCACACCCGCGTTGGCGTCGACGACGTCCCAGTAGGTGTCCAGCAGCAGGGCCGGGTAGGGCATATGGGCGTCCAGGAGGCCCCGCAGTCCGTCCATGACGACCGCGAGCGAGGCATCCGCCAGGTCCCGGTCGCGGTACTGCGGCGCGTAGCCGCCCGCGAGGAGCAACTGGTTGCGGGCGCGCAGCGGCACGTCGAGGTGGTCCGCGAGATGCAGGATCATCTCGGGCGTCGGGTGCGCCCTGCCGGTCTCCACACGGCTGAGGTGCCGGGTGGAGACCGCGGAGCGGTTGGACAGCTCCTGCTGGCTGAAGCGGCGTCGTTCGCGCCAGCCCCGCAGCAGCGGGCCGACCGTGCGGGCGTCCGGGGTGTCCGCCGGGGCGAGGGAGTCCACGAGGGTGCTCATGACGGCAGCGTACGGCGGCGGGGCGCGCCCTCCATGACCTGTGAGGTCATGGAGCCTGCGCCGCGGCCCGGCCAGTGTGGTGCACGTCAACACACCACGGCACACCGGAGGTTCGACCATGACCGCACACCCCGCCGTCGACGCCTACCTCGCCACCTGGAACGCTCAGGGCGAGCAGCTCACGAAGCTCGTCGCCGAGCACTGGGCGGCCGACGCCACCTACACCGACCCGCTGGCCGAGGTGGCGGGCCACGCCGCGCTCACCGCGCTGGTCGAAGGGGTGCACCAGCAGTTCCCGGGCTTCGTGTTCACCGTCGTCGGCGAGGTGGACGCCCATCACCGGCAGGTGCGGTTCCAGTGGGGCCTGGGCCCCGAGGGGGCCGAGCCGCCGGTGATCGGCTTCGATGTCCTGGTCCTGGACGAGGACGGCCGGATCCGGGACGTCCGCGGCTTCCTGGACAAGGTGCCGGCGGCCTGACACCGCGCCGATCGGGCACCTCACGGACCGGCCGCGCGGGCGTCGGAACCCGGCCGGGGTCCCGCACGCCCCCGGGCGACGGCGGCCGCGGCCCGCCTGGGGAACGACCGCCGGGCGCCGGCCGGGGGCCGCAGCACCGCCTCCACGCGCCGGCGGACCGGTGCGCAGTACGCGGCCGCGCGGGGGCCCGCGCCCCGCAACTCGTCGGCGCTGCGCAGCAGTTCGGAGGCGAGCCCGGTGCGGCCGCGGGCCGCCGCGATGTCGGCGGCGAGTTCGGCGGTGCAGGCGGCGCCCTCCGTGTCGTCGTGGGCGAGGTGGCTGTGCAACGCGCGGCCCGCCTCCTCGGCCGCGACGTCCAGCGGGCCGCCCTCCCAGCGCAGCAGCTCGGCCTGCGCGTGCCCGAGCCAGGCCTCGGCCCACGGGTCGTGCACCTCGGCCGCCCCCGACCTCGGCAGCACCAGTTCCTGAGCGGCCTCCGGGTCCGTACGGACCAGGGCGAGCGCGAGGGCCGCCCGGGTCCCGGCACCGCCGGGACCGAACCCCGGGGCCTCGCCGAGGAGTTCGAGGGCCGACCGGAACGCCTCGGTCGCCTCGCGCACGTTCCCCTGGCGCAGCGCGGCGACGCCCCGGGTGTGCGCGAGCAGACCGAGGCAGCGGTCGTCGCCGTCCCGCTCGGCCGCGAGCCGACCGTTCACGAGAGCGGCCTCGGCGGCCTTGTCGTCGGCGCACAGCAGTTCCAGGTATCCGGCGAGCCACCAGGCGCGGCCCGGCACCGGCTCCTGGTGCAGCCGCAGCACCCTGCGCAGCGCCGCCCGCCCCTCCCGCGCCCGGCCGCACGCCACCCACAGGAACCACAGGTGCACCACGGTGTCGAGGGCGACACCCGCTTCCACCGTCGCCGAGAGAGACCCGGTGCGGGGGTCCATCGCCCGTTGGAGGTCGGGGAGTTGACGCAGCACGAGGGCGCGTGCCTCCCGCTGCCGCCCGCGGCTCCAGCAGTCCGCGGCCCGCCGGGCGAGCCGGGCGCACCACGTCCGGTGGCGCAGGGCGAGCGCCCAGCGCTCCCCGGCCGCTTCCAGGGCCCGCAGGCACACCTCCCGCATCGGCCCGGTGAGCCGGGACCGCGGCCCGCCGTCGTGCTCCCCCTGGCCGCCCGGCACGAGGGCGAAGGGCGCGACCCGCTCCATCAGGACCGGGACGCGCGCGGCGGGCAGCGCTCCCGAGGCACACACGTCGCGCACCGCCCGCAGGTCGAAGTCGCCCTCGAACACGGCGAGCCGGCGCAGGAGTTCGCGCTCGCCGCGGGTGCTGCGCGCGTAGGCCCGCTCGGCCTCCGCCAGCGCCCGCGAGCTGTACGGGCGGAGCTCCACGGCCGCCAGGCCCCCGGGTCCCCGCAGGCGCCGGCCGGCGTCGAGGAGTGGGCCGGGCAGCCCGTCCAGGCGGTGGGCGAGGGCGGTGGCGCGGGTGGCGGCGGCGGGGTCGGCCAGGAGCCGGCCGCCCGCCGCGTCGGCGAGCAGCCCGACCGCGGCGCTCGGGCTCAGCGGCGGCAGCCGGTGCACCGCTTCACCGCGCAGCCAGCTCGGCCGGTCGGAGATCCGCAGCACGGTGAGCCCCGGCACGTCCTCCAGGAGCGCGGCGATCAGGTCGGTGCCCGCACCGCCGAGGTGCTCCCAGTCGTCCAGGACGAGCAGCGGCCGCGCGCGCAGGCGCCGTCCCGGCCGGACCCCGAGCCGGTGCCGCAGCCGGACCACGACCCCGGCCAGCACGCTCGCGTCGAGTCCGGCCCCCGATTCCCACACCACTTCGCGCCGGCCACGCGCGCGTACGTGCTCGACGGCCTCCCGCGCGAGCCGGGTCCTGCCCACCCCCGAGGGGCCCACCAGGGACACCAGGCGCCAGGACGCCAACCGCGTGAGCAGCGCCGCCAGTTCGCGCTCACGCCCCTTCAACTTCCCTTCGGTCATGCCGACCCACACCCTCGCAGAGTTTCGCGTTCCGATGGACGAGCACCGCGGCGTGTACTTCCCTGAGTACTGCGGCACCGGTCCCGCCTGCGACCGGTGACACATCCGGCGCGCCGCGCTACCCATGGTTACGCTGTATGGAAATTACGTGTGGCATATGCGCGGATTCAACAAGGAGAACCGTGAGAACAGGCGAATTCGCCGTTTCGGAGGCGGATCTGACGCTGATCCATGCACTGCAGCTCGCGCCGCGCGCCAGCTGGGCCCAGCTGGCGGAGGGGATCGGCCACTCGGCGGGCACCCTCGCCCGGCACTGGGCGCGGCTGACGGAGGCGGGCATCGCGTGGAGCGGCGTCCTGCCGGGCGCCGTGCTCGGCGGCGGCACGAGCCTGTGCTCCGCGTGGATCCAGGTGCGCTGCACGGCGGGCAGTATCGCGGCGACCGCCGCCGAACTCGCCCGCGATCCGGGCACGTTGTGCGTGGTGCATCTGGCGGGCGCGGCCGATCTGCTGGTCTTCCACACCTGTTACGACACCACGGCCCTCGACCGCTATCTGGGCGAGCGCCTGCACGCGCTCCCCGGCGTCCGGGCCACCCGCGCCGATCTGGTCACCACCATGCACGGGCCGGTCTCCCCGCTCCACCTCCGCCAGCTCGGCCCTGACCTGCGCAGGAAGGTGGCCTCGCTCGCCCCGCACGTCTCGTCCGGCGGTGTGTCACCGGATCGGATGCCGGACGCCACCGACCGCGCCCTGCTGCACGCCATGGCCGGTGACGCCCGGCTCGGCGCGACGGCCCTCGCCAAGGCCTGCGGGCTCAGCGAGGCGACGGCACGGCGCCGCGTCGACCGCCTCGAGAGCCACTCGGGCCTCCACTACGTGGTCAAGCTCGCGCCCCGGTTCACGCCCCGCCCGCTGCTCGGTTTCCTGTACCTGAGCGTGCCTCCGGAGCAGGTGGCCCAGACCGCTGCCGCGGTGCTGCGTCAGCGCGGCACCCGCAATGTGTCGTCCGTGACGGGCCCGCACAACCTCCTGGTGTGTGCCTGGCTCCGCTCCCCCGCCCAGCTCGCGGAGTACGCCGAGCGGTTGACCCGCGCGGTGCCCTCGGTCCGGGTCACCGAGACGACCATGGCCCTGCGCATCAAGAAGCTGGGCGCACAGGTTCTGGGTCCCGACGGGACGCGGGAACGCCTTGTGACGCCGGACCTGTGGGGAACGGGCCCGCTCGCCGGATGAATCCGGCGCGGCTACTTCCCCGGCTCCGCGTCCGCGGGCGGCGCGTCCCCCGGGTTGACGACCCGCGCGAGGAACGAACGGGTGCGCTCGTGGCGGGGGTTGCCGAGCACCTCGTCAGGGGTGCCCTCCTCGACGACGACGCCGCCGTCCATGAACACGACGCGGTCCGCGACCTCGCGGGCGAAGCCCATCTCGTGGGTGACCACCATCATCGTCATGCCCTCGTCGGCGAGCGAGCGCATCACGCCGAGCACATCGCCGACGAGCTCCGGGTCGAGCGCGCTGGTCGGTTCGTCGAACAGCATCAGCTCCGGCCCCATCGACAGGGCGCGGGCGATGGCGACGCGCTGCTGCTGGCCGCCGGAGAGCTGCGAGGGATAGCTGGTCTCCTTCTCCGCGAGGCCGACCCGTTCGAGGTTGGCGCGCCCCGTCCGCTCCGCCTGCGCCCGGTCCCGTCCGAGGACCCGGCGCTGCGCGATGGTGAGGTTCTCCAGGACGTTCAGGTGCGGGAAGAGGTTGAACTGCTGGAAGACCATGCCGATCCGGCGGCGTACCCGGTCGATGTCGAGGTCCGGGTCGGTGAGGTCGGCGCCCGCCACCACCACCCGCCCGGACGTGGGCTCCTCCAGCAGGTTGGTGCAGCGCAGCAGGGTGGACTTGCCGGACCCGGACGGGCCGATGACACACACCACCTCGCCGTGCGCGACGGTGAAGTCGATGCCGCGCAGCACCTCCAGGTCGCCGAACGACTTGTGCAGTCCCTGGATCTCGATGGCCGCGGTCATGCCTGTGTCCTCGTCCTCGGTGCCGTTCGGTGCGTCCTTGGTGTCAGGTGTCATCCCCCGCTCACCTGGCCTTCGCGTGCCGCGCCTCGAGGCGGCGCACCAGATAGCCGAGGGGGACGGTGACCAGGAGATAGCACAGGCCCGCGACGAAGATGGGGGTGCTGTTGGCGGTCTCGCCGGCCAGGTCGCGGCCGAACTTGGTGAGTTCGCGGGTCTGCAGTGAGACACCGAGGAACAGGACCAGCGAGGAGTCCTTGAAGAGCAGGACCAGTTCGTTGGTGAGCGGCGGCACGATGATGCGGAAGGCCTGCGGGATCACGATGGAGCGCATCGCCAGGGTCCGCGACATGCCGAGCGTGCGGGCGGCCTCCATCTGTCCGCGGGGCACGGCCTGGATGCCGGCCCTGATCGTCTCGGCCATGTACGCCGCGGCGACCAGGCCGAGCGCGATGGCCACCTGCCCGTAGACACCACCGGGCAGGGCGGTGCCGGGGAAGGCGAGCGGCACGCCGACGCCGATGAAGATGAAGATCAGCAGGGCGGGCAGGCCGCGGAAGAACTCGATGTAGATGGAGGCGAGCCACCGGTAGGGGGCCACCGAGGACAGCCGCATCAGGGCGATGACCAGGCCGAGCACGAGGCCGACGCCGAACCCGGTGAGCGTGTAGATCACCGTGTTGACCAGCGCGGTCGTGATCAGGTCCGGGAACATCCGGCGGGCCACGGACGGGTCGAGGAACTGGTGCTGGAGCTGCCCCCAGTCGGCGAGCGTCGCGGCGAGCACCACGGCGACGACGAGCACCGCGTACTGGACGGCCTGCGTCACCTTGCGCCTGCGGCGCGGCGACATGCGCTTGCGGGGCGTGGCCTCCCTCCCCGAACCGCCGTCCACCGAAGGCGACTTCACGGAACTCACTGGTCGGCGCCCTTCGGCATCGGGCCGATCCACTGCTCGTACAGCTTCTTGTACGTGCCGTCCTTCTTGGCCTCGCCGATCGCCTTGTTGACGGCGGCGAGCAGCTTCGGGTTGCCGCCCTTCTTCACGGCGAAGCCGTACTCCTCGCCGGTCGGGACGGTGCCGAGGAGGGTGAACTTGTCCTTGACCGCGGAGTCCTTGAGCCAGTTCTGGACGACCGGGTAGTCCTGGACGATGACGTCGACCTGGCCGGTGCGCAGCCCGTTCAGTTCGGCGTCGGAGCTCTCGAAGGACTGGGAGTCGACACCCTTCTTGTGGGCCAGGTCCTCGCCGGTGGTGGCGGCCTGGGAGCCCAGCTTCAGCTTGCCGCCCTTGACGTCGTCGAGGGTCTTCGCGTCGACCCCCTTTCGGGCGAGCAGCGCCTGGTCGGCGTCGAAGTAGGGGTCGGAGAAGTCGAGGTTCTGCTTGCGCTCGGGCGTGATGGTCATGCCGGCCGCGGCGACGTCGCACAGGCCCGCGTTGAGGTCGGCGCCCGTCTTGATGGTCTCGAAGGACTTGTCGATGATGTCCTGCTTCACCCCGAGCTGCTTCGCCACGAGGTCCATCAGGGAGACGTCGAAGCCGACGACCTTGCCGTTCTTCTCCGACTGGAAGGGCGCGTACGGCAGGTGCGTGCAGGTGGTCAGCTTGCCCTTGTGGACCAGCTTCACCCCGCCCTCGGTCGTCGTGACATCGGCGCTCTTGCTGCACGAGGTCGTCAGGGCCACGAGGCAGGCCGCGACGGCGAGCGGGACACAGCGGCGGGCGAGGCGTGCGGTTGAGGTCACGGTGCTTCCCTGGGACGTGGAGGGGCGGGGCCGGCGAGGCGCGGCACGGGCGGCCGAGAGCACGTCGGTCCGGGGTGCGGGACCGGCACTGACCTCGGAAAACATGGGGTTCGGTCACACTGACGCACGGGCGCGGCAAGGTCCACATCAGATTTCTTTGGCCACCCCAAGAAACGCTTTCCGATCTTGACTTGCGGGATGAACTCCATAGCTTGTACGCATGTTTGACTCGCGGCACATCCAGACGTTCGCCGAGGTCGTGCGCACGGGCTCCTACGCGGCGACGGCGCGGGACCTCGGATACACACAGCCCGCCATCAGCCAGCAGATGAAGGCCCTCGAACGCGCCGCGGGCACACCGCTGTTCGTCCGGGCGGGGCGCGGGCTGCGGCTCACGGACGCCGGGCGGCTGCTCGCCCGGCACGCCACGGGCATCCTCAGCTCCATCGAGACGGCGCACGGCCAGCTGAAGGCGATCACGCGTCTGGAGTCGGGGCGCGTGCGCGTCTGCGCCTTCCCGGCCGCGAACGCCACCCTGCTCCCGGCGACCGTCGCCCGCCTCGCCGCCTCCCATCCGGGCATCCGCGTCGAACTCCTTGAGGAGGAGCCGCCCGACTCCCTGCGTGCGCTGCGCGAGGGGCGCTGCGATCTGGCGCTCGCCCACTCCCTTGGCGACGACGAGGAGGGGGTGATCCAGGTCCCGTTGCTCGACGACCCGCTGCTGGCGCTGTTCCCGGCCGGTCACGCTCTCGCCGGGAGCGGCCGCGTGGGCCTTGAGGAGCTGGCAGCGGAGCGCTGGATAGCCGGGTGCCGGCGCTGCCGCGGCCATTTCCTCGCCGCTTGCGCGCGGGCGGGCTTCGCGCCGGACATCGCCTTCACCACCGACGACACCCTCGCCGTGCAGGTCCTGGTGGCCGCCGGGGCGGGCATCGCGCTGGTGCCCGGGACGGCACTGCCGCTCCTGCGGCACACCGAGGTCGTGGCCCGGCCACTCACCCCGGCACTCGGCCGCCGGGTGTCGGCCTTCGTCCTCGCAGGGCACGAGACGGCGCCCGTCACCGCGCTGCTGCTGCGGACGCTGAGCGAGGCGGCGAAGGACCTGGAGCCGGCCGCTGTTTAATTTGCCTTTCAAATGCAACATTAATAACCTGCGTCCATGCGGTTGACGCGATTCACGGATCTGGCCCTGCGCGTGCTGATGCGCCTCGCGGTCGAGGAGGGCGAGCTGCCCACCACCCGCGAGGTCGCGGGCGCCATGGAGGTGCCGTACACGCACACCGCGAAGGTCGTCGCCAAGCTCCAGCACATGGGACTCGTGGAGGCGCGACGCGGCCGGGGCGGCGGACTCGCGCTCACCGGCTCCGGGCGGGCCGCCTCCATCGGCACCCTCGTGCGCGAACTCGAGGGGCCGGGGGACGTCGTGGAGTGCGAGGGGACGACCCCCTGCCCGCTGCGTTCGGCCTGCCGCCTGCGCGGAGCGCTGCGCGAGGCGCAGGAGGCGTTCTTCGCGACGCTCGACCCGCTGAGCCTCGCCGACCTCGTCAAGGCCCCGACAGGACCGCTGCTGGTGGCCCTGTCGCCACCTGCCGGGACGGGCTGACCCAGCAGCACCACGAAGACCGGGCGACCGCCCGAGACTCACCCCGTCAGGGCGGGAAACACCCGCGCCCTTAAATATGAATCTGAGAGTCAGATTAAGGAGTCCCGCCGATGCTCACCGACCAGTCGGCCGCCGTCGTCCGCGCCACCCTCCCCGCCGTGGGCGCCGCCATCGAGGACATCACCGGCCTCTTCTACGAGAAGCTGTTCGCGGCCCACCCCGAGCTGCTGCGCGACCTGTTCAACCGCGGCAACCAGGCGGCCGGCACCCAGCGTCAGGCTCTCGCCGGTTCGATCGCCGCGTTCGCCGGACACCTCGTGAGCCACCCGGACGACCGGCCCGACGCGATGCTGGCCCGCATCGCGCACAAGCACGCCTCCCTCGGGGTGCGCGCCGAGCAGTACCCGGTCGTGCACCGGCACCTCTTCGAGGCCATCGCCGAGGTGCTCGGCGACGCGGTCACCCCTCAGGTCGCCGCCGCCTGGGACGAGGTGTACTGGCTGATGGCGAACGCCCTCATCGCGATCGAGAAGCGGCTCTACGCGGAGCAGGGCGCGGTCGACGGCGACGTCTGGCGGGAGTGGGAGGTGGTGTCCCGCGCCGAGGAGACGCCCGACGTCGCGTCCTTCCTGCTGCGCCCGGCCGACGGCGCCCCCGCGCCCGCGTTCAGGGCGGGCCAGTACGTGTCCGTGCAGGTCGACCTCCCGGACGGGGCACGGCAGATACGCCAGTACAGCCTGACCGGGGCGCCCGCCGCCACGGGCCGTTCCATCGCCGTGAAGCGGGTCGCGGGCGACGCCTCGACGCCCGACGGCGAGGTGTCGAACCACCTGCACGCGCGCGTGCGTGAGGGCGACCGGTTGCGGGTCTCGGCGCCATACGGCGACCTCGTCCTGACCGCCGACGAGGCGCCCCTGCTGCTCGCCTCGGCCGGCATCGGCTGCACTCCGATCCTCGCCATGCTGGAGGACCTGGTGGCCGCCCGGCACGCGGGCCCGGTCACCGTCGTGCACGCCGACCGCTCCCCCGCCACCCACGCGCTGCGCACCGAGCACGCGGCCCTCGCCGCCAAACTCCCCGAGGGTGCCGCCCACTTCTGGTACGAGGAGGGGGCTCCGGCGGGCGGGCACACGGGCCTCGCCGATCTCGCGGAGGTGCCCGTCGCGCCCGGCACGCGCGCGTACCTGTGCGGTCCGCTGCCCTTCATGCGCGCGATGCGCGCGCAGTTGCTGGCCAAGGGGGTGGCCCCGGCCGACATCCACTACGAGGTGTTCGGCCCGGACCTGTGGCTGGCCGCGGCGGCGTAGCGCAACGGGGTGGTGTCCGCGGCCCTTCCGAGCCGTGGACACCGCCTTCACCGGTGTGAACTCTTCTGGCAGGGTGAGCCGCTGGACGATCCGTTCAGCCTGCAACCAAGTCGAGGAGTAGTCGCGATGAGCCGCCGCACGTCCAGACAACGTGTCGCCACCCTGTCCGCCCTGGTGTGTCTGCTCGGCCTGACCGCCGCCGCTCCCGCCGCGCCGTCGGCGGTGCACACGTCCGCCGGAAAGAAGGCGAGTCTGCTCGACTCGGTGCCGAAGTCCGGTGTGCTGCGCGTGTGCACGACCGGCGACTACAAGCCGTTCACGTATAAGGACCCGAAGGACGGTTCGTACAGCGGTATCGACATCGACATGGCGAAGGAGCTCGCCAAGAGCCTGGACGCGAAGGCCAAGTGGGTCGACACCACGTGGGCGAACATCGCCACGGACCTGTCGGCCGGGAAGTGCGACGTCGCCGTCGGCGGTGTCTCGATCACGCTGCCGCGCGCCCGACAGGTGTACTTCAGCGAGCCCACGCGCGAGGACGGCAAGACGCCGATCGTGCGGTGCGCGGACAAGGACAAGTACCAGACGCTCGAGGACATCGACCAGGCCGGGACGACGGTCGTCGTCAACCCCGGTGGCACGAACGAGCAGTTCGCCCGGGCGAACATCAAGAACGCCACCATCAAGGTCCACCCGGACAACCGCACGATCTTCGACGAGATCGTGGCGGGCCGGGCGGACGTGATGATGACGGACGCGAGCGAGACGCTCTACCAGTCCAAGCTCCACCCCGAGCTGTGTTCGGTCCACCCCGACAAGCCGTTCTCGTTCGCGGAGAAGGCCTACGCGACACCGCGCGGCGACCGCGACTTCCACGAGTACGTGGACCAGTTCGTGCATCTGGCGACGCACGACGGCACGTACGAGAAGTACGAGTCGGAGTGGCTGGACTGACGCCTACAGGAGGGTGGGCGTGAGGTCGGGGCCCGCCCCGGCCTCGTCCGCGTTCTCGTACGCGTCCTCGTCGAACGGGTACAGCGGGCGCTCCACCCGGTGGTGTCCCAGGCGCAGCAGGTCCTGGTCGACGCCGCCGGGGGTGAGCGCGAGCAGCCAGTCGGCGGCCATGTCGTGCAGCTCGGGCTCCAGGTAGCCGATCTTGACGACGACCACGTCGTACGTCCGCGGGTCGATGCCGAGGCCGCCCTCGGCCGGGCCCGTGAAGTCGGCGAGGGTGTGGAACGGCTTGCGGCGCTCGACGAGGATCACGGAGAGGCCGCCGACACGGACGGCGGCCATGTCGACGCCGCGGTCGTACGCCCCGCCCTCGGCGCGGTCCTTCTGGTCGGCGGCGCGCTGCAACGCCTCGACGGTGCCGGTGAGTTCGTACGGGCCGCCGTAGTTCGCGTCGACCTTGCCGCCGACGGAGAGCGTGACCTCGGCGCCGACCCCGGCCTCGAAGCAGGCCGCCACGGCGACCGGGTCCGTGATGCCGGGGTGGACCGCCGTGACCTTCCCCGTGCGGATCGCGTCGTTCTCCAGGAGCTTGCCCAGCATGTACGCGAGGTCGCCCGCGCCGCCCGCGGTCGGGTTGTCGCCGGAGTCGCTGATGAGGAAGGGCCGCCGGCCGGAGGCGACGGCCTTGTCGATGCACTCCTCGGCGCTGCCGGTCGGTCCGACGAACAGGAAGTCCTTGCGGGCGTCCCAGTAGCGGCGGGCCAGCGACTCGGCCTCCCGTGCAGCGAGTTCGGCGTCCTCGCCGGTGACGACGATGGCCGCCTTGCAGCGCGGCTCGTCCGCCCACGCGTAGCCGACCCACATCGCCGCGTCGAGGATGCCGTCCTTCCGCTCGATGTCGGCGAGCGAGGCGTACAGGGACTTGGCGGGCTCCAGGCGGGTGCTGGTCTTCTCGCCCGGCAGCAGGACCGGGACCTGCACCCAGGCGCGGTGCGGGCGGGCGCCCTCGCGCAGGCAGCGCACCAGGTTGCGGGCGGCGCGCTCGCGGGTGTCCCAGGCGTCCTCGTGTGGGGCGAGGCGGTGCGCGGTGAGCAGGTCGATCGGCTCGGCGAAGCGGCGCGAGACGTTGCCGTGCAGGTCCATCGCCGTGGAGATCATGGGACGGGTGCCGTCGGGCGTGCCCACGTGGTCGAGCGCCGCGCGGACCGCCTCCGTCAGATCGCCCTCGGCGTCGGTGAGGCCGATGACGCTCATGGCGCCGTGGATGTCGTAGACGAGTCCGTCGAGCGGGCCCGCCTCCCGTATCCGGGTGACGAGTTCGTTCTTGAGGATCAGGTACGACTCGGCCTCCACCGGGCCGCCGGGCAGCGACGTCGCGTGCAGCAGCGGCACCCACTCGACCAGCTCGGCGAGGTCCGAGTCGCCCTGCGTCCACGTGTAGCGGTCGAGGAGGTCCTGGCCGCGCGTCTGCCGGAAGTCGTCGGTGGTGGAGCGGTGCGGGCAGAACGTGGACGACTCGATGCCGATGCCGCCGATACCGATGCGCAGGCGGCGGCCGGTGACCGGGGTGGTGCTGCTCGTCATGCGTGGGCGCTCTCTTCCTTGAAGGCGGGGGCGGTGGACGACAAGTTCCGGTGCAGCGCCGTGAGGCCCGCGCCGAGCAGGCCCGCGTCGCGGCCCGCGGCCGTCGTGGTGATCTCCAGGTCGGCCGTGGCCATCGGCAGGCAGCGCTCGTAGAGCACGCCGCGGACGGCGGCGACCAGGGGTTCGGCGGTGGCGAGGACGCCGCCGATGGCGACGGCCCGCGGGTTGAAGAAGTTGACGACGACCGAGAGGACCGTGCCGATGTGCCGGCCCGCCGCGCGGACGAGGGTGGTGGCGACGGGGTCGCCGTCGGCGACGAGCTGAAGCAGCTCGGTGGTGTTCGCCACCTCGACGCCCCGCGCCGCGAGTTCGCGGATGAGGGCGGCGCCGCTCGCGACGGTCTCCAGGCAGCCGATGTTCCCGCAGGAGCAGGGCCGCTCGCCGGCCTCCTCCACGCGGACGTGACTGATGTCGCCCGCGCTGCCGTTGGCCCCGTCGTGCGGCCGGCCCGCGACGATGACGCCGCTGCCGATGCCGCGCCCCGCCTTCACGACGACCATGTGGTCCAGCTCGGGCCGGGAGGTGCGGTGCTCGCCGACCGCCATCATCGTCGCGTCGTTGGCGACGGTCACCGGCATGCCGAGCCGCTCGGCGAGGACGTCGCGCAGCGGGTAGCGGTGCCAGCCCGGCATCCGGGAGGGACTCAGCACGCGGCCGTCCGCCGGGTCCACGGGCCCGGGGAAGGAGACGCCGAGCGCGCGCACGGTGCGCCCCGACTCCCGCTGCTTCTCGGCGAGTTCGGCGACCTGGGCGCACAGCCAGTCGACGGCGGACTCGGGTCCCGCGGTGATGTCGTGCGGCAGGTCGACGGCGTCGTGCACGGCCGCGCCGAGATCGACGGCGCCGAGCCGCGCGTGCCGGCTGCCGAGGTCGGCTGCGAGCGCGACGCCGCCCTGCGCCTTGACCCGAAGGAGCCGCGGCCTGCGCCCGCCGCGCGAGGCGCCCTCGCCGGACTCGGTGAGCACGCCCTGGGCCACCAGCTCCTGCACGCGCAGCGAGACGGTGGAGGGCGCGAGGCCCAGTTCCCTGACGAGGTCGGCGCGGGAGGAGGCGGCTCCGGAGGAGACGAGCCGGAGTATGTGCTGGGCCGAACCCGGCTCGCCTTCGTTCGCGGTGTCCGCCATCAGGTCCCCCTGGAGACTTGCTTCGATACGTACTTACTTCGGTTTGTTCGTTCGAGGTCGGACCGAAGACTAACCACCACCGAACCAAGTCCGCCAGACCCACCGGTTTTTAAACTACTTTCCGAATGAACCTATTGACTTGCTTCGAACGGTCGACTTAGCGTTCGGGCGCCCCTCGTCGAATCCTCACACGGGGCTGGATCCCGTCCCCTTGGAGGCCCTTCGGCATGCGTTCCCTCAGGTCAAAGGCGTCCGCCGGGCTCGCCCTCGCGGCGGCGCTCGTGGCGCTCACCGGCTGTACGCACGAGGCCGGCCGCATCGCCATGGGCCGCACGGGCGGCACCCCCGTCGAGGGCGGCACGGCCACCATGGCCCTGCCACCCGCCGCCACCCCGAACTGGATCTTCCCGATCGGCGCCCCCGGCTACGGCGGCTCCTACAACTACGCGATCCAGTCCCAGCTCTACCTGCCCGTGTACGACGCCGTGCAGGAGAAGGGCGAGCTGGTCACGCACGGCCCGAGCACGCTCGGCCTGCAGCCGGAGTACAGCGACGGCAACAAGACGGTGACCGTGCCGCTGCGCAAGGGCGTCAAGTGGTCCGACGGCACCGAGGTGACCGGCCGCGACCTCGAGTTCTGGTTCAACCTCGTCAAGGCGAACAAAGCCGACTGGGGCGGCTACTCGGTCGGCAACATCCCGGACAACGTCAAGAAGTTCGAGCTCGTCGGCGACCACGCCGTACGGCTGCACCTCAAGCGCGCGTACAACCCGGACTGGTTCACGGCGAACCAGCTCTACTACATGCGCGCGCTGCCCCAGCACGCCTGGGACGCCAAGACGGACGGCGGTGAGGTCGGCGACTTCGACCGCACCACGAAGGGCGCCAAGGCGGTCTTCGCCCGGCTCACCCGGCACGCCAAGAGCCTCGGCTCGTACGGCACCGACCCGCTGTGGAAGACCGTCAACGGGCCCTGGAAGCTGGCCGGTTGGCGGGACAACGGGCAGGTGACGCTCGTCCCGAACGAGAAGTACACCGGACCGAAGTCGGAGCGCCCGCACCTCGACAAGGTCGTCTTCAAGCCGTTCACCACCGCCGACTCCGAGTACAACGTGCTGCGCTCCGGCGGCGTCGACTACGGCTACATCCCGCCGTCGGTGCTGGCGCAGAAGGAGAAGTTCGAGGCCAAGGGGTACCGCGTCGACCCGTGGGAGGGCTGGGCGGCCACCTACATCGTCTACAACTTCAACTCCACGCACGCGGGCCCGGAGATGAACCAGCTCTACATCCGGCAGGCGATGCAGCACCTCGTCGACCAGAAGGCGATGAGCGAGGTCATCTGGCAGGGCAGCGCGACCGCCACGCTCGGCCCGGTCCCGGTCACGCCGAAGAGCCAGTACCTGTCGAAGAAGATGGCGCACAACCAGTACCCGTTCTCCGTCTCCAGGGCGAAGTCGCTGCTGTCGGCGCACGGCTGGAAGACGGTCGACGGCACGGCGCGCTGCGTGCGGCCCGGCACGGGCGACGACGAGTGCGGCAAGGGCATCGGGAAGAACGACCCCCTTGAGCTGACCCTGCTCTCGCAGTCCGGCTCGACCGAGACGACGAACATGATGCAGGAGCTCAAGTCCTCGCTCAGCAAGGCCGGCATCGACCTCACCGTGCGCCAGCAGCCGCTCAACTCCGTGCTCGGCAACTCCGTTCCGTGCAAGGCGAAGGACCCCGGCTGCAGCTGGGACATGTCCTTCTTCGGCACCGCGGGCAGCTGGTACTACCCGCTCAACCCGAGCGGCGAGCAGCTCTTCTCCACCGGGGCCTCCTCCAACTTCGGCAACTACAGCGACGAGAAGGCCGACCGTCTCATCCGTGGTGTGCAGTACGCGCCCGACATGAAGGCCATCCATGAGTACGGCGAGTACCTGGCGGAGCAGCTGCCGGTGATGTGGATGCCGAACCCCGCCTACCAGGTGTCGGTGATCCGCAACGATCTGCGCGGCGTCGAGCAGAACCCGACGGTGACTTTCCAGCCGTCGCACTGGTACTTCGTCAAGGACTCCAAGAGCGTCAAGAAGGGAGCCGCGAAGTGACCGGCTTTCTGGTCAAGCGTTTCCTTCAGGCGCTCGTCGTCCTGTTCCTCGTCTCGATCATCGTCTTCACCCTGCTGCACCTGCTGCCGGGCGGCCCCGCCCGCGCGATCCTCGGCCCGAAGGGCACCCCGCAGCAGATCGAGCACTTCAACCATGTGCAGGGCTACGACCGTTCGCTGCCGACGCAGTACCTGATGTACCTCAAGCGGCTGGTGACGGGCGACCTCGGCGAGTCGTACAAGCTCAACTCGCCGGTGCTCGACCTGCTCGCGCAGCGCCTGCCGAAGACACTGCTGCTGACCCTCATGTCGACGGTCCTCGCGGTGATCATCGCGGTGCCGCTCGGCCTGCTCCAGGCGGTGCGGCGCGGCAAGGCGTCCGACTACGCGCTGACCGGGCTCGCGTTCCTGATGTACGCGACGCCCGTGTTCTTCCTCGGCCTCATCATGATCATCCTGTTCGCGCAGGTGCTGCCGATCTTCCCCGCGGAGGCTCCGCAGGGCGAGACGATCGGTGAACTGCTCGGCGAACTGCCCGGGTTGACCCTGCCGGTGGTGACCATGGCGTTCGGCATCGTCGCCATGTTCAGCCGCTACATGCGCTCGGCGGTCCTCGACAACCTCACCGAGGAATACGTGCGCACGGCCATGGCGAAGGGCCAGTCGAGCCGCCGGATCATGGTCAAGCACGTGCTGCGCAACGCCCTGATCCCGCTCGCCACCCTCCTCGGCCTCTACCTGCCGACCCTGTTCAGCGGCGCCCTCGTCGTCGAGTCGATGTTCAACTACCCCGGCATGGGGCTGCTGTTCTGGAACGCCGCGCAGGGCTCGGACTTCCCCGTCCTCCTCGGCGTGACCCTCGTCGTCGGCATCGCGACCGTCCTCGGCTCGCTGCTCACCGACGTCCTGTACGCCGTCCTCGACCCGCGGATCCGGAGCGTGTCATGACCACCACTGTGACGACCTCTGCCATACCCGGGCAGGAGGAGGCCGCGCAGGCCACTCCCTCGCTGGCCCGCCGCACCCTGCGCGTGTTCACGGGCAACAAGCTGGCCCTTGGCGGCGTGATCCTGCTCGTCCTGCTGCTGGCCTTCTGCTACCTGGGCCCGCTGCTCCACCCGACCGAGCAGGTCCACACGGACCTGACCCGGGCGAACCTCTCCCCCGGCACATCGGGGCATCTGCTCGGCACCACCGACCTCGGCTACGACATGGTGGGCCGGCTCATGGTCGCGGGGCAGACGTCCCTGGAGATCGGCCTCGCGGCCGGCCTCCTGGCGACCCTCTTCGGCACCGTGTACGGCGCCGTCGCCGGGTACTTCGGCGGCTGGGTCGACGCCACGATGATGCGGATCACCGACGCCGCGCTCGCCATCCCGGCGATGTTCCTCCTCGTGGTCGTCGCCGCGATCATCACGCCCAGCAAGGGCATCCTGATCCTCATCATCGCGGGCGTCGCCTGGCTCTCCCCCGCCCGCCTGGTGCGCGGCGAGGCGCTGTCGCTGCGCAACCGGGAGTACGTACAGGCGATGCGGATGATGGGCGGTGGCGGCGCCCGCGCGGTCTTCAAGCACATCGTCCCGAACGCCATCGGCACGGTCATCGTCAACTGCACGTTCCAGATCGCCGACGCCATCCTCTATGTCAGCTACCTGGCCTTCCTCGGCCTGTCGATCCCGCCGCCGTCCGCCGACTGGGGCTCGATGCTGTCCTCCGGCATCACCTACACGCAGAACGGCTACTGGTGGCTGATCTTCCCGCCGGGCATCGCCATCGTGCTGGTCGTCGCCGCGTTCAACTTCATCGGCGACGGACTGCGCGACGCGTTCGAGGTACGGCTGCGCAAGTGACGTACGAACCAAGGGATTTGACCGGCGAGAAGGGCCGCACCACGACCATGACGACTCCCCTGCTCCGCATCGAGGACCTCCGCGTCGACATCTCCACGCGCGACCGCACCGTGCACGCCCTCGACGGCGTCTCGCTCGACCTGGCGCCGGGCGAGGCCCTCGGCATCGTCGGCGAGTCCGGCTGCGGCAAGACGATGACCGCCCTGTCGGTCCTCGGCCTGCTGCCGCCCGGCGGCGAGGTGACCGGCGGGCGCATCCTGTTCGACGGCCAGGACCTGGCGGCGGCGCCCGACCCGGTCCTCCAGGACGTGCGCGGCAACACCATCGGCGTGGTGTTCCAGGACCCGCTGACCTCCCTGAACCCGACGATGACGATCGGCGCGCAGGTGGCGGAGCCGCTCCTGCTGCACCGCGACGTGTCCAAGAAGGAGGCGTGGGCGCGCGCCGAGGAGACGCTGCGCCTGGTCGGCATGCCGCAGCCGGCCGAGCGGATGAAGGCGTATCCGCACCAGCTGTCCGGCGGCATGCGCCAGCGCGTCGCCATCGCCATGGCACTGGTCTGCGAACCGAAACTCCTGATCGCGGACGAGCCGACGACCGCCCTGGACGTCACGACACAGCACCAGATCCTGGAGCTCATCGACGATCTGCGCGAGCGGCTCGGCATGGCGATGATCCTGGTCACCCACGACCTCGGCGTCATCGCGAACCGGGTCGACAAGGTGGCCGTGATGTACGCGGGCCAGGTGGCGGAGCAGTCGGACGTACGCGGCCTGTTCGCGCGCCCCCGGCACCGTTACACGGAGGCGCTGTTCGCGGCGCTGCCCGAGCGCGCGGCGGACAACGCGACGGAGCTGCACACCGTCCCCGGCCTGCCGCCGAGCCTGACGGTGCGGCCCACCGGGTGCCGGTTCGCGCCGCGCTGCCTGTTCGCGACGGACGACTGCCGCACCCTTGAGCCGTTCCTGGAGGAGGACGAGGTGCAGGGCGCGGAGCACCGGTTCGCGTGCTTCCACCCGGTGCCGCACGGGGCGCAGGCGGCGGACGCGGACGAGGTGATCGCGCCGCCCTCGATCCCCTCTCGGTCGACCCCCGGCGACGACGCACTGGTCGAACTCGACTCCCTGGTCAAGGAGTTCCCCCTCAAGGGCGGCCCGTTCTCCCGCAGCCGGGGCACGGTCAGCGCGGTCGGCGGGGTGTCGCTGAGCATCCGCCGGGGCGAGACGTTCGGCATGGTCGGCGAGTCGGGCTGCGGCAAGACGACGCTCGGCCGGATCGTGGCGGGCCTGGAGGAGCCGACGGCGGGCTCCGTACGGTTCGGGGGCCGGGACCGCGCCTCGCTGTCCCGCCCGGAACGCCGCGCGCACCGCCGCGACGTACAGCTGATGTTCCAGGACTCGACGGCGGCGATGGACCCGCGGATGCGGGTCGGCGAGATCCTGCGCGAGCCGCTCGTCATCCAGGGCGTCGGTGACAGGGCGGAGCAGGAGAAGCTGATCGGCGAACTCCTCGACGCGGTGGGCCTGCCGCGCGGCGCGGTGCACCGCTACCCGCACGAGTTCTCCGGCGGCCAGCGCCAACGCCTGGGACTGGCACGGGCATTGACGCTCTCCCCCGACCTGGTGGTGGCGGACGAGCCGGTGTCGGCGCTCGACGTGTCGGTGCAGGCGCAGATCCTGAACCTGATGCGGGAGCTGCAGCGCGAACGCGGCCTCACCTACCTGTTCATCTCGCACGACCTGGCGGTGGTCCGCTATCTCGCGGACACGGTCGGCGTGATGTACCTGGGCAAGCTGGTGGAGGTGGGCCCGGCGGAGCAGGTGTACGCACATCCGCTGCACCCGTACACGCGGGGCCTGCTCGACACGGTGAACGTGCCGGATCCGGAAGCGGGGTCCGCGGGAGCGCCGCTGACGGGCGAGACGCCGTCGGCGGCGAAGCCGCCGTCGGGCTGCCGGTTCCGCACGCGGTGTCCGGTCGCGCAGGAGGTCTGCGCGACGACGGAGCCGCCGGTGTCGACGCCGAACTCGGCGGGCCACCGGGTGGCGTGCCACTTCCCGCTGACGGTTCCGACACCGGCCTGACCTGCGGCGATGCGCCATGCGGGGGCCATTGTCAGTGGCGAGGTGCAGACTGACCGATACCTGGAGACAACGACGTTTCGGAGGTTCGGCATGACTGACGTACTACTGGCGGTAGGCACCCGCAAAGGCCTCTTTCTGGGCCGCAAGCGTGTGGGCGGCTCGGGGGCGGGCCCGGCTTCCTTCGAGTTCGACGAGAGCCCGTACTTCAACGCGCAGGCGGTGTACTCGGTCGCCATCGACACCCGCGGGGAGCGGACCCGGCTCCTCGCGGGCGGCGACAGCGCGCACTACGGGCCGTCCGTCTTCCACTCGGACGACCTGGGCCGCACCTGGACCGAGCCGCCCAAACCCGCGGTCAAGTTCCCCGAATTCACGGGCACTTCACTGGAGCGGGTCTGGCAGCTGCACCCCTCCGCCTCGGAACCCGACGTGGTGTACGCGGGCACGGAACCGGCGGCGCTGTACCGCTCGGAGGACCGCGGCGAGACGTTCGAGCTGTGCCGACCGCTGTGGGAGCACCCCACGCGGTCGCAGTGGGTGCCGGGCGGCGGCGGAGAGGGCCTGCACACGATCCTGACGGACGAGCGCGACCCGCGCGCGGTGACGGTGGCGGTGTCCACGGCCGGTGTCTTCCGCACGACGGACGGCGGGGCGAGCTGGTCCCCCGCGAACAACGGCGTGGCGGCGGTCTTCCTCCCCGACCCGAACCCCGAGTTCGGCCAGTGCGTGCACAAGGTGACGCGGGACGCGGCCGACCCGGACCGCCTCTACCTCCAGAACCACTGGGGCGTGTACCGCAGCGACGACGGCGGCAGCAAGTGGCTCGACATCGGCGAGGGCCTCCCCTCGACCTTCGGTTTCGCGGCTGCCGCACACCCGCACCGCGGCGACACCGCGTACATCTTCCCCATCACGGCGGACATCGACCGCGTCCCGGCCGACCACCGCTGTCGCGTCTACCGCACCCAGGACGCCGGCACGACCTGGGAACCCCTCACCCACGGCCTCCCCGCGGACGACCACTACGGCACGGTCCTGCGCGACGCCCTGTGCACGGACGACAACGACCCGGCGGGCGTCTACTTCGGCAACCGCAACGGCGAGGTGTTCGCGTCGGCGGACGACGGGGACACGTGGGAGCAGGTGGCGTCGCATCTGCCGGATGTGTTGTGTGTGCGGGCGGCGGTGGTGGGGTGAGGCATCCCTTTTAGCGGGGTGCCGGGGTTGCGGTCGCGGGGCTCTGCCCCGGGCCCCGCTGGCTCTCGTCCGACGGCGGGGCTCTATCTGTGCAGTCCTGCTTCGTCTGCCCGGTGCAGCAGGCGCTGGATGTGCAGTCCCCGACGCGCGTCCAGCTCACCGGAGACGCCCGCCCGCACCGACTCCGCGAACTCGCGCCGCAGGATCGGCCAGCATTCCTCGTGGTCGATGCCGGCCGTGTCGTAGATCAGTTCCGGGCCCGGGCCGAAGAGTTCGACGCGGGTGAGGGCGCGGTCGCGGGAGACGCTGCCGGACAGGGATGCCTGGCTCACCGCGCCGTTCTCGTGTTCGCAGGTCAGCTCGAGCCAGCGGCGGGAGTCGCCCGTGGCGCGGATCGAGGCGATCGGGCCCACCGCCGCGTCGAGGAGGTCGAGGAGGTGCGGGCCCAGGTCGTGGAGGGCGCCGTGTTCCAGGCGCCAGGATGTGGCGAAGTCGCCGCCCAGGAAGGCTCCGTGGAGGTAGCAGGAGCGGGCGCCCGTCACCTCGGTGCGGCGCGCCTGCTCGATGAAGCGGCGCGTCGTCGGGTGGTAGCGCTTCGTCAGGACGAGCTGGGAGACGACGCCCGCCTCGTCGATCGCGTCCACCAGGCGTTCCGCCGACGGCAGGTCGAGGGCCAGGGGCTTCTCCAGGAGCAGCGCCTTGCCGGCCTTCGCCGCCCTCGGCGCCAGCTCCGCCTGCACGGACGGCGGTACGGCGAAGGCGACGGCCTCGCAGTGGTCGAGGAGTTCGTCGAAGCTGTCCGCGACCGCCGCGCCGTAGGGTTCGGCCGTCTCGCGGGCCGCGTCCGGGCGGCGGGCCCAGACGGCGGTCAGCCGGGTCTCCGGGCCCGCGGCGAGCATCCGGGCGTGCATGGTGCGGGCCCAGGGCCCGGCGCCGACGAGTGCGACCCGGACGGGGGCGTGGGGCCATGCGGCGTTGTCTGTCACGGGGTTCCTTGCGGTTCTTCTCGTGCGGTTCGGGCGTCGTCGGATGTGGCGAGGGCGCGCAGGCGGGCGTCCGCGCGTTCGGGTGCGTAGAGGACGTCGACGACCATCGCCGCCGCGCCGATCAGGCCCGCATGGTCGCCGAGGCGGGAGGTGACGACGTCGAGGTGGGCGGTGGTGCGCGGCATCGCGCGCTGGTAGAGGAGTTCGCGCACGCCGGTGAGGAAGGGGATGCCGGCCAGGTCTCCGGCGAGCATCAGGACGCCCGGGTTGAGGAGGGTGACCACCGTGACCAGGACCTCACCTGCGCGCTGTCCGGCCTCGCGGGCGAGGCGGACCGCGTCGGGGTCGCCCTGTTCCAGGAGGGCCTTGACGTCGGCGCCGGTCGACACCTCCATGCCCTGGTTGGAGAGCTCCTTGGCGAGCGCGCGGCCGCTCGCCACCGCCGCGAGACAGCCGTAGGAGCCGCACATGCACAGGGCGTCGGGCCGGTCGTGCAGCCGGATGTGGCCGATGTCGCCGGCCCCGCCGTCGATACCGCGGAAGATCTCGTTGTTGACGACGACGCCCGCGCCGATGCCCGTGGACACCTTGATGAGGACGAAGGCGGCGCAGTCGGGGTGGCCCGCCTGCTGTTCGGCCAGGGCCATCAGGTTGGCGTCATTGTCGACGAAGACGGGGACCGTCCGGCCGGTCGAGTCCTCCATGGACGCGCCGACATGCTCGGCGTACGCCTCCCGCATCCGCTCCCTGACCGGGAAGCGGTCCCAGCCCGGCATGATCGGCGGCTGCACGATCCGGCCCGTCTCCCAGTCCACCGGGCCGGGGACCGACAGGCCGATGCCGCAGACCCGCTCCGCCGGGATGCCGGACGTGGCGAGGAGCTCGGGGAAGCAGCGGGCCAGTCGGTCGAGCACCCGGTCGGGGCCGTCGCCGATGTCCAGGTCGACGGTCTGCTCCGCGAGGACCGTGCCCCCGAGGTCGAGCACGGCCACGCGCGCGTACCGCGTCTCCAGGTCCACAGCGAGGACGGCCGCGTGCCCGGGGTCGAAGACGAGGCGGTGCGAGGGCCGCCCGCCGGTGGACGTGCCGGTGTCCTGGCGCAGCCAGCCCGCCCGGTCGAGTTCGTCGAGGCGGAGCCCCACCGTGGACCGGGACAGGCCGGTCGCGCGTTGCAGCTCGGCGCGGGTGGTGGCCTGGCCGCCGCGGATCAGCTGCAACAGCCGGCCCGCGCTCGCCGGACTTGGCGTGCTCATCGTCTTCTTCCCCCTGTTCACCTGGGTTGTCGCCCCGGTCAGCTCTTGTCCGCGCCGGCGGTGAGACCCTCGGTCAGCAGGCGTTCCGCGGCGAAGAACAGGATTACCACGGGGATCGTCAGCACCACGGACCCGGCCATGAGGACCGTCTTCGACACCTCGATGCCGTTGGACAGCTGGGCGAGGCCGAGCGAGACCGTCCACTTGCCGGGGTCGGCGGCCAGGAAGAGGAGCGCGAAGAGGAATTCGTTCCACGCGATCATCAGGACGTACAGGCCGGTCGCCATGAGGGACGGCAGGGCCAGCGGGAGGATGATCTTCCGGACCGTCTGCAGGCGGCTGCAGCCGTCGAGCGCCGCCGCCTCCTCGATCGAGTACGGGATGGTGACCAGGTAGTTCTTGAGCATGTAGATGGCGACCGGGACCGTCTGCGCCACGTACACGATCGCGAGGCCGACCAGGCTCGACGACAGGCCGATCTTCGCGAACATCACGAACAGCGGGACCGCGAGCAGCGTCGACGGGAACATGTAGACCGCGAGGAACAGCGCGCTGACCTGGCGGTTTCCGAAGAACTTGAGGCGGCTGATGGCGTACGCGCCGGGGACCGCCGCGAGCAGGGTCAGGGCGACCGTGCCGAGGGACACCAGGGCCGAGTTGCGCAGGAGCTGGAGGAAGCCCTGCCCGCCGTCGTCGGTGGAGCGCAGCACCTCGGTGTACGTGTCGAGGGTGAACTGCTTGGCCGACACCCACAGCGAGCCGGGGTCGAGGAGCAGCGCGTCGATGGGCTTCACCGACAGCAGCAGCATGTAGTAGAAGGGCACGATCGTGATCAGCGCGAGGAACGCGATGACCACCCAGCGTGCGACGCCGAAGAACCGCTCCTCGAACTGGGCGCGAGTCATGGCCCGCTTGCCGGGACCCGTATGCGTGCTGGTCACGACTCCTCCTGGACCTTGTTGCCGAAGAACTTGAAGTACAGGCCCAGCAGGACCATGAGGACGACGGCCAGGACGAGCGCCTGGGCGGCCGCCGCGCCGACGTCGTAGCGCGAGGTGAGGAAGTCGTAGACGCGCACGGCGGCGACGTCGGTGCCGGCGCCGCCGCCGGTCAGCAGGTAGACGTCGTCGAACTTGTTGAACGTCATGATGAAGCGCAGCACGCACAGCAGCGCGATCACCGGCATCAGCTGCGGCAGCATGACGTGCCGGAAGCGCTGGGTGGGCGTGGCGCCGTCGACCATCGCGGCTTCCTCCAGGCCGTCCGGGACCGCCTGGAGGCGGGCGAGGATGAAGAGGAAGGCGAACGGGAAGTACCGCCAGCACTCGAAGGCGATCACCGTGAGCAGCGCGAGCGGGATGTCGAAGTGCGCGCCGAGGAGGTCGACTTCGTAGGCGCGCGTGGACAGGAACGCGATGGGGTCGTCCCAGCCGAAGAGCTTCTGGCCCCACTCGTTGACGATGCCGTACTGCGGGCTGAGCGCGACCTCCCACACGAACGCGACGGCCACGACGGGTGCCACGTACGGCAGCAGCATCGCGGCGCGCAGCAGGCCGCGCCCGCGGAACGGCTTGCGCAGGGCGAGCGCCGCGATGAGGCCGAGGGCGACGGAGCCGAAGGTGGAGCCGACGGTGTAGAGGAGCGTGGTGCCGAGGCTGGACCAGAAGCCTGCGGAGTCAAAGACCTGCGAGAAGTTGCGCAGGCTCCAGTTGCCGAACAGGCCCATGCCCTGGATGTCGACGAGCTTGGCGCGCTGGAAGGCGAGCAGCACCGTCCACAGGATCGGCAGCACCACGACGACGAGGACGACGAGGAAGGTGGGACTGACGAAGGCGAGGCCCGCGCGGTTGGTGCGGCGGCTCGCGGTCATGGGCCTGCGGGGGCGACGGCCGGTCGGGTCCGGTGAGCCGTCGGGCGGGTTGCGGCGCTGCGTCGCGCCGGTGGTGGCGGTAGTCATGGCGAGGCTTTCGACGGGGAGTTCACAAGGCGGACGGGCTCTACTGGAGCGACTTCTTCAGGGCGGCGACCTCTTCCTCGGCCTCGCGCGAGGCCTCGCGGGGTGAGGTCTGGCCCGCGGTCATGGCGCCGATGGCCTTCGGGACGGGCAGTTCGCCGTTGGTGGCGCCGACCAGTGCGCCCTCGCCCTGCTCGATGCCCCAGCGGCGCAGATCGCCGATGCCGCCCGCCAGTTGGTCGAGGACCTGCGGCGAGTAGACCTCGTCGAGGGGCTTGCGCTCACCGACGCCGATCTTGCTGTGCCGCCAGGCGGCCATGTACTTCTCGGGCTCGGCGGCGGTGCCCCGGCGGACCGGGATCTTGCCCTCGGGGGCCTGTCCGAACCAGGACTCGTAGCCGCTGCCCATCATGTATTCGATGAACTCGCGGGAGGCGGCCGTCTCGGCGGTCTTGGTGGTGACCCAGGAGGTGATCTCGCCGAACTGCGCGGCCTTGTTCGCCTTTGTGCCCTTGAGCGCGGTGACGATGCCGGTGTTGTCGGCGAGGAACTGCTTGTCCTTGCCGCCGCACTGCGGGCAGCTGGGCAGCGCGTCCTTGCGCAGGCCCGCCAGCTCGTCGAGGAGGAACGAGGACCAGATCATCATCGACGAGCGGCCCGCGAAGTAGGTGGCGCGCGTCGAGTCGACGGTCTGGGTGCCGGGGGCTCCGTACTCACGCGCCAGCTGGTCGTAGGTGTGGAAGGCCTTGACGCACTGCGGGGAGTCGAGGGTGACCTTGCCGCGGCCGTCGACGAGCTGGCAGTCGTTCGCGAGGGCCAGGCTCTCGAAGCTCTGCGACGTGAAGACGTCCGAGGGGTCGGTGGCGGCCGATACGCCGTCGTGCCCCTTGGTGGTGAGCTTCTTGGCGGCCTTCACGAGCTTGCCGTACGTGTCCGGCTTGTCGAGGCCCGCCTTGGCGAAGTCGTCCTTGCGGTAGACGAGGAGCTGCAACCAGGCGTCGGAAGGGACGCCAAGGTTGACCTCGCCGTCGCTGGTGAGCTTCAGGGCGTTCTTGTCGAACGTCCCCCGGCCCAGCTTCTTGACGATCTGCCGGGGTATGTCCGTGTTGAGCAGACCGTTACTGTACATCTGCCAGGTCTGGCCCATGGGGGCGGCGCCGATCACGTCGGGCAGATGGCCCGACGCCGCCGCGGACATGATGAGCTGCGGCATCTGCCCCTCGTCGACGCCGACAAGATTCACCTTGACGCCGGTCTTCTCCTCGAAGCCGTCGATGATCTTCTGCGTCGCCGCGACGCGGTCCGGGAGGTTCTCCTGGGACCACACGGTGATCTCACGGTCCGGTGTGCCCGGCCCCGTACTACTGGAGCAGCCGGTGAGCAGCCCCACGCCCAAGGCTGCCGTGGCGCCGACCGCGGTCACCCTCGACCGTCGCGTCCTGGTGCGCATTGCCCGTCCCCATCGCCGACTTACGTCTATCAAGCACGCATCACAGCACTACTTTTGCCTGTTGACAAGACATAAGTTGCGGATATTGTCGACTCAACCAACAGGCACACCACCCTTTTTCGGAGCCGTCCGTGGAACGCGTCGTTCAATTCACAGGTCCCCGCCAGGTGGAGGTGGCCGAGCACGAGAGCCTGGAGCTGCCGCCGGGCCACCTGCGCGTCCGCACGCGCTACTCGGGCATTTCGGCCGGCACGGAGCTGACCGCCTACCGCGGCACGAACCCCTATCTGACCCGGACCTGGGACGCCGAGGCCCGCCTTTTCCGCGACGACGAGGCGGGCATCTCGTACCCGGTCGTCGGCTGGGGCTACTCCGAGGTCGGCGAAGTCACCGAGGTCTCCCCCGAGTTGGCCGGTACGCCCGGTATGCCCGAGGTCGGCGACCTGGTGTGGGGCATCTGGGGCCACCGCAGCGAGGGCATCGTCCCGGCCGAGCGCATGATCGGCCACACGCTCCCGGCGGGCCTCGAACCCCTCGCCGGCGCCTTCGCCCGGGTCGGCGCCATCGCGTACAACGCGGTCCTGGCCGGCGGCATCAACCTCGGCGAGGACGTCGCCGTGTTCGGCCAGGGCGTCATCGGCCTGATCGCCACCCGCCTCGCCCAGCTCAGCGGCGCCCGGGTCACCGCGGTCGACGCGATGGACGTGCGCCTGGAGTCGGCGAAGAAGTACGGCGCCCACGCCGCGCTCAACGCCCGCACCGACGCGGTCGCCGAGCGCGTCCGCGAGGCCACCGGGGGCCGTGGCGCCGACCTCGCCATCGAGATCAGCGGCGCGTACCCGGCGCTGCACACGGCCGTCCGCTCGGTGACCGTCGGTGGCCGCGTCGTCGCCTCCGGCTTCTACCAGGGCGACGGCATGGGGCTGCGGCTCGGCGACGAGTTCCACCACAACCGCGTGGAGATCGTCTGCTCGCAGATCGGAGGTGTCCCGGCCCAGCTGTCCGGCCGCTGGACGGTGGAGCGCCTCCAGCAGACGTTCCTGCGGCTCGTCGCCGAGGGCCAGGTCGACGTGGAGTCCCTCGTCAGCCACGTCGTCCCGGTCGCGGACGCGGCCGAGGCCTACGTCCTGCTCGACGAGCGCCCGGCCGACGCCCTCCAGGTCGTCCTGGAATTCTGAGAGGTACCGAAAGACATGCTGAAGTTCGCTGCCCAGGAACAGCTGCTGCCCGGCGACACCCTGCAGCAGAAGTGGGAGTTCGCGCAGGGCGCCGGCTACGACGCCATCGAGCTGCGCGCCAAGGGCGACCTGCACTTCGCCTCCCGCCTCCCGGAGTTGAAGCAGGCCCTCAAGGACGGCGTGGTCATGCCGACCGTGTGCGTCGAGATGCTGCACTTCTTCGGCGCCTTCGACGACGGGCTGCGCCGCGACGCGATCGTCCAGATGAAGTCGCAGCTGTCCGTGATCGCGGAGCTCGGCGGGCTCGGCGCGCAGACCCCGGCCTCGTACGGGATGTTCTCGCGGCGTCTGCCGCCGTTCGAGCCGCCGCGCTCGGAGGCCGAGGACCGCGAGATCCTGCTCGAAGGCCTCACCGAGCTGGGCGAGCACGCGTCCGCCGAGGGCGTCACGCTCTACCTCGAACCGCTCAACCGGTACGAGGACCACATGGTCAACCGCCTGGAGCAGGCCGCCGAGCTGATCAAGGAGGTCGGTCTCGACGCGGTCCGGATCGGTATCGACAGCTACCACATGAACATCGAGGAGTCCGACCCCGCGCAGGCGATCCTCACCCACGCCCCCTACATCGGGCACGCCCAGGTGTCGGACTCCAACCGCTTCCAGCCGGGCGCGGGTCACCTCGACTGGCAGGCGTGGCTGGGCGCGCTGCACACCGCCGGGTACGAGGGGTACCTCGCGGCCGAGTGCCGGCTGACCGGTGACCCGGTCGAGGCGGTCCGTTCCGTGCCCGCGTTCCTCAAGGGGTCCGGCGCGTGACCGCTCTCCTCGACGGGCCCGCCCGCACCGCCGCCGCGGACCTGACCCTGCGGCGCGGTGCGGGCCGGGTCCTCCTCGGCAACTGGATGGGCACGAGCACCGTGCCGTCCCGAACCCTGTATCCGCACCAATGGAGTTGGGACTCCGCGTTCATCGCGATCGGCCTGCGGCACCTGTCCGCGCGCCGGGCGCAGCGCGAACTGGAGTCGCTGCTCGCGGCGCAGTGGGGCGACGGGCGGGTCCCGCACATCGTGTTCAACTCCGCGGTGCCGAACGGGGCGTACTTCCCGAGCCCCGACTTCTGGCGCTCGTCCACGGACGGAGCCGGGGTGGGCGCGCCGGTCTCGCCGGAGACGTCGGGCATCGTCCAGCCGCCCGTGCACGCGCTGGCCGCCTGGCTCGTGCACCGTGCCGATCCGGCCGAGTCGCGGCGCCGCGGCTTCCTGACCCGGGTGTATCCGCGCCTCGTGGCCTGGCACCGCTACCTCCTCGACCGGCGCGATCTGGGCGGCGGCGGCCTCGCGGCGATCGTGCACCCGTGGGAACCCGGCATGGACAACAGCCCTTGCTGGGACGCCCCGTTGGCCCGCATCACTCCGGTGGACCCCGGCAGCTACCGGCGCGCCGACCTCGACCACGGCCACCCGGCGGACCGCCCGACCGACCTCGACTACGGCCGCTATGTGCGGCTCGCCGTCGACTACCGCGACGCGGGGTACGACGACCGGGCGGCCGCGCATCCGTTCCGGCTCGAGGACCCGTGCGTGAACGCCCTGCTGATCGCGAGCGAGTTGGCGCTCGCCGAGATCGCGGGATGCGTGGGCGGCGACGCGGCCACCCACGAGGCGCACGCCGCGAAGCTCACCGACGCGCTCGTGGCCCGTCTGTGGGACGACGGGGCGGGACTGTTCCGGGCCCGCGACCTGGTCGACGACGCGTTCGTGCCGGCGCGCAGTGTGGCGGGGCTCGTGCCGCTGCTCGCGCCCGGCCTGCCCGAGGCGGTCGTGGACCGTCTGGTGTCGACGCTCGAAGGCCCGTCCTTCCACGCCGACTCCACGGCTCTCGTGCCCAGTTACGACCTGACGGGCCCGGCCTTCGACCCGACCCGGTACTGGCGGGGGCCCGCCTGGTTCAACACCGCCTGGCTGATCGAGCGCGGCCTGCGCACCCATGGGCGGCATCCGCACGCCGACCGGATCCGCGCCGCGTTGCTCGACACGGCGGGCGCTTCCGGTTTCGCGGAGTACGTCGACCCGACCACGGGCGCGGCGCGCGGCGCACGCTCGTTCTCGTGGACGGCCGCGCTCGCCCTCGACCTGCTGAACCCTGAGGAGGCCGACCGATGAGCGGCGCCGTCCCCCGCGCCCAACTCGTGCGCGACGCCACGTTCGCGCACGTCGACCCCGACGGCGGTGTCACCGGTACGCGCGGGTCCACGCCTGACGGATTGTTCGTGCGCGACGCCCGGCACCTGAGCCACTGGCGGCTCACCGTCGACGGCAGCGCGCCCGTCGTGCTCTCCCCCGTGGGGCCGAGCGGCGAGTGCGTCCTCACGCCCGAGGGGACCCGCGACGCGCCGCCCGCGTACACCGTGTCCCGCCAACAGGCCGTCGCGGCAGGAGAGTTCACGGACGTGCTGCAACTGGTCAGCAACAGTCCGGACCCGCTGGTCGCCGAGGTCGTCATCACCGCGGACGCCGACTTCGCCGACACCTTCGAGCTGCGCGCGGACGAGCGCAGCTACCCCAAGCCCGGTGCGGAACGCACGGTCCGCCGTACGGACACGGGCGTGGAGTTCGACTACCGCAGGGCCGACTGGCACTCCCGCACCGTGGTGTCCGCCACTCCCGCGCCCGACTCCGTGCGCGGCGAGGGACCGTACGAGCTGGTGTGGCGCGTGGACCTGGCCCCGCACGGGAGGGCCGAGCTGCGGCTGAGCGTCGCGGCGCATCCGCACGGCGGGCCGCAGCGCGTCGCGGACCGGGCGCGTGGCGGTGAGGCCGAACTCATCGACGTATCGAGCGACTTGGGCAAGACATGCGCCCAAGGCCTGGCGGATCTCGACCTGTTGACGATCTCCGCCACCGGCGTGGACGGCGAACCCGTCGGCATTCCGGCGGCCGGTGTGCCGTGGTTCCTGACCCTGTTCGGCCGGGACTCGCTGCTCACCTCGTACTTCATGCTCCCCTACCGACCCACGCTCGCGGCCGGCACGCTGAGCGCCCTTGCAGCCGCGCAGGGCCGGGAGTACGACTCGTTCCGCGGCGAGCAGCCCGGCCGCATCGTGCACGAGACACGGCGCGGCGAACTGGCCCACTTCGGGCAGGTGCCGTACGGGCGTTACTACGGGACGGTCGACGCGACGCCGCTGTTCCTGGTGCTGCTGCACGCCCACTACGAGACGACGAAGGACGCGGCGCTCGCCGCCCGCCTGGAGCCGCACGCGCGCTCCGCCGTCGACTGGATGCTCGGCGACGGCGGCCTGCGCGAGCACGGATACCTCGTCTACGAGCCGGACCCGAACGGCCTCGTCAACCAGAACTGGAAGGACTCCGCCGGCGCCATCTGCTTCAAGGACGGCACCCAGGCGGACGGCCCCATCGCCGTGTCCGAGGCCCAGGGCTACGCGTACGACGCGCTGCGCCGCACGGCCCGCCTCGCCGCGGACGTGTGGCAGGACGGCGCGTACGCACGGGAGTTGGACCGGCTGGCCGACGAGCTGCGGACGCGCTTCACCCGCGACTTCTGGCTGGCCGAGGACGAGTTCCCGGCGCTCGCGCTCGACGGAGCGGGCCGCCAGGTCGACGCGCTCGCCTCGGACGCCGGGCACCTGTTGTGGTCCGGCATCCTCGACGAGGACCGCGCACGGCGTGTCGGCGAGCGGCTCCTGGAGCCGGACTTCTTCTCCGGCTGGGCGATCCGCACACTCGCCTCCGGTCAACGGCCCTACCACCCGCTGTCGTACCACCGCGGCAGCGCCTGGCCGCACGACAACGCCGTCATCGCGCTCGGCCTCGCCCGCCACGGCCTCGGCGACGAACTGCGGCGGCTGGCCGCCGGCCTCGTCGCCGCGGCGGCCGAGCACGGAGACCGGCTCCCCGAGGTGCTCGGCGGCTACGCGCGCACCGACGCCGCCCGCCCGGTCCCCTATCCGCACTCCTGCTCGCCGCAGGCGTGGGCGGCGGCGACACCGTGGGCGCTGCGCACCGCCCTTACCACGGTGGGAGGTTGACGGCGGCCGGTTGAGGCGGGGTGCCGGTGCGGCAGTAGGGTGACGCCCGTGGCACCACGACCTCTGCATGAAATCGTCGAAGCGGGCTGGGCGAAGGCCCTCGAGCCCGTGGCCGGGCAGATCTCCGCGATGGGGGAATTCCTCCGCGCGGAGATCGGCGCCGGGCGCACCTACCTCCCGGCGGGCGCCAACGTGCTGCGCGCCTTCCAGCAGCCGTTCGACGACGTGCGGGTGCTGATCGTCGGGCAGGATCCTTACCCGACGCCGGGACACGCTGTAGGGCTCTCGTTCTCCGTCGCCCCGGACGTACGCCCGCTGCCGCCCAGCCTCATCAACATCTACCGCGAGATGAACGCGGACCTGGGCACGCCGGAGCCCTCGAACGGGGACCTCACCCCGTGGACGCGGCAAGGTGTGCTGCTGTTGAACAGGGCGCTCACCGTCGCCCCGCGCCGACCTGCCTCGCACCGCGACAAGGGCTGGGAGCAGGTCACCGAGCAGGCGATCCGGGCGCTCGCCGCACGCGGGACGCCGCTCGTGTCGATCCTGTGGGGCCGTGACGCGCGCAATCTGCGGCCGCTGCTCAGCGACTACCCGGCGGTCGAGTCCCCGCACCCCTCCCCCATGTCGGCGGACCGCGGCTTCTTCGGCTCCCGCCCGTTCAGCCGGGCCAACGACCTGCTCGAACGCCAGGGCGCGCAACCCGTCGACTGGCGGCTGCCGTGACCCGGACCCCGGCCGAGCGGGTGCTCGGGGTGGATTCGGGCGGCTCCGGTCTCCGGGTCGCCCTCGCGCCCGTCGACGACCTCGGGCGCGCGATGACGAACTCCTCGTCCGTACCCGTGCGCACGTCGGGCTCCGGTATCGATCCCGGGCACATGATGGAGCAACTTCTGCCGATGGTGCGGGAGTTGCTGGGCCGCGCCGGTCAAGTCGTGGTGTCCGGTGTCGCGTTGGGGGCGGCCGGGATGGCGACGCTCGGCGACGGGCTGCGGGCCGAGCTGCCGGGGGCATTCGCGCGTGAACTGGGCGTCGAGCGGCTCGCGTTGGCCGCGGATGGTGTCACCGCGTACGCGGGTGCGCTCGGGCAGCGGCGCGGCGCGGTGGTCGCCGCGGGCACCGGGATGATCGCGCTCGGCACGGACCTCGCGGGCTGGCGGCGGGCCGACGGGTGGGGACATCTGCTCGGCGACTGCGGCGGCGGCTCGTGGATCGGGCAGGCCGGGCTCGACGCCGCGATGCGCGCCTACGACGGGCGGCGCGGCGCCAGCAAGGCGCTGCTCGCGCTCGCCGAGGAACGCTTCGGGCCCGCCGTCGAGCTGCCGGGCCTGATCTACCCGCGCACCGACCGCCCGGCGGCGCTCGCCTCCTTCGCCCCCGATGTGGCGCGCTGCGCGGACGACGATCCCGTGGCCGCCGACATCCTGCGCCGGGCCGCCGCGCACATCGCCGAGGCGGCCGCGGCGGTCTGCCCCGCGGACGGCGGCGAGGTCGCCCTGACCGGTGGCCTCTTCAAGATGGGCGAGCCGCTGCTCGAACCGTTGCGCGAGGAGCTGGCCGAGCAGCTTCCGCAGGCCACGGTCGTGACCGCCACCGGTGACCCGCTGCACGGGGCTCTCGTGCTCGCGTCCGCGCTCGCCACGGACGGGCTCCGGCTGCCGCGCGATCACCGCCTGCTGCATGTGCCGTAATTCACTTCGAATCCGCCGCACACCCCTCCGGACCAGGACACTTGCAGGATTCGTAACGATGCGGACAATCTCGGACGGAAACCGCTCACCTGCACCCTGACCGAACAACGAAGCCGGTCGAGCCAGTAGCATGCGGCGCCATGAGCACCCCCACTGGGCCCGCATCCGGCCTGCCCGTACGAATGCCGCGACCCCGACAGCCCGGACGCCACCGTCGCCCGGAACCCGTGGCCGCCCCCGAGGGCGCGCCGTCTCTTGTGCTCGCGGTGCCCGGCACGCCCAGCGCCGCCACGCGCATGCTCGCCGACGAGGTGGTGAGCATCGCCCGTTCCGAGCTGCCCGGCCTGGACGCGCGGGTCGGCTTCGTGGAGGGTGAGCTCACCGACTTCCCGATCTCGGCGGAGTTCCCCTCGCTGGCGTCCGTGCTCGCGCACGCCGCGAAGGAGCGCACCGCCCGCTACGAGCAGGCGCTCGCGGCCGGTGTCGAGGCGCAGGAGCCGGCCGGACCCGTCGGGGTCGTCGTGCCGCTGCTCGCGGGCCCGGACAACGCCCAGCTGCGGCAGATCCGGCAGGCCATCGCCGACAGCCGGGTCGCCGCCGAGCTGACCGATGTGCTCGGCCCGCACCCGCTGCTCGCCGAGGCGCTGCACGTGCGGCTCTCCGAGGCCGGTCTGGCCCGCGCCGACCGCGCCCGCCTGTTCGCCGTGACCACGGCCGCCGACGGGATCATCCTCGCCTCCATAGGCGGCGAGGAAGCGGTGCAGGCCGCCGGGATCACCGGGATGCTGCTCGCCGCCCGGCTCGCCGTGCCGGTGATGGCCGCCGCGCTCGACGAGGAGGGGGCGGTCGCCGCCACCGCCGAGCAGCTGCGCGGTTCCGGTTCGCAGCAGCTGGCGCTCGCGCCGTACCTCGTCGGTCCCGAGCTCGACCCGACCGTGCTCGAGGCTGCCGCCAAGGACGCGGGGTGCGCCGTCGCGGAGCCGCTGGGGGCGTACCCCGCGATGGGCAAGCTCGCGCTCGCGAAGTACACGACGGCGCTCGGAATCACGCCTCAGCCGGTGGCCTCCGGCAGCTGAGCGGTAGGGGGTCGGGGCTCGGGACGGTGTCCCGGGCCCCGTTTTTCCGTCCTCGGTCGCCGGACGGGCCTGATGGTTGATTGAACGCCTGACGAGGGTGATCTTTGGCCGTTACGGTCGGGGGATGAGCCTCGATCACGCCTTGGAGACGGAACAGCTGGCTTACTACCGGGCGCGGGCGCCCGAGTACGACAGGCCCTATACGGAACGGGCGGACCTGCGGGAGCTGATGCGGGGCAGCGCCGAGTGGCCCGTCGGCGGGGACGTGCTGGAGCTGGCCTGCGGGACCGGGCAGTGGACCGCCCTGTTCGCGCCGCGGGCCACGTCCGTGACGGCCGTCGACGCGTCGGAGGAAGTGCTCGCCATAGCGCGGGACCGGGCCTCCGCGCCCAATGTCCGGTTCGAGCAGGCCGATCTGTTCGAGTGGCGGCCCTCGCGGCGCTACGACACCGTGTTCTTCGGATTCTGGCTGTCGCACGTGCCGCCGGCCCGGATGCCGGGGTTCTGGAACACCGTCGCCGCCTCGCTCGCGCCGGGCGGCAAGGTGGTCTTCGTCGACGACGGCCCGCCCATGGCCGCGAACGAGGAGCTGCTGCGGGGCGAGGCCGCCCCGGCGGCGGTGCGCGAGCTCGACGACGGCAGCCGGTACCGCATCGTGAAGGTCTTCCACGAGGCCGAGGCGCTGACCGGGGACCTGGCCGCCCTCGGCTGGGCGGCCCAGGTGCGTCCGGCGGCGCGGAACTACCTCGTGGGCGTGGCCGAACCCGCGGTCTAGGGCCTCAGCCGAACACCACGCAGGACGCCGCTGGGACCGGCACGCTGCCGCCCCGCACCGGCACTCCGGACTCCCGGTCGACCGTGAACCACGTGACGTCGCCGGAGCGCTCGTTCGCGGCGTACAGGAAGCGCCCTGACGGGTCGAGGGCCAGGTCGCGGGGCCAGTTGCCGCCGCAGGGAACGGTGCCGTGCAGGGTCGGCCGCTCGCCGGCCGGGTCGAGGGCGAAGAGGGAGAGCAGGTCGGCGCCGCGCGTCGCCGTCCACAGGAAGCGGCCGTCGGGGGCGACGACGAGCGCCGAGGGGTACGCGTCGCCCGCCGGTGCGCCCGCCAGGACCGGGACCTCCGTGAGCGGCTTCAGGGCGCCGTCCTCGGCGTTCCAGGCGCAGACCGTGAGCGTGGGGGCGAGTTCGTTGAGGACGTACACGTAGTCGCCCGACGGGTGGAAGGCCAGGTGGCGGGGGCCGGAGCCGGGGCGCAGCGCCGTCTCCTGGTGCGACAGGAGGCCGTTTCCTTCGGGGTTCTTGGTGTACGTGCGGACCGAGTCCGTGCCCAGGTCGACCGCGAGGGCCCAGGTGCCGGTCGGGTCCGGCAGGATCTGGTGGGCGTGCGGGGCCTGCTGGCGCTGCGGGTGCGGTCCCGAGCCCGTGTGCCGGTGGACATCCGCGCCGGACCCGGCCGGGACGCCGTCGGCGCGCAGCGGCACCGAACTGACGCTGCCGGAACCGTAGTTGGCGGCCAGGAGGCGCCCGTCCCACACCGACAGATGGGTGGGGCTCTCGCCGCCGACCGGCACCGGCGGCGCGGCGGGCGCCAGCGGCGTCGAGTCCGTGCGGAAGGCGGCCACCGCCCCTTCGGCCGTCTCGCTCACCGCGTACAGCAGGCCGCCGTCGACCGTCAGATAGGAGGGGTCGGGCAGTTCGTCCGTGGCGTCGAGGAGGGTGAGCGAGCCGTCCTTCGGGTCGAGCGCCGCGGTCACGATCCCGCGCCCGCCGGCCGCCGTGAACGATCCGATGTACGCCCGTTCTGCCTGACTCCCGGTCACTGCGTCCCCTTTCGGCGTGCGGGCCCGGCGCCCGTGCCGCCGACGGTAGCAGCGGGGAAGACAGACCCTACGTCAGAGCAGGTCGCGCCAGGGCCTGGTGGGTCGCCGCGGGGCCGGTTCCTCGCCGCGGGCCCGGGTGTGGGCGTCGGGGTGGTGGACGTAGGCGGGGGTGCTCGGTTCGTCGTCGTAGGTGCGGTGGAAGACCGGGGTCGTCGAACCGGAGAGCGGGGGGACGATCCAGGACCAGTCGGCGCCGACGGCGCGGCCGCGGGACTCCTCGCGGGCGAGGTGGGTGAGGAAGCGGCGGGACTCGGTGTGGTGGTCGGCCATGGTGACGCCCGCGCTGTCGAAGGAGTGCAGCACGGAGCGGTTCAGCTCGACGAGTGCGCGGTCCTTCCACAGGGAGCGGTCGGTGGAGGTGTCGAGGCCGAGGCGGTCGGCGAGGTACGGCAGCAGGTTGTAGCGGTCGGTGTCGGCGAGGTTGCGGGCGCCGATCTCCGTGCCCATGTACCAGCCGTTGAAGGGGGCCGCGCCGTAGCAGACGCCGCCGATCTCCAGGCACATGTTGGCGAGTGCGGGGACCGCGTGCCAGCGCAGGCCGAGGCCGGACCACCAGTCGAACTCCGGGTGGTGCAGCGGGACTTCGAGGATCGCGTCGGCGGGCAGGTCGAAGCAGCGGGGCCGCTCGCGGGGATCCGCCTGGACGAGCAGCGGCAGGACGTCGAAGGGGCTGCCCTCGCCGCCGCGCCAGCCCAGGCGGCGGGCGTACGCGGTGAGTCCGGTGCCGCGCGGGTCGCCGACCACGTGGCCGTCGCGCTGGATGTAGCCGGCGTAGCGGATGAGCTGTTCGTTCCAGATGCGGGGTCCCGGCCGGTCCGGGCGGTCGGGCGCGAAGACCGTGATGAGCGGGCGGATGCGGCCGCCGGGGGCCGCCTCGCGCAGATGGTCCGCGCCGGCCTCGGCGATCTCCTCGGCGGTGGTGAGGTGCCGCAGGTCGCGCACGCGCAGGGACTGCCAGTAGAGGCGGCCTATGCAGCGGTTGGCGTTGCGCCAGGCGACGCGGGCGCCGAAGACGAGTTCCTGCGGGGTGTGCGTGTACGTGCCGGTGGCCGCCAGTTCCGCGTCGACCTCGGCGAGGCGGGCGGCCGGGTCGCCGAGCTCCTGCTCCGCGTGGTGCTGGCGGACGAACGTGGCGGCCGCGTGCGCGACCTCGCCGGTGCCGCGTGGGACGGCGGCGGGCGCGGGCCGGGCGCCTTCGGAGGTGACCGGGCAGCGGTCGTGGCGGGGTGGCTCCGCGCCGCGGGCGCCGGTGTGCCGGTTCGGGGCGAGGGCGAGCCAGCCGGCGGCGTCCGCCGGGTCCGTCGCGTTCATCGCGGTCGTCGCGTCCTCTGCGGCCCGTGTTCCGTTCCGGCGCAGGTTGCTACGCATGGTGCACCCCCAGCGGCTGGTCGTCGGCGCGCGGCCCGCTCCCGCACGGGCGTACGCCTTGAGCGTTCGATGGCGCGGGGTCTACCCGTCGGGCGAACTGATCCACCCTGTATGTGCCCCGGACACCTGCCTCAAACGGTGGGGCGGTGTCCACGCCGCTGCGAGACAACCACAAGCCGGGGCCGGTGGGCGGCCGGTTACGGACACGCGGGGAGCGCACGGAACTGTGCGGCGGGCGCGGGCGGTCGGCCGCGCGCCCCGCAAATCAAGCCCCGCTTTGCGTACGAGAGCCAGCGGGGTCCGGGGCAGAGCCCCGCGACCGGAGGACGGTCGACCGCCACGGCCCTACACCTCCCGCGCACCGCGCAACGGCACCGCGAGCTCAACGAGAGCCCGCTCAAGACCGTGCAGATGCGCCAGGACCGGATGCTCCGCCTCCGCGGCATACGGCACAGGCACCACAGCGCGAGCGTACGGCGCGGGGGCCGTGAGCGCCTCGACCGCCGACTCCACCCGCTGGCACGCCGCGGCGAGCCGCGCGTCGTGGGAGGCCTCCGGGTCGGCGGCGACGGACGCGAGCCCGCGCACCTCGCGCGCACAGTCGTCGAGCAGGGCGAGGATCTGCCGCGCCCGGCCCTTGCGGGCCTTCACGGGGCTCAGCGGATGCACGAGCGGCGACAGCGAGAGGCGTACGCGCCCGAGGATGTGTTCCAGTTCGGCGACGCGCGGCGCCGGGTCCGCGCCCGCGTCGCCGCCAAGCCGCGCCGCCGCCTCCGCGGTGCACGCGTGCACGCACCGCAGGGCCCGCTCGACCCAGGCCTCGGTGACGGAGTGCGTGGTCACGGGCAGCAGGAGCAGCACCGCGAGCACGGCGCCGAGCGAGCCGACGGCCGTCTCCGCCACCCGCAGGGCGAGGAGCGCCGGGTCGAGCACGCCCAGGAGCCCGTACAGCATGCTCGCCATGACGGTGACCGCGAGCATCATCCAGGTGTACGAGACGTGGGCGGTGTAGAAGATCCCGAAGACGCTGATCGCGACGATCACGGCGGCGGCCACCGCGTGGTCGTGCAGCGGGACAGCGACGAGGAAGCCGAGGACGATGCCGAGCACCGTCCCCAGGAAGCGGCGGAAGCCCCGCACCACGGTCTCCCCGCGCGAGGTCGTCGCCACGAACACCCACCACGTGGCGCCCACGGCCCAGTACCACCGCTGGTCCGAGAGCAGCTGCCCGATGCCGAGCGCGAAGGCCGCCCCCACGGTCGCCTGCACGGCCTGCCGCGTCGTGATCCGGCCGAGCCCCGTGCCCCCGGTCGGCGCGGGCACGCCCACGGGCGCCGGCAGCCGCCGCTCGTAGCACCACACTCCGAACCGGACGAGCGCCGCCGCACCGAGCGACAGCAGCACGGCGGCGTACAGCTCGGGGAGCTGCCGCGGCACGGTGTGCAGGAACTGGGCGGCGAAGAACGTCATGAACGCGAAGACGCCGAGCGAGTGCCCGCGCGGCCCCCACCGCCGCGCGTAGACGCCCGCTCCGACGACGCCGAGGAAGGCGAGATCGCGGGCGAGGGGCATGTCGTGCAGGGCCGCGGCGAGCGCGAGCACCGGCAGTCCGACGGCGGGCAGCAGCGCGGTCGTGACGGCCTGCCCGCGCACGGTGGCGTCGGTCACCGTGAACAGCGCGAGCAGCGCGGCGAGGCCGCCGGTGATCGCGCCGGTCAGCGAGTGCCCGACCGCGCCGCACAGCGCGACGGCGAGCCCGATCCCGAGCACGGCCCGCGTCGCGAACCGCAGCCGCATCCGTCCCGGATCCGCCGCCACGAACGCCCTCTTCAGCAACGTGCCCCGCCCCTTCCGTACCGCGTCCGTGTCCTGACATGGAAAAGGCGCCGCGGAGATCCCAAGGGGTCCGCAGCGCCATCGACTGCCCTATTTCAGCACTAGGGAGGCACACGGTTCAAGAGATGCAGAATCCAATGGGCCAATGGCCCACTCGCCCCGCGAAACGGACAGCCACGTCAGGGCCAACGGACCACCACGAACGTGGTGGCCGAAGCACCCGCCGCTTCGGGGAGAGGTGCGCGCTCCAGGCCTCCGGCGTGGGCCGGAGGCCTGGAACGCCTACCGGACGTCGTAGGCGCGGGTGATGCTCTGGGTGACGGCGGTGCCGTTGGCGTCGGTGAAGGTGGCCTTCAGGGTGACGTGCTTCCCGGCGGCGCCGGTGTGGTCGAGGACCGCCGTCCATCGGCCGTCGTGCTCCTCGGTCGGTGCTTGGATCCAGGTGGCTCCGCCGTCGTAGGAGTAGGACAGCGTCGCCGCCGTGATCGCGGCCGGGGTGTATCCGGCATGGCCCTCGACCGACAGGCCGACCTTCTGGCCCTTCTGCGCGGGAAGGGTGTTCATGGTGTCGACCGGCAGGTCGTACGCCGGGAAGAGAAGCGGCAGACCGCGTGAGACGACGTCGGGCTCCCGGTGCGAGCGGAAGGTCCAGGAGGTGGCGACGGCCGTGGAGCGCAGCCAGTTCCGGTCCGAGCTCGGGATCTTCTCCAGGTGCTGGGTGAGCTCGTACTCGGAGTCCTCGTCCGGCACGTCGAACACGTCGTACGGGTAGGCGCTGGAGCCGACCTTCTGGCCGTCGCGCTTCAGAACGAGCTTGCCGAGGTCGCCGAACGAGCCTCCGGGAGACCAGTGGTCACCCGACCCGTCCACCCAGAGTGCGGTCTGGATCCCGATCCGGTCGCCCTGCCGCTCGCCGGCCAGCGCACGCCGGCCGTCCGGGGAACGCTCGGCGGCGGGCCGCAGCGGCCCGCGGTACCACTCCTCGGTGGCCCGCTGTCCGCTCCGGTAGGTGCGCTCCCTGTCCCCCATGAACGCGGCGAATGGGAAGCTGGTCATCGCGCCGTGGTACCAGGCGTCCTCGCCCGGCGAGTAGTAGGCGGTGCGGGTCGCGGGCACCTGCACCTTGCCGAACGCGCTCACCGGGATGTACCCGTCTCCCGCGGGGGGCCGGACGAACAGGGCGTCGAGGTAGTCGCCCTCCTTGCCCATGGCGTGCCAGGTCTCGGTGACCCGCGCCAGCCGGGAGTCCTTGGGGCGGTGGACCTGGTCGGCTCCGAGCGGGCCCGCGGTCGGGAACGTCAGGTTGTAGACGTACGGCCTGCCCTCCTCGGAGCCGGTGGCACGCCAGGTGGGCCGGAACTCGAAGGTGCCGCTCGTCGTGCGCCCGTCGATGTCCGCGTAGAACTTCTGGACGGTGTCGTCCGCGGTGAGCGAGCCGGAGATCTGCCAGGTGTCGTCCCAGGTGCGGGCATAGCTGAACGTAGTGGCGCTCACCGCCGCGGGCCGTTCGGTGTCCAGGCTCAGCCGGTGGGCCCGGCGGGCGTCGAGGACGACCGTGGTGTCCTGGGTGATCCGAAGCTGCGGCCGCGCCAGGTAACTCATCGATTCGGGCGCACCGCCTGCGTCGTACGTCGTCACGAAGCCGCTGAGGGAGTACTCGCCCGGTCGCACCCGGTACGTCTGGTCGGGCGCCCCGGAGTTGCTGCGGCGCTCTCCGGTGTCGGTGTCCAGGGCGGCGAGGTCCAGGGACGAGGTGCCGGTCGCGGGCCTGCCGTGCCGGTCCACGGCCTTGACCCGGAGCGTGACCGTCTCCGGCTGTACGTGGAGCGTGACCGGCACGGAGACGTGAACGTCCCGGCCGGTGGCGTGGATCCGGCCGGAGACCGCACCGTACTGGGAGTCCTTGAGACGGGCGGTGGGGTCGATACGGACCGGTACCTGTGCGGTGGCGCCCGCGGGGATCGTCACCTTGCGCTGCTCCGGCTCGATGACGGCGGAACGGACCGTGCTGCCGTCGTTGCCGTGCACGTCGCCGACCGACACGGCCAGCGTCAGGTCGCTGTCGCCGGTGTTGGTGAAGGGCACCTTCACGGTGGTGCGGTCCGACGCGTCCTGGGGCCAGTTGTAGCTGCCGCCCTGGACGGCGGGCGCCGCGAGTACCTTCTGCCGCACCGCCGCGAACGCGTCGAGGACGCCGCCTCCGGTCTCGTCGGCCCCGGCCACCCCGCCGCCGGTGCGGGCCGAGGAGACGAGCGCTGCCTTGACCTGCTGCGCGGCCCAGTCCGGGTGGGCCTGGCGCACGAGGGCCGCCGCGCCCGCGACGTGGGGGGTCGCCATCGACGTGCCGGACATGGAGCGGTACGCGTAGACGCCGCGGCCGCCCGCGCTCGCCGCTGAAATGTCGACGCCGGGGGCGGCGATCTCGGGCTTGAGGGTGTGGGTGACGGCCACCGGGCCGCGGCTGGAGAACGGGGCCGTGCTGTCGTCCCGGTCCACGGCTCCGACGGTCAGCACGTCGGGCACGCACCCGGGTGAGGACACGGTCTCGGTGCCCGGGCCCGCGTTGCCCGCAGCGACCACGAACAAGGAGCGTGTCTGTCGCGCGAGTTGCCCCGTGGCCTGCGCCACCGGGTCGTCGCACTCCCCGATCGCGGAGCTGCCCAGGCTCATGGAGACGACGTCGGCCTTCTGGTCGACGGCCCACTGCATGCCGGCGATGACCCAGGAGTCCATCCCGAACCCGCTGTCGTCGAGGACCTTTCCGACGAGGAGCGAGGCCGCGGGGGCAACGCCCTTCTTGCGTCCGCCACTTGCGGCTCCCGAACCACCGACCGTGGAGGCGGTGTGCGTTCCGTGGCCCACGTGGTCGTCGGTGTTCGTGGCGTCCGTGAAGTTCTTCGAGGTGGCGACGCGGTCGGCCAGGTCGGGGTGGTCGGCGTCCACTCCCGTGTCCAGCACCGCGACCTTGGTGTTCCGGCCGTCGAAGCCTGCCGCCCAGGCCTCCGGCGCGTGGACCTGCTTCGTGGACCGGTCCAGCGTGGTCTCGACCCTGCCGTCCAGCCACAGCTTCTTCGGCGTGGAGGCGGAGCGTGAGCGGGCGCCGGTGACCTCCTGCCAGAAGGTCTCGGCGGTGGCCTTCTCCGCCTTCAGCGCGACCCCGTCCGCCGCGGGCAGCAGCAGACCGCGGGAAGAGCCGCGGGGCGGCGCCGGCGCGCTCTTGGCGACGTCGACGCCCTTGCCGTAGGTGGCGATCAGCGGCAGTGCGTCGGTGTGCGCGTCGTCGTACCCCTGGCGGATCAGCCCGGTGACGTTGAACAACTCCGCGTCGGCCCTGTCCTCGGCCACGGCCTGCGAGGCGCCCTCGGGGTAGACGTAGAGGTCCTTGCCCGACTGAAAGGTGCGGAACAGTGGCTGCGTGCCGTCCTCGTGGGGCAGTACGGCCGCCGAGGTGCGCCCCGACCTGTCCTTGGTCACGACGACCTTGTCGCCGGTGACGAGCGTGACGGTCGACCGCCCACCGCGGGCCTTCGCCGCCTCGCTGCCGACCATGGGTCTCTTCCGTGCGGAGCCGTCCTGCGGTGCGTCCGCCGCCCCGGACGGCGTGACCGCGGTGAAGGCCAGGGCGGCGGCGGACGCCGCAGCCATGGCTATGCGCGTTATACGGCGCATGAGTCTCCCTACTTGGCGCCATCAATGCTGTGATGCGGTGTGCAGCCTGGCAGACCGCTGAGGGCGTGGGGCCGCCTGTGGGTGGCGGGTTACCCGCATGTCGGCATTCCGCCACACGGGCGCGTCAGGCCGGCCGCCGAGCGGGCGCGCACACCACGGCGGGGATGTGACGTCACCGCGTCCTGCAGGGAAGACGGGCAGGTCACAGCCATCCTGCGCGCGCGGCGTGCCACCCAAGCTGCAGGCGTGAATCCGCTTTCGCGAGGTCCATGAGGCGGCGGGTGCGCCGCTCAACGGTGCGTATGGACACCCCGAGTTGGGATGCCGCCCTGCGGTCGGAGACCCCTGCCAGCAGCAGTGCGAGGACCTCTAGCTCTCCCGCCGTCGGCCGCTGTTCCGGCTCCGTGCGCACCCGCACCTCCGTGGGAGTGTTGTACAGCGGCCTGGCCCGCGCCCACTCCTGTTCGAAGAGGTGGACCAGGGCCGTGAGCAGACCGCTGCGGTGCACCACGACGGCACTTGGCTCGTCACCGGAGTCGGCCACGTCCAGCGGCACCATGGCGCGCTCCCGATCCGCCACGACCAGTTTCAGCGGCAGCGTCTCGACCAGCCGGAGCTCCAGGCCGGCCACGAGGGCCGCCCGAATGTCCTGCGCCGCCTCATGACCGTCGAGATGGTCCTTGGTGGCCACGACCCGGAAGTCCACTCCGCGGTCGAGCGCGTCGCTCTCCGAGGCGTCGGTGTCCGTGGGCGGCACCGCGAGGGGCGCGCCCGTGAGGAAGGTGAGCAGCTCCCACTGGGCGCCCCGCTGCAGTTGGTGGAACCGGTGTGCGACCTGCTCCACACCGACGACGACCTCCACGACACTGCCCGCGGGGTGCGCGGCGATGCTGCGGTACTGCTCGGTCAGCACGGACACCGCGGTCTCGGCACGGTGCAGCGCGTTGCGCTGTTCGACGAGGAGCGGGGCCAGGGCGACGGACGGTGGCGCGAGCCGGTAGCGGGCGGCGGGCCCGTCGGATCCTCGGCGAACCGAGGCGGCGGCCTCGCGGTCCGTCCCGGAGGTGACCAGGACAAGACCGCGCGCCGCCAGCTCACGCAGGATGCGGACGGTCTCGGCCTGCTCGAGTCCCGCCTGCTGTGCAAGGTCCTGCGCGGAGGCCGATGGCCGCGGCAGCAGCGCGTTGTAGACGGCCTCTTCGGCCGGTCCCAGACCCAGTGCCTGCAGCATCCCTGTCTCCTCGGGCGGGCCGCCGTCCCGGCCCGCGCCCGAGCGGTGAAGGTTCCGGCGGTCGTGGCTCGACGGAACCCTATCCCCCGGCCGGGCGACCGGTACGTCCGCGGGGAGGGCGGCTGCCTGCCGGGCTCTTGTCAGGCGGGGCGAGGCCGCCGTGCGACCGGGACTGCATACGGTATGGGTTGAATGTCCCATTGCCCCGGGAGGTGACGTGCTCCGCAAGCATCCGACGAGGTCGGCCCGTCCGACCGAGTTCATCGAACCACCGAGCGAAGCCCAAGTCGTGATCGCGGCCGCCGCGGTGACGCTTCTGGTGATGGCCCTGGGGGCTCTGTCGGAGTCCCCGGTGTGGCTGCTCGGGCTGCTCGTGTTCCTGCCCGGAGCGGCGTCGGCACTGTGCACCGTCCGCCAGACGAAGTTCGTGGTCGCCTGGACCATGTTCGTGGTCGTCCTGACGATGCTTCTCCGGCACGGGGAGGGAAGGCCGTGGCTCGACAGGATGCTCATGATCCTGCTCACCCTCATGCTGGGTGCGGCCTCCGTCTATGCGTGTCACCGCCGCATCGACCGCGAACGGAAGATGCTGCGCCTGCGCTCGACCGCCACGGCGATGCAGCGCCACATCCTGCGCCCGCTGCCCATGCACACCCAGGACGTCCTGGTCGACGGGGTGTACGAGCCCGTCCAGGAGGACCGGCTCGTCGGCGGTGACATCTACGACGTCGTCGACTCGCCGTGGGGAACCCGGTTGCTCATCGGCGATGTCCAGGGGAAGGGCCTGCCCGCGGTCGGGGCGGCCTTCGCGGTGGTCGGCGCCTTTCGCGCGATGGCTCACCGGGAGCCCACGCTGACCGCGCTGGCCGACGCCCTGGACGCGTCCGTCGTGCGACACAATTCCTACGCCGCGCGGACCGGCGACGACGAACGGTTCGTCACGGCGCTCATCATCAACGTCGACTCGAACGCGGAGGTGCAGGCCGTCGACTGCGGTCACATCCTGCCGCAGGTGCTGCACGACGGCACCGTCAGCACGCCGGACCTCACCTCCGGCGTCCCCCTCGGGCTGGCCGAACTCGCCACCGAACCCGTGACCGTCGACCGGTTCGCCTTCCCGCCCGGCGCCACGTTGCTCCTGACCACGGACGGACTCACCGAGACACGTGCCGACGACGGCGAGTTCTACCCGCTCACCGAAAGCCTCGCCCAACGACTGGCGCTGTCCGCCGACGAGCTGCCGCGCGCGCTCTACGACGACTCGCGCACGTTCGCCGGGGAGGGGCAGCAGCACGACGACGTGGCGGTCCTGTCCGTGCGGCGGCCACCGAACCGCTAGACCACCGGTCACGCGCGCCCCGACGGCCACTTCTCCCACCCACAAAGCCCGCGATGCGCGGTGTCTGTGAAGTGACCGTGAAGCGGGTTTCGGCGGCGCGCGACGGGCAACATGCCGCCCGTGACTCACCCCAGCGACGGCATTCCCAGCAATGCCCCATACGGTTCCAGCCCGAACAGGCCCCCATATAGGGGCCCATATCCCGCACAAGGCGGAGACACCGCCCCGATCCACGGCGGCCCCGGCGCCCAGTACGACGGCGGTCCCGGCGCCCAGTACGACGGCGGTCCCGGCGCCTCCTACGACGGCGGCCCCGGCGCCCCGCCGCACGGCGCTCCCCGCGGCCCGATGCACGGCGGCGGCCCCCGCGCCCCCTACGACGGTCCCCCGCCGCCCGCGTACCGCCAGGACCCCGACATCCCCTACGAGCCGGTCCCGCACACCGGTTACGGCCAGAACTCCGGGTTCACGCCGAACGGCCGCCCCGTGCGCAACCGCAGCGGGCGGGGCGCGGACCGGTTCGCCCTGCTCGTGCACACGCTGGCCGACATCGCCGCGGTCTTCCTCGCTCTGTGGATCGTGCTGTACCTGCTCGACGCGAACCAGTCGAACGTGTTCGTCGAGTTCGTGCACGGCATGGCCGACTGGCTCTCCGGCTGGGCGCGGGACATCTTCACCATGGACACCGAGGGGCTGCGGGTCTTCTTCAACAACGCCCTGCCCGCCGTGATCTATCTCGTGGTGGGCCACGGCGTCGCCGCCTGGATCCGCCGCCTGTGAGTCGCTCGTCGGCCGGACTTCGGGGCGGCCCCCAACGCCCTGGAGACCCCGCCGACGGGCCTCATCCGATCACACCCCGTCCCATGTCTTGACGCCCGCGGGCGCCCGGCGGGACGCTCGGCTCACCTTGAATCCGACGTCAACTCCGGCGTCCACATCGAGAGGCGCGCCGATGACACAGGTCTGGACGGTCCGCGGTCCGGTCGACTCCAGCGAGCTCGGGAACGTACTCGTCCACGAACACGTCGTCATCGTCGGCGAGGAGTTCCGGCAGAACTACGCGCGCTGGGACGAGCAGGCCGTCGTCGACGACGCCGTCGCCCAGCTGAACGAGCTCAAGGGGCTCGGCATCGACACCATCCTCGACCCGACGGTGCTCGGTCTCGGCCGCTACATCCCCCGCATTCAGAAGATCGCCGCGCGCACGGACCTCAACATCGTCCCCGCGACCGGTCTCTACACGTACGACGATCTGCCGTTCCAGTTCCACTACAACGGTCCCGGCACCCTGTTCGGCGGCCCGGAGCCGCTCGTGGACCTGTTCGTGAAGGATCTGACCGAGGGCATCGCGGACACCGGTGTGCGCGCCGCGTTCCTCAAGTGCGCCATCGAGGAACAGGGCCTCACCCCTGGCGTCGAGCGGGCCATGCGGGCGGTCGGCCAGGCCTCCGTGCGCACCGGGGCGCCGATCACCGTGCACACCCATCCCGCGTCGGAGTCGGGGCTGGTCGCGCAGCGCGTGCTCGCCGAGGAGGGCGTGGACCTCGGCCGTGTCGTCATCGGGCACTCCGGCGACACCGACGACATCGGCTATCTGACGCGGCTCGCCGACGCCGGCTCGTATCTCGGCATGGACCGCTTCGGGCTCGACGCCCCGCTCACGACCGAGCAGCGCGTCGACACCATCGTCGAGCTGGTGCGCCTCGGATACACCGACCGGATCACGATCTCGCACGACGCCGCGTGCGTCATCGACTGGTTCGGCGACGTGGACCGCGCCGAGGCCGCCCCGAAGTGGAACTACCGGCACATCAGCGAGGACGTGCTGCCCGCGCTCGCCGACAAGGGTGTGTCCAAGGACGACATCGACGCGATCCTGCGGGTCAATCCGCGGCGCCACTTCGAGGCCTGAGTCCCTCTGGCCCCTCAGGGGCTGACCGCGCCGCCCCCGCGCTCCACGCTGCGCAGCACCTCGTCGTGCAGGGCGGCGAGGCCGCCGGGCGGCACGGCGGCGGGGCTTCCGGTGAGGGTGTACCACTCGTCGGCGCCGGTGTACTGGACGGCGATCCGGGCCCGGTCCGCGGCCTCCCGGATCGTCGAGACGGTGAGGTCCCCGGTGACGACGCCGACCTCGTCGGTCATGGCGCCGCCGGGGCCCGCGTGTACGTCGCCCGTCAGGGTCTCGGCCTTCTTGCCGTCCCCCTTGTCGTCCCCGCTCACGCGGAACACGTCCCCAGCATCGTCGTCAGCTCCTTCTTCTCGGCGTCGGTGACCGTCAGTTCGTACGTCGACTTCACCGACACCCAGGAGCGGGCGTACGTGCACCAGTAGTCCTTGACGTCCGGCTGCCACTCGTCGGGGCCCTGGTCGCCCTTGGAGCGGTTCGAGTGGGCGGACACCGCCAGCAGCTGGGGGTGCTCCAGGTCGTTGGCGAACGCCTTGCGCTCCTCCTGCGTCCAGTCGTCGGCGCCGGAGCGCCAGGCGTTGGCGAGCGGCACGGTGTGGTCGATGTCGAGGTCCCCGGAGTCCGTGAACTTCTCGCCGTCGTACGCGCTGACCCAGTCGCCGGAGTCCGCGTGGCACTCGCCGTCCGTCTTCACGTCCTTGCCGTCGCGCTTCAGGGCGGTTTCGCGGGTGTCGCAGCTGTCGCCCTGCTCCGCCCAGTGCGGGAACTTGTCGCGGCTGTAGCCGGACATGGAGCCGTGGGGTGCCACCTTCAGTTCCGCCAGCGCGTCGCGTGCCTCGTCGGCGCTGGGCACACCGGGAAGGGTGCCCTCGCCGGTGGTGGCGCTCGCCGACGCGGAGGGTTCCGCGCCGTGCGCCGAGTCCTCGGATCCCCCGTCGGCCACACCCTGGCATCCCGCGAGCAGCAGCGCCGTGAGCGCGACCGGCGCCGCCGCCCGGCCGAGCCGCCCGAACCGCGTACGTTCCTGAAACCCCATGCCCCGCAACTGCCTTCCGTCGACCGAATCGAACACCCGAAAGCGTACGGGGCGTTCGACGGGCCGTCAGGGACCGGGCGCAGCTCCGTGAGTCGGCGCCGACTCACGGAGCTGCCGGAGGTTTCGGTGGCTCACCAGAAATGGATCAGCGGGTGAACACCGCCACGGTGCGGGCAGGCACCTCGAACGTGCCCGAACCCTTGCTGTACGCGGCCGACTTCACGGCGTCGTCCGCGCCGCGAGCCTGCACCGGGTGCAGCCGGTAGTCCGCCCCTGCCGCGTCGGTGACCTTCTGCTTCTGCCGCTCCGGAGTGGCGTTGAACACGATCACGAGGTCGCCGAGCCGCATCGTGATGACGCCCGGTGTCTCGTCCTTGCCGGAGAGCGGGAAGGAGAGCTGCTTCTGGACCTCCGCGGACGTCGACAGCCGGAAGACCGGTTCGGTCGTGCGGATCTTCAGCAGGTCCTGGTACGCGGCCGATGTGCCCTCGATGTCCTGGCAGCCCGGCGCCTTCACCGAGGCCAACAGGGGCTTCGCGTAGGGCCACTTGTCCTTGTTGTCGGCGGCCATCGGCAGTCCGCGGCCGAAGCCGTTGCCCGCGCGGCAGTCCCAGTGGATCGCGTTGAACCAGTCGCCGCTGTCGTACGAGTTCCGGTCGAGGGACTTCGAGCGCAGCAGGTCGGTGCCCGCCTGTGAGAGCGCCGGGCCCTGGGAGAGGGCGGCCGTGGCCATCGCGAGGACCTGCATGCGGGAGCGGTCGGCCGTGCTCGTCAACGCGGGCAGCTTGTACGTCAGCGTGTCGTACAGGGACTCGTTGTCGTGCGCGTCGGCGTAGGCGAGGGCGTCTCCGGGGGCGTCCGCGTAGCCGGCGGGGGCGCCGTTGTAGTCGACGTCGGAGCCCTTCACCTTCTCCCCCGCCGTGCCGGTGAACTCGTACGCCGCGAGGTTCCCCGACAGGCCCACCTTGATGAGGTCCTGGTAGTGCAGGAGCCGGGCCTTCTGCTCGGCCGATGTGCCGTTCGCCTTCGAGGAGTTGGGGTCGGTGTAGAGGCCGGACGCGAAGCCCTGCACGCCCGGGTCCTCGTCGAACGGCGAGCCGCCGCGGACCGCGTCCCGGGCCCGGTCGGAGAACGTGGCGATGCCGGTGCCCGCCATGTTCTTCTGCGTGGCCTGCTCGAAGCGGGCGTCGTCGGCGATCTCGCCGAAGTTCCAGCCCTCGCCGTAGAGGATGATCTTCTTTCCGTCGACGCCGTCCTTCTCCATGGTCAGGGCGTCGAGGGCCTTGCGCACGGCCAGGATGTTGGCCTTCGGGTGGTGTCCCATGAGGTCGAAGCGGAAGCCGTCGACCTTGTACTCGCGGGCCCAGGTCACGATGGAGTCGACGATCAGCTTGCCCATCATCGTGTTCTCGGGTGCGGTGTTGGAGCAGCAGGTGGAGTTCGCCACCGAGCCGTCGGCCATGAGCCGCTGGTAGTAGCCGGGCACCACCCGGTCGAGGACGGAGGTCTTGTCCTGGCCTGCGGCGGCCGTGTGGTTGTAGACGACGTCCATGACGACCCGCAGGCCGTCCTCGTTCAGCGACTTGACCATGTCGCGGAACTCGACGGTGCGCTTCGTGCCGTCGGGGTCGCTCGCGTACGAGCCCTCGGGGACCGTGTAGTGGTACGGGTCGTAGCCCCAGTTGTAGGCGTCCTTGCCGGCCGCCTTGCCGACGCACTCCTGCTGCTCTTCGCTGTCGGGGCCCATCGCCTTCAAGTCGCAGTCAGGCGCTGCCTGTTCGGACTTCTTCTCGGGGATCGTCGCGATGTCGAAGGCCGGAAGGAGGTGCACGTACGAGGTGCCGGACTTGGCGAGTTCCCGCAGGTGCTTCGAGCCGTCGGTGTCCTTGTCGCCGAAGGCGTTGTACGTGCCGCGGTCCTTCGCGGGTGTCGTGCTGTCCTCGACGGAGAAGTCCCGGACGTGGAGCTCCTGGATCTGTGCGTCCTTCATGGGGACGGCCTTCGGCTTGATCAGGCCGGTCCAGCCCTTCGGGGCGAGAGACTTGTCACCGAGATCGACGACGAGGCTGCGCTCCGAGTTCGCGGTGAGCGCCACGGAGTACGGGTCGGTGACCTTGTTCGTGACGAGCTTCTGGACGCTGGGCGCCCACACCTTCACGGCGTACCGGTACTCCTCGCCGCGCCAGGCGGACGCACTGCCGGTCACGGACCACACACCGCTCTTGTCGTCCCGGCGCATGGCCACCGGCTTCCCGCCGAGTTCCAAGGACACCTCGCGGGCGGTCGGCGCCCACACCGACAGCGTCACCTTGCCGTTCTTGAAGACCGGTCCGAGGGAGGCCTTCTGTGCGGCGTCCGCGTACGTGTCGTCGAGGACGCCCGCCGTCTGCACGCCGGTCGCCGCGAGCAGCGCCCCGTTCGCCGCCCGCTGCGTGGCGATCACCTGGCCGCGCAGCGCTTCGCGCACCCGGTCGCGGTCGCGCGGGTCGACGGTGAACGCCGGATGGTCCTTGAGGTGCGGGAACTTGGTCTTCTGCGCGTCGGTCAGGTCTCCGGGGTTCAGCCGGAGCCACCGTCCCTCGTCGGTCAGCGCCCCGTCCTTCACACCGATGCCGCCCTCCGGCGCGTACACCAGTTGCTGGCTGGTGGCGGCGGTGGCCTTCACCTTCCAGACGACGGTGTCGGCGTCGATCCACTGCGCCTCGGCCTTCGCGAGGTCGAGTTCCGCGCCCGAACCTACCGACGGGAGGAGGTAGTTGGTGTCTCCGGAGTTGAGCCACACCTCCTTGCCGTAGGTGGCGAAGTCGAGCGAGCGGTCCGTGGCGATGTCCTTCTCGTCGCCCTTGTGGAGGATGTAGCTCAGCGAGGTCGCGCCGTCTGCCAGGGGCACCTCGAAGGTCAGCCCGTACGCGTCCTTGCCGGTGGGTTGCAGCGGCTTCGACCAGTCGGTCGGGTTCGCGGCGCCGGTCCAGGTGTGCAGGCCCCAGCCGTCGTAGTCGCCGTCGGGGCGGTGCACGTGGATGACGGCCTTCTTCGCGTCCTGCGGCGGGTAGGCGCCGTCGGGCCGGCTCGCGGACTGTTCGTCCTTGCCCTGCTCGATCCAGACCTCGCCGGTCTTCCCGAGGTCGACGGTGCGCTGCGGCCCGTCGGCCGTGCCGGACTTGTCGATCGTGTACGACACCGAGCCCGCACCGTCGGGGACCTTCACCCAGGCGAACGCGCCGTAGGCGTCCCGGCCGACGAACTCAGCAGTAGTGTCACCGGACTTCAGGCGCACGTCGTCGTAGTCGCCGTCGGCCCGCTTGTAGTGGACGACGGCGTAGTCGCGGTCGACGGCCGTCGGCTTCTCGGGCGTGGGCGGCTGCCCCCCCGTCGTGTCGGCGAGGGCGCTCGCGGCGCGTCCGGCGCGGTCCACCACAACTGCCTTGTACCGCAGGGGTGTTCCGGCCGACACCGTGTCGGATATGTGCTGCGTGATCTTGTACGGGGCGTGGTCGACGGAGCCGAGCGTGCGCCACTTGCCGTCGCCGGTCTGGGCGGCGAAGACGACACGGGCCGAGGCGGTGTCGCCGGGGTCGGCGGAGAGGGTGACCGTGCCGGTGGCTCCGGCGGCCGGGGCCTTCAGGGACAGCGTGGGCTTCGCGGCCGGTGCGGGGAGCTTTGACTCGGCGCGCAGGACGAGCGAGGACAGGGCGGGCACGGTGACCTTCACGCGGCCGCCGGACGCCGACTCGACACCGGAACCGCCTGAACCGCCTGAACCGCCTGAACCGCCTGAACCGCCTGAACCGCCGTACAGCGTGCGGAACCTGGCCGACTCCACCGGCAGCTCGACCGTCTTCGCCTCGCTCGCGTTGTTCACGGCGACGACGTGCTCGCGGTCGTCGCCGGTGCGCGAGAACGCGTACACGGAGTCCTTCGCGTACAGCTCCTTCTGGGCGCCGTCGGCGAGCGCCGGGTTGTCCTTGCGGAGCTTCGACAGCGCGGCGATGGACTTGAACAGCGGGTGCCCGGTGTCGTACGCGGCGTCGGCGTGCGTGCGGTCGGTGCCCAGCTCGTCGTTGTCGAGGTAGTCGGCGACCTTCGAGCCGAACATCGTCTGCCGGGAGTCCTTGTCGCCGCCCGCGCCGGTGAAGCCCTGTTCGTCGCCGTAGTAGACGACGGGGTTGCCGCGCGAGAGGAACATCAGCTCGTTGGCGAGCCGGTCGCGCTTCACCAGTTCCGCGTCCGAGGCCTTCGGGTTGTCGGCCTTCAGGAACGTGCCGATGCGGCCCATGTCGTGGTTGCCGAGGAAGGTGACCTGCTCGTACGCGTTCGCCTTGTCGGAGGCGTACTTGTAGTCGTCGGCGAAGACCTTGGCGAGCTTGTCGGCGGAGGCGCCCTGCGAGGCGTAGGCGCGGGCCGCGTCCTGGAACGGGAAGTCGAGCGTCGCGTCGAGGCGGCCCTGCGTGACGTACGGGGAGGTGACGTCGGTGTCGGCCGAGTAGACCTCGCCGAACATGAAGAAGTCCTTGCGGCCGTGCGCGGCGGCGTACTTGTCGAGCGCCGTCGCCCACTGGGTCCAGAAGTCCATGTCCACGTGCTTGGCGGTGTCGATGCGGAAGCCGTCGACGTCGAAGTCCCGCACCCACTTCTCGTAGATCTTCTCCATGCCGGAGACGACCTCGGGGCGTTCGGTCCACAGGTCGTCGAGGCCGGAGAAGTCGCCGTAGGTGGTGGACTCGCCCTCCCAGGTCGAGTCGCCCCGGTTGTGGTACATCGTCGGGTCGTTGAGCCACGACGGGACCATTTCGCCGGTGTTCTTCGGCGTGTACGGGAAGGAGTCGGCGTCGACCTTCTTCATCGACGTGGCGTCGTCGAAGGGGCGGCCCTTGGTGTCGAGGTACGGGTAGGCGCCCTTGGGGCGGTAGCCGTACTTCTTCTCCGTGTAGTCGACCGTGTCGGCGGTGTGGTTGGTGATGACGTCGAAGAAGACCTTCATGCCCTTGCCGTGGGCCTTGGAGATCAGGTTCTTGAGGTCGGCGTTGCTGCCGAAGTGCGGGTCGACCTGCGTGAAGTCGGTGATCCAGTAGCCGTGGTAGCCGGCCGAGGCGTCCTTGCCCGCGCCCTGCACGGGCTTGTTCTTGAAGATCGGGGCGAGCCAGATGGCGGTCGTCCCGAGGTCCTTGATGTAGTCGAGGCGGTTCGTCAGGCCCTTGAGGTCGCCGCCCTGGTAGAAGCCCTTGTCCGTGGGGTCGTGGCCGGTCGCGAGGCGTGAACCGGTCAGGCCGCCCTTGTCGTTGCCGGTGTCGCCGTTCGCGAAGCGGTCCGGGAGCACGAAGTAGTACTGCTCGCGGGTGAGGTCGTGGCGGGCCGGCTCGGCCGCCAGTTTCGCGTCGGAGGGCGGGGGCGGCGGCTCGGCGGCTCGGGCCGCGAGCGGCTGGGCGAGCGTCACGAGGAGCGCGGCGGCCGCGGTGTACGCGGCGGCGCGTCTGTGCGGTACGCGAATCGGACTGCGGCTCACGTCGGGAACTCCTCGCGGGATGCGGTGTGTTGGGGCGGACCGGCCGCGCGCGTGGGGAGGTCGGGGCCGGTCCGCCGCGTGACGGTAACGCCTGCCGGAACACGACTGCAAGAGTTGCGAAAGATGTAGCAAGAATTTTCAACTGCCCATTGACGGGACGCACTCGCCTGCCCCACGCTCACGACGCGCCACCAGAACCCCACATTCAGGAGCCGCACATGCAGCACGGCACATCCCCCACGCCCAGAAGCCCTCGCAGGCGCCGCCGCACCGCCACCGCGATGGCCGTCGGCGCCCTCACCCTCGGCGGCATGGCATCGCTTCCCGCCCCGACCGCGACGGCCGCCGACACCGGCACACCCAACGGTGATGTCATCGCCAACCTCTGGCAGTGGAACTGGGCGTCGGTCGCCAAGGAGTGCACCGACACCCTCGACCCGGCGGGCTACGGCGCCGTCCAGGTCGCTCCGCCCCAGGAGTCCCTCAAGCAGGGCGATTACTACTGGTGGGACGTCTACCAGCCGTACTCGTACAAGCTCGACAGCCGTTTCGGCAGCGCGGGCGACTTCAAGTCCATGGTGGACACCTGCCATTCGGCGGGCATCGAGGTCTACACCGACGCCGTCATCAACCACACGTCGGCCCAGCCCGGGACCGGCTACGCGGGCACCACCATTTCCAACAAGTACGACACCCCGGACTACGACCCGGCGGACAGCGACGACTGCACGAAGACCATCTCCAACTGGTCGGACCAGCACGAGGTCCAGCACTGCGAGCTGCTCGGCCTGCCCGACCTCGACACCTCCGAGTCCGGCGTCCGCGAGAAGATCGTCGGGTTCCTCAACAAGCAGATCGACCTGGGCGTCGACGGCTTCCGTGTCGACGCCGCGAAGCACATGGAGACCGGCGACCTCAAGGCGATCGTGGGCGCGCTGCACACCACCACGTCGGGCGACGCCCCGTACATCACGCAGGAGGTGTATCCGGGCACACCACCGGCCACGGGCGACTACTACGGCAACGGTGACGTCCTCGACTTCACGTACGCGTCCGCCATGAAGTCGCAGTTCAGCGGCGGTGACATCGCCAACCTGGCGTCCTTCGGCAGCAGTTGGGGCCTGGCCGAGGAGGCGAACTCGAACACCTTCGTCACCAACCACGACACCGAGCGCAACGGCGACACCCTCAGCTACAAGGACGGCGCGACCGCCACCCTCGCCAACGTCTTCCAGCTGGCGCGCGGCTACGGCCGCCCCTCGGTCTACGCGGCCTGGAAGTTCGACCAGAGCGACCAGGCGCCGCCGAACGACGGCAGCGGGATCGTCACCGGCACCGACTGCTCGGGCGCCTGGTCCTGTCTGGACCGGGACACCGCGATCACCGGGATGGTGGGCTGGCACAACGCGGCGGCCGGCAAGGCGGTGACGGACTGGCAGTCGCCCGGCTCGAACGTGATCGGCTTCGGCCGCGGCGACGTCGGCTTCGTCGCCATCAACAACTCGTCGTCCGCCAGCACGCACACGTACACGACGAGCGTGCCCGACGGCACGTACGACAACGTCGTCGGTGAGGGCTCGGTGACCGTCTCCGGCGGCAAGGCGGAGCTCACGGTGCCGGCGAAGGGTGCGGTGGCCTTCCACACCGCTTAACCCGTAAGCCGGAGGGGCGGCACCCGCGCGGGTGCCGCCCCTTCACGCTGCCCGGGGTCAGGCGGTCGCCCACCACACCGTAGTGTCGGCCGGCAGGTCGACGTGCGGGCCGTCCAGCGCCACCGGGGCGGAGGAGAGCAGTACGTCACCCGGCGCCGCGATGCGTACCGCCGCGCCCGTCGTGTTGACCGTGCAGGCGAAGCCGGGGCGCTCGAAGTGGAGCACGCCGCGCGGGGCCTCGCCGTGCCACTTCACACCGTCGCCGGCGCCGAGGCCCGGCGTGGTGCGGCGCAGCGCGAGCGCCGAGCGGTACATCTCCAGGGTGGAGTCCGGGTCGCCGGTCTGCGCCTCAACGCTCAGCTCGCCCCAGGTGTCGGGCTGCGGAAGCCAGCTGCCGCCCTCGCCGAAGCCGTACGAGGAGCCGGTGCGGGTCCACGGGATCGGCACCCGGCAGCCGTCGCGGAAGCCGTCCTGGCCCTCGGCGCGGAAGTACGAGGGGTCCTGGCGCACCTCGTCGGGCAGGTCGGTGACGTCGGGGAGGCCCAGTTCCTCGCCCTGGTAGAGGTACGCCGAGCCGGGCAGGGCGAGCATCAGGAGGGTGGCGGCGCGGGCGCGGCGCAGGCCGAGTTCGCGGTCGCCGGGGGTGCGGATCTGGGTGCCGCCGGGCGGGTTGGCGTAGCGGGTGGCGTGCCGGGTGACGTCGTGGTTGGACAGCACCCAGGTGGCGGGGGCGCCGACCGGGCGCATCGCGTCCAGGGAGCTGTCGATGATGTCGCGCAGGCCCTCGGCATCCCAAGGGGCGCCCAGGTACTGGAAGTTGAAGGCCTGGTGCAGCTCGTCGGGGCGGACGTAGTTCGCGGTGCGCTCGACCGTCGGCGTCCAGGCTTCGGCGACAAAAATGCGCTCGCCGTCGTACTCGTCGAGGATCGTGCGCCACGAGCGGTAGATCTCGTGCACGCCGTCCTGGTCGAAGAACGGCATCACGTCGTTGCCGAGGAGCTTCAGCTGGTCGTGGCCGCCGATGTCCGGCAGGCCCGCCGCCTTGACCAGGCCGTGCGCGACGTCGACGCGGAAGCCGTCGACGCCCATGTCCAGCCAGAAGCGCAGGATGGAGCGGAACTCGTCGGCGACCGCCGGGTGTTCCCAGTTGAGGTCGGGCTGCTCGGGGGCGAAGAGGTGGAGGTACCACTCGCCGTCGGGGAGCCGGGTCCAGGCGGGGCCGCCGAAGATGGACTCCCAGTCGTTGGGCGGGAGTTCGCCGCTGTCGCCCTTGCCGGGACGGAAGTGGTAGCGGTCCCGCAGCGGGGAGCCGGGGCCGTCCGCGACCGCGCGCTTGAACCACTCGTGCTGGTCGGAGGAGTGGTTGGGCACCAGGTCGACGATGATGCGCAGGTCGAGGGCGTGCGCGTCGCGGATCACCGCGTCGGCGTCGAGCAGCGTGCCGTACATAGGGTCGACGGCCCGGTAGTCGGCGACGTCGTAGCCGCCGTCGGCCTGCGGCGAGGCGTAGAACGGGGACAGCCACACCGCGTCGACGCCCAACTCGCGCAAGTGCGGCAGGCGTCGGCGGATGCCTTCGAGGTCACCGGTGCCGTCGCCGTCGCTGTCCGCGAAGCTGCGCGGATAGACCTGGTAGATGACCGCGTCCCGCCACCAGTCGGTGGTCTCGCGGGTCGTGGTGGCGGCCGCCACCGGCTGGTCCGTGGAGTGCTGACTCATGATGTCCTTGCTGCGTAGCCGGGTTCAGCCCTTGGTTCCGCCGGCGGTCAGGCCGGTGACCAGGTGCTTCTGGACAAGGTAGAAGAAAGCGGTCACCGGGATGGCGATCAACACCGCGGTCGCGGCCATCAGGTTCCACTGCGCGTCGTGTTCGCTGACGAAGCTCGACAGGCCGATCGCGAAGGTGTACTTGGTGTCGCTGAGCATGAAGGTGTTGGCGAAGGCGACCTCGGCGAACGCCGTGATGAAGGCGTAGAACGCGGCGACCGCGATGCCCGGCTTCGCGAGCGGCAGGATGAGCCGCCAGAACGTGCCGAAGGGGCTGAGCCCGTCGATCCGGCCCGCCTCGTCGATGTCGGCGGGGATGGTGTCGAAGTAGCCCTTCAGGAGCCAGGTGCAGTACGGCACGATCGTCGTGCAGTTGATGAGGATGAGGCCCTGGTAGGTGTCGATCAGGCCGAGTTCCGAGAAGATCTCGTAGATCGGCACGATGAGGACGGCGATCGGGAAGGCCTGCGTGAGCAGCAGCACCCACATCAGCGAGCGGTAGCCGGGGAAACGCATGCGGGAGACCGCGTACCCGGTGGTCGCCGCGAACAGCACGCCGACGAGGGTGGTGCCGAGCGCCACGATCAGCGTCGACGCCGCCCAGTGGAAGAACTGGGTGTGCTCCAGGACGTACGCGTAGTTGTCGAGAGTCGCCTTGCCCGCGATCTCCCCCGGGTGCAGATAGTCGTCCTTGTCGGGGCCGAGCGACAGATAGGTCAGCCAGACGACGGGGAACAGCGCGATGAGGCTCGCCACGGCGAGGACACCGTGCGTGAGGGCCTTGGCGAGCGGGCCGCGCTCGCCGCGCCCGCGGACGCGGCGCTTGTCGGCGGGAGCGGTCCCGGTCACTGAACGCTGCGTGGGGACCCGCGACTCGGTGGTCGTAGTCATGATGGTGGCTCCTGCTGCGTCAGACGGCGAGCTGCTCATTGCGCTTCAACCAGCGGTAGTAGAAGGACGTGAAGACGGTGAGGATCGACAGGAGCAGCACGCCGTACGCGGCGGACTGCGCGAAGTCGCGCGGCTGCTGCCCGAAGCCGAGCCGGTAGGCCCAGGTCACGAGGATCTGCGCGTCCGGTGCCGTGTTGCCGAAGAGCAGGAAGATGATCGCGAACTGGTTGAACGTCCAGATGATGCCGAGCAGCACGACGGTCGAGCTGACCGACCTCAGCCCCGGCAGGGTGATGTGCCGGAAGCGCTGCCAGGAGTTCGCGCCGTCCATCTCCGCGGCCTCGTACAGGGACGCGTCGATGGACTGGAGGCCGCCGAGCAGCGAGATCATCATGAACGGGACACCGCACCACGTGTTGACGAGGATCGCGGCGATCCGCTGGAAGGTGGGATCCTCCAGCCAGCTCGGCTCGGGCAGATGCAGTGTGCCGAGGACGACGTTGATGATCCCGGAGTCGGCGAGCATGATGCGCCAGGCGAAGACCGTGACGAACGTCGGGACCGCCCACGGCAGGATCAGCAGGAGCCGGTAGAAGGTGCGTCCGCGCAGCTTCTCGTTGAGGAGCAGCGCCAGGCCGAGCCCGATGCAGTAGTGCAGGGCGACACAGACCGCCGTCCACACGATCGTCCACACGAAGTGCGACCAGAAGCGGTCGTAGGCGGACGGGCCCCACAGGATGTCGGCGTAGTTGTCGAGGCCGATGAACTTGTAGGTGGCCTCGATCTGGTTGACGCCGATGGTGCGGGCCGAGTTGAGGCTGTTGGCGTCGGTGAGCGTCAGGTAGAAGCCGCGCACCAGGGGGTAGACGACGAGGACACCGAGGACGACGACGACCGGAGCGATCATCGCGTACGCGTACCAGTACGTGCGGTACGAGTCCTTCAGGCGCCGGAGCGGGCCCGGTCGCGGCGCGGGCTTCTTCGCGTCCGGACGGTCGACGGCAAGGGTCATGCGGAGCACCTTCTGAATCGGGCCGGTTCGACGACCGGCCCTCGGACAGGTCTTTGCCGGTTCGCGCCCTCCCCTCCGGGGCGCGAACCGGCGGTCTTACCGGGTCACTTGGAGAAGCCGGGCAGCAGCTTGGCGAACGAGGTCTCCAGGCCGCTCACGCCCTGGTCCAGGGACTCCTTGCCGGTGGCGACCTTCGGGAGTTCCTGGTCCATCGGCGTCCACAGCGAGCTGTACTCGGGCAGCTCGGGGCGCGGCCGTGCCGAGGTGAGCACCTTCTGGTAGCCGGCGATGCCCGGGTCGGCGGTGACCTTGTCGGTGTACGCGTCCTCGCGGGTGGGCAGCGTCGAGTTCTTCAGGGCGATCTGCTCCTGCGTCTTCGCCGACGTCATCCACTTCACGAACTTGAGCGAGGCCTCCTGGTGGGCCTTGTCCGAGCCCGCGTACACGGACAGGTTGTGGCCGCCCGTCGGGGCGCCGGGCTTGCCGCCGGAGCCGGCCGGGACGGTGGCGATGCCCAGGTTCTTCTTGTCCTTGAAGGCCGAACCCTTGTAGAAGTTCGTGATCTCCCACGGGCCCTGGATGGTCGAGGCGACCTTGCCGTTCACGAACGCGTCCTGGATGTGCGCGTACGCGTCCGCCGTGGCGTCGGCCTTGTGCAGGCCCTTGCCGTCGAACAGGCCCTTCCAGGCGGTGAGGCCCTTCTTGGCCTCGGCGGAGCCGATGGTGATCTTCTTGCCCTCGGCGTCGACGGTGTCGGTGTTCTCGCCGAACAGGAACGGCTGGGCGTAGTAGCCGGCCGTGGAGCCCCAGAAGCCGTCGGCGCCGGTCTTGTCCTTGACCTTGGCCGCGTCCTTCTTCAGCTGGTCCCAGGTGGTGGGCGCCTCGGTGATGCCGGCCTTCTTGAACAGGGCCTTGTTGTAGACGAAGGCGAGGGTGTCGGTGACCAGCGGGACGCCGTACGTCTTGCCGTCGAACTGGGCCTGCTTGACGAGGGACGCCTGGAACTTGTCCTTGTCGGCGAGCGCCTCGGTGCCGTCGAGCGGCAGCAGGTAGCTCTTCTTGGCGAACGCCGGCGTCCAGCCGACCTCGGCGCGCAGCACGTCGGGGGCGCCGCTCGCGCCGGCCGCCGTGTCGAACTTGTTCTGCGCCTGGTCGAAGGGCACGTTGACGTACTTGACCTTGATGTCGGGGTTGGCCTTGGTGAAGTCCTTGGCCAACGCCCGGTACGTGGGCGCCTCATTGGTGCCGTTCGACGTGTCCCACCAGGTGATGGTGACCGGGCCCGCCTTGTCACCGCTGTCGTCACTTCCGCCGCAGGCCGTCGCCGCGAGTGCGAGGGACGCCACCACCGCGGTGGCCGCTATGCCACGCCGCATGAGAACTCCTAGAGGGTTGGGCCCGACTGGGCGACGTGAACGTAACAGCGCCGCAAGCCCGAGGAAAGACTTTGCTGAAAAATTTTGCAGGGACGGCCGGAGGTTACGGGTTCGTGACCTCCAAGTTCCGGCACTTGGCGGGTGGTTATCGCCTGTTACATGGGCTTATGTGGTGCTGCAAGGGTCTGCAAGCTCTTGCCACGGGGCGCCGTCACAGGGATCATCGGGACTCCTGCCCCGGCTCCCCCAGCTCTTGGCCCCCACAAGGAGTGCGATGACCCAGCTGCCCGCCCAGGCCGCCCGCAAGGCGGCCCCGGCCGCGCCCGCGACCGCGCGTCTCGCCGACATCGCGGCGCAGGCGGGGGTGAGCGAGGCGACGGTGAGCCGGGTCCTCAACAGCAAGCCGGGCGTCGCCGCGGCCACCCGCCAGTCCGTCCTCGCCGCGCTCGACGTGCTGGGCTACGAACGGCCGGTGCGGCTGCGCCGGCGCAGCGAGGGGCTCGTCGGCCTGATCACGCCGGAGCTGGAGAACCCGATCTTCCCGGCGCTGGCCCAGGTCATCGGCCAGGCACTGACCCGCCAGGGCTACACACCGGTGCTCGCGACGCAGACCCCCGGCGGCTCGACGGAGGACGAGCTGACGGAGATGCTCGTCGACCGGGGTGTCACCGGCATCATCTACGTGTCGGGGCTGCACGCCGACACCACCGCGGACATGCGGCGCTACGAGCAACTGCGGGCGCAGGGTGTGCCGTTCGTGCTCGTGGACGGCTTCTCGCCGCAGGTGCGGGCGCCGTTCATCTCGCCGGACGACCGGGCGGCCATGCAACTGGCGGTCACCCACCTCGGCTCGCTGGGCCACTCGCGGATCGGCCTGGCGCTCGGGCCGAAGCGGTTCGTGCCGGTGCAGCGGAAGATCGAGGGCTTCGTGCGGGCGATGCGGGACCGGTTCGAGCTCACCTCGGAGGACATCGAGCGGGATCTCGTCCAGCACTCCCTGTACACGCTGGAGGGCGGGCAGGCCGCGGCCGCCGACCTGATGGACCGGGGCTGCACGGCGATCGTGTGCGCGAGCGACATGATGGCGCTCGGCGCGATCCGGGCGGCCCGGCAGCGGGGCCTCGAGGTGCCGGACGACATCTCGGTGGTCGGGTTCGACGACTCCCCGCTCATCGCGTTCACGGACCCGCCGCTGACGACCATCCGCAAGCCGGTGCAGGCGATGGGCCAGGCCGCGGTCCGCACGGTCCTCGAGGAGATCGGCGGAACTCCCGCGCCGCACACGGAGTTCGTGTTCATGCCGGAACTGGTCGTGCGCGGTTCGACGGCGTCGGGCCCGGGCGTCATCGCGCGGCGATAACCCCGCCGATGCGCTGAACGCCGCGCCTCCCCGCTCCGTATCCAGCACTGAGCCCGGGGCGCACCGGGCTGTTACGGGGGCCGTGCGGGAGGTACGGATGGCACGCAGAGCGCACCGCTGATCACGGGTGGCGCGGCCGACCGAAGGCGCCGCGCCCGTTTCGATCTCTTCTCCTGGTTCACCGAGCGAACTCTGCTTTCTTTTTCCCCGTGCAAGGAGTGCCGCTTCCCCCTGCCCGAAAACGGCGGGAAAACGGCCCGCAGGACATTCCCCAATACACTTACGGCATTTGTGTCGGACGCTCCGATTCCCCGTTGACATGCCCGAATTCGCATGCCAAAGCTTGCTCCAGCACAGCGATTCCGGAATTCGCACAACTCCGATGATCCGGAAGGGGGGAACACCATGAAGAAGATTTCTGTCCGCAAGGCAGGGCCCATCCGCCTGACCACTGCCTGCTACTACCTCTGCGGCGACGCCGCCTGATATCGCGCCTCCCCGGCCGGGGGGGGGGGGGCGGGCGGGGGGGGGCCCCCCCCCCCCCCCCAACACGCAA
>NZ_JBHWKQ010000037.1:0-74859 GCF_042730865.1 Streptomyces sp. NPDC059897 | reverse complement strand
AACACCCATTGGGGCGTCGCCAGCGTCCGTGGTGTATAACCCACACACGCTGGGCGGCGCCACCGCTCCCCCGCGGTTCCCCCGTCGTGGCCCCCCGCCGGGTGCGCCGGGGGGGGTGCCCTCGACGCGTGTGTGCGGGCAGGATGGGCGGGTCGATCCGGGCGTGACCGCTTCTGGAGGCCTCATGGACAGCACTGGCTCATCGCGCAACACCGGTTCAGTGATCGTGGTGGGCGCGGGCCCGACCGGGCTGCTGCTCGCGGGGGACCTCGCCGCCGCGGGCGTGCCCGTCACCCTCGTCGAGCGGCGCCCCCACCAGATCAGCAACCTCTCCCGCGCCTTCGCCGTGCACGCCCGCACGCTGGAGCAGCTCGACGCGCGCGGCCTCGCCGACGAGCTGGAGACCAAGGGCCAACGGCTGCAGCGGCTGCGCCTGTTCGGCAGCCTCTTCCTCGAACTGGCCGAGCTGCCCTCGCGCTTCGCCCACGTCCTCGTCGTCCCGCAGTACGAGGTCGAGAAGCTCCTGGAGCGGCGGGCCGTCGACGCCGGGGTCACCTTCGCGTACGAGACCGAGGTGACGGGCCTGGCACAGGACGCGGACGGCGTCACGCTCCACGTACGCGCGCAGGGGGAGTCGAAGGACCTGCGCGCGGCGTACGTCGTCGGCACCGACGGCATGCGCAGCGCCGTACGGACCGCGGTGGGCCTGCCGTTCCCCGGGAAGTCCGTCATCCGCTCGGTCGTCCTCGCCGACGTACGGCTCGGCGAGCAGCCCGACAACGTCCTCACCGTGAACACGGCCGGCGACGCCTTCGCCTTCATCGCCCCGTTCGGCGACGGCTACTACCGGGTGATCGCCTGGAACCGGGCGCACGACGTGTCCGACGACGCCCCGCTCGAACTCGAAGAGATCAAGGAGACCGCGCGGCTCGCCCTCGGCCGGGACTACGGCATGCACGACGCCCGCTGGATGTCCCGCTTCCACAGCGATGAACGCCAGGCGCCGAAGTACCGCGTCGACCGGGTGCTGCTCGCCGGGGACGCCGCGCACGTGCACACCCCGGCGGGCGGCCAGGGCATGAACACGGGCATCCAGGACGCCGCGAACCTCGGCTGGAAGCTGGCGGCCGTGGCGAGCGGCCGGGCCACCGCGGAGCTCCTCGACACCTACGAGGCCGAACGCCACCCCGTCGGCAAGGCGGTGCTGCGCAGCAGCGGCGGCCTGGTCCGCCTCGCGATGGCCAAGCGCCCCTGGACGCTCGCGGCCCGCTCGGTCCTCGCCACGACGGTGAGCCGGGCCCGGCCCGCCCGCAGCCGCGCGGTCGGCCAGATCACCGGCATCGGCTTCCGCTACCCGGCCCCCAGGGGCGCCCACCCGCTCATCGGCAGGCGCGTCCCCGACGTCGCGCTGCAGGGCGGCACCCGGCTCTACGAGGCCCTGCGAGCGGGCGAGTTCGTGCTGATCCTGCCCCAGGGGGCGCCGGACAAGCTGGACGGCCTGCGGCTCGCCCACTGGGCGAGCGAGCGGCGCACCGCGCTCCTGGTGCGGCCCGACGGGTACGCGGCATGGGCGTCGGACACGGTGCCGGATGGGGGAGTTAAGTCCACCGACCTGCCCGAGGAGTTCGCCGGATACTCGTTCCGGTAGCGGCGAACAGCCGGGAACGCGGTCGAGACGGGGGAGTTGGCGACATGAAGCGGGTCGAGGCGGTCAGGCGGTGCCACCGGCTGTGGTGGCTGTCCCTGGTGGCGTTGCACTGGTCGACGATGCTGCACATCGCGGTGTGGACACCGGTCCCGGGCCTGCTGCCCTGGGCCGCCGCGGGCATGCGGCGCGTCGTGGACCGCGAGCGGGCCCTCGCGGCCGAGTGGTCGGGCATCACCGTCGAGTCGACGCCCGCGCCGGTGCTCGGGACCGAGAAGGAGCGCTTCGGCCTGCTCGCCCGCTACCGCTGGGTGTTCGGGGACGCCCAGCGGTTCCGCGAGTGGCGCTGGACGACCATGTACTCGTTCGTCGGCGGCCTCATCGCCTGCGTTCCCGGCGCGCTCGTTCTGTACGGACTGTGGGGCGTCTTCCTCGCCTTCTTCGGCTCGTACCTGGCCCAGGACGCCGGCTGGGGCGGCCTCTGGTACACGGCGATCCCCGTCACGGACGTGCCGACCGGCATCATGGCGGGCCTGCTCGGACTCGCCCTCGCCAAGACCGGCCTGTGGATCGCCCCCTCCATGGTCGACCGCCACGCCCGCTTCGTCCGCGCCACGCTCTCCCCGACCGACCAGGAGCTGATGGCCGCCCGCATCGCCCATCTGTCCGCGACCCGCACCGACGCCGTGGACACCTCCGCCGCCGAACTGCGCCGCATCGAGCGGGACCTGCACGACGGGGCGCAGGCCCGGCTCGTCGCGATGGGCATGACCCTGGACGCCGCCGAGCACCGCCTGAACGACGACCCGGAGGCCGTGCGCGCGCTGCTCGCCGAGGCCCGCGCCTCCTCCTCCGCCGCGCTCCAGGAACTGCGCGACCTGGTCCGCGGCATCCACCCGCCGGTCCTCGCCGACCGCGGACTCGGCGACGCCGTACGGTCGTTGGCGCTGCTCAGCCCGCTGGCGGCGGAGGTCACGGTCGACCTCCCCGCCCGCCCCGAGCCGCCGGTCGAGTCCGCGGTCTACTTCGCCGTCGCCGAGACCGTCACCAACGCGGCCAAGCACGCGGAGGCCGAGCGGCTGTGGATCGACATCACCTACGACGCCGGGACCATGGCGCTGCGCGTCGCCGTCACCGACGACGGGCGGGGCGGCGCGGACCCGGCCCGGGGCAGCGGCCTCGCCGGCATCGAACGCCGCCTCGCCACCTTCGACGGCGTCCTCGCCGTCAACAGCCCGGCCGGTGGGCCGACCCAGATCTCCATGGAGGTGCCGTGCGTGTTGTTGTCGCCGAAGACCACTTCCTGCTGAGGGACGGTCTCGTGCGGCTCCTCGGCGCGTACGGGCACGAGGTCGTCGCCGCCGTGGACAACGGCACCGAGCTGCGCAAGGTCCTCGTCGCCGAACGGCCGGACGTCGCGATCGTCGACGTCCGGCTGCCGCCCGACTTCAGCGACGAGGGCCTGCGTGCGGCCCTCGCGGCCCGCGAACAGGTCCCGGGCCTCCCGGTGTTGCTGCTCTCGCAGTACGTGGAGCCGCTGTACGCGCGGGAGTTGCTGGCGGACGGGGCGGGCGCGGTCGGCTACGTGCTGAAGGACCGGGTCACGAACGGCTCCGAGTTCCTGCGCACCATCCACCAGGTGGCGGGCGGTGGCACGGTGATGGACCCCGAGGTGGTGTCGAAGCTCCTCGCCCGCAAGGTCCGCGACCAGCGGCTCGGCTCCCTGACCGGGCGGGAGCGCGAGGTGCTCGCGCTGCTCGCGCAGGGCAGGTCGAACGCGGGGGTGGCGGAGTCCCTGGTCGTCACGGAGAAGGCCGTCACCAAGCACATCGGCAACATCTTCACGAAGCTCGGCCTGTATCCGGGGGAGAGCGACAACCGGCGGGTGCTGGCGGTGCTCGCGTATCTGGAGGGCTAGCGACCTTTGGAGCTTTCAGGTTTGCTTAAAAGAAACGGCATAAAGTTTCGATGGACGTGATGGGTCGGGCGCTGCGACGGTAGGCGGAACAACGCACAACCGCTACCGAGAGGCCCGACCCTGATGGCAGTCCTGGACCGTACCCGTACACCCGTGGAGCCGAGCGCGGCGGCCGGCCGCGCGGCCGGCGGGCTCGGTGTCGGCCTCGCGCTCGCCGTGCTCGCCACGGTCGTCTGGTCCGGCAGCTTCGTCACCGCGCGCGGGCTGCACGACAGCGTGCCGCCGATCCAGCACGCGTTCTGGCGCTGGATCGTGGCGATCGTCGCGGTGGCACCGTTCGGAGTGCGGGCGGCGTGGCGCGAACGGGCCGTGCTGCGGCGGCACTTGGGGTTCGTCGCGCTCGCCTCGCTGCTCGGCATCGCCACGTACAACACCCTCGTCAACCAGGCCGGGATGACGACCTCCGCGGGCAACATGGGCATGATCATGGCCGCGTCGCCGGTGATCATGTCGGTCTACGAGCGGCTCGGCGGGGCGCGGCTCGGGCCGCGCCGGGTGGCCGGAACGCTGATCGCCTGCGCGGGCGTCGTCCTCCTCGTCAGCAAGGGCTCCCTGACGCCCGACTTCGCGCCCGGCGACCTGTGGGTGGTCGCGGCGGCCGGCTGCTTCGGCTCGTACAGCGCGCTGCTGCGCCGCAAGCCGCGCGAACTCGGCGGCGTGGCCTTCCTGTTCGCGACGTTCGTGCTCGGCGCGCTGATGCTGCTGCCCGTGTACGCGGCGAGCGTGGCGGTGCAGGGCGGCTTCGAGGTGCGGGCGGGCACGGTCGGCCCGCTGCTGTACGTGGGTGTGGTGTCGTCGGCCGTCGCGTTCTTCGCGTGGAACAAGGCCATCGCGCTGGTGGGGGCCGCGCGGGCGGGCGTCGTGTACTACCTGCAGCCGGTGTGCGTGGCCGTGCTGTCGTACCTCGTGCTCGGGGAGTCGATGGGGTGGGCGCAGGTGGGGTGCATGGCGCTGATCCTCGGCGGGGTGGTGCTGGCGTCGGTCGCCTCGCCACGGTTTGCCGGAACGGCAACAAAGGCGGGGGCCGGGCGGGCGTAGCGGCAGGATCGAGGGAGCCGAGAGGTTCCCCCTCGAACTTGGAGGAAGCGATGTCGTCCGACGTGCTCGACCTGCCCGAACCGATCCACCGTCTCGTGCCCTCGCCGGCCGGGCGCGTCCACCTCGTGGAGCAGGGGACGGGGCCGTTGGTCCTGCTGCTGCACGGCTTCCCCGAGTCCTGGTACTCGTGGCGCCGGCAGCTTCCGGCGCTCGCCGCCGCCGGGTACCGGGCGGTCGCGATCGACGTGCGCGGGTACGGGCGGTCGTCGCGGCCGGACGACGTCGCCGCGTACCGGATGCTCGAACTCGTCGAGGACAACGTCGCCGTGGTGCGGGCGCTCGGCGCGGAGTCGGCCGTCGTGATCGGGCACGACTGGGGTGCGAACATCGCGGCCACGTCGGCGCTGGTCCGGCCGGAGGTGTTCCGGGCGGTGGGGCTGCTGAGCGTGCCGTACGCGCCGCGGGGCGGGCCGCGGCCCAGCGAGGTGTTCGCCGGGATGGGCGGGGGCGCGGAGGAGTTCTACGTCTCGTACTTCCAGGAGCCGGGGCGCGCGGAGGCGGAGATCGAGCCGGACGTGCGGGGGTGGCTGGGCGGGATCTACGCGGCGATGTCCGCCGACACGATGCCGGGGGCCGGTGAGCCCGATCCGCACTTCCTCGCGCGGGGCGGGCGGCTGCGGGACCGGTTCCCCGGGGTTCTGCCGGGGTGGCTGAGTGAGGGTGAACTCGACGTGTACGCCGGGGAGTTCGAGCGTACGGGGATGAGCGGGGCGCTTGCCCGGTACCGGAACATGGACCGGGACTGGGAGGACCTCGCGGCGTACGACGGGGCGGCGATCGGGCAGCCGTCCTTGTTCATCGGGGGTGGGCGGGATGCGTCCACGGTGTGGCTGGCGGATGCGATTGCCGCGTATCCGGTGACGTTGCCGGGGCTTGTCGGGTCGCATGTGCTCGATGGGGCGGGGCACTGGCTTCAGCAGGAACGTCCCGTTGAGGTCAATGGGTTGCTGGTGGAGTGGCTCCGGCAGGTCTCCTGACCGGCCGACGGTCCCTACGCCTCGGGGCTCTGCCCCGGACCCCGCGCCTCAATCGCCGGCGGGGCTGATTTTGCCGAACTGGCGTTGCGGCCTCGGGGCTCTGCCCCGGACCCCGCGCGGGCTGGATTTGCCGAGCCTCGCGGGGCTGCATTCGCCGCACCGGCGCTACGGCCTCGGGGCGCTGCCCCGGCCCCCGCTGGCTCTCGTCCGAAAGGCGGGCTTGATTTTGCCCGCCCACCCGCAGGTGACTGCCCGGTCCCTGCCTCGCCCGTCTCCGCCGCCCATCTCCCACCCACCCGCCCCCTCCGGGGGCGTCGGCCTCGCGGGGTGCCGCCACCGCCTGAGGCGAGCCGCCGCAGGCCCGCCTCCCCACCCGCCGCGGTCCGCCGCACCCGGCACTGCCGCCGCCCCCGCCTCCCCGCTCCTTGCGGTCGGCCGCACCGCCTCGGGGACACTGCCGTCGGCCCCGGCTCCCCACCCGCGACGGCCGACCGCCACCGCCTTGGGCAATCTGCCGCCTTGGGCGGCAGGGTGGGCAAGGCGGCGCCCCGGTGCCGCGCAACGACAGCAGGGGCCCCGGCCACGGCCCCCCGTGCCGCGCACACGGGACGACGGCCCCGGCCACGGCCCAGGTCAGGCCCCCGGTGCCACATAACCGGGACGACGGCCCCGGTCGCGGGGAACCGTTAGCGTCGGGGCGTGAGTGTGACGGAGTGGATGGAGCGGCGCCAGGTGGGCGTGTACCTGGGCGCGATGGTGGCCGGAGGCATCGTCGGGGTGGCAGCCCCCGGCGTAGGCGGCGGGCTCGAACACGCCATCAACCCCGTGCTCGCCGCCCTCCTCTACGTCACCTTCCTCCAGGTCCCCGCAGCGGAGCTGCTCCGTTCGATGCGGGCCGGCCGCTTCCTGGCCGCCGCGCTCACGGTCAACTTCGCCGTCGTCCCGCTCGTCGTCGCCGCCATGTTCGCCTTCCTGCCCGACGGCCAGGCGATCCGCCTCGGCGTGCTGCTCGTGCTGCTCTGCCCGTGCGTCGACTACGTGATCGTCTTCAGCGGCCTCGCGGGCGCCGCGAGCCAACGGCTCCTCGCCGCCACACCCCTGCTGCTGCTCGCGCAGATGGTGCTGCTGCCGGGGTATCTGTATCTGTTCATGGGGGAGGGGCTGGGCGATGTCGTGGAAGCGGGGCCCTTCGTCGAGGCGTTCCTCGCGCTCATCGTCGCCCCGCTCGCCCTCGCCTGGCTCACCCAGGCCTGGGCCGCCCGCCGCCCCGCCGGGCAGCGCGTGTCGGACGCCATGGGCACGGCGATGGTGCCGCTCATGGCCGCCACCCTGCTGACCGTCGTCGCCTCCCAGCTCCCCAAGCTGGACGACAACCTCGGGGACGTGGCGCGCGTCGTGCCGTTCTACGTGCTGTTCCTGCTGGTGATGGCGTTCGCGGGGCGTGCCGTGGCGCGTCTGTTCCGGCTCGACACATCCTCCGGCCGGGCCGTCGTGTTCACCGGCGCCACCCGCAACTCCCTCGTCGTCCTCCCCCTCGCCCTCTCCCTGCCGGACCCGCTGGCCGTCGCCGCGGTCGTGGTCGTCACCCAGACCCTGGTCGAGGTCGTCGGCATGGTGCTCTACGTGCGCGCGGTGCCGCGCCTGCTCGCCTGAGCATCAAGGCGTCCGGGCGTCACAGCCGCAGCTCCATCAAAGGAAGCGTGCGCCCCGGCACCGACCCCGACGGCGTCACGCCCACCTGCCGCCCGCCCATCGCCTCGTAGAACGGGACCGCGTTCGGGTCCGCCGACCAGCCCACCGTCCTGAACCCGGCCGCGCGCGCCGTCTCCCGCATGTGCTCGAAGAGCAGCCGGCCCACGCCGAGGCCGATCGCGTCGGGGTCCACGAACATCAGGCCCAGCTCGCCCACCGGCGGCGGACCTTCGAGCGTCACCAGGCCGAGGAGCCGCCCGTCCGCGCCCTCGGCGACCGTCGTGCGGCGGCGCACGACCTCGGCGGGGCGCAGCGTCAGCTCGTCCACGCACGCCGCCATGAACGCATCGTCGTAACCCCAATGGGCCTTCGAGCGCAGCGCGAGGGCCGAAAGGCGGGGCGCCTCGTCGGGGCGGGCCGGGCGGAGGTGGCAGGCAGGAGGCATGAGGGCAGCCTAGGGCCGTCGCGCGAGCGGATACGTTGTGGCGTATGAGCAGCAGTGAGAAGCGAGTGCCGGGGCCCGACCGGTGGGACGTGAAGAAGCTGGTGATCCTGCGCACCCTGCGGGAGTGCGGCACCGTCACCGCCACCGCGCAGACGCTGCTCATGACGCCGTCCGCCGTGTCGCAGCAGCTCACCAACCTCGCCAAGCAGCTCGGCGTGCCGCTCCTGGAGGCGCAGGGGCGGCGGGTGCGGCTCACCGACGCCGCGCACCTCGTGCTGCGGCACGCGGAGGCCGTGTTCGCCCAGCTGGAGCGCGCGGACGCCGAGCTGGCGCAGTGGGTGCACGGCGAGACGGGGACCGTGCGGGTCGCCGCGTTCTCCACCGCCGTGCCCGCGCTCGTGGTGCCCGCCGTGCGGCAGCTGCGCTCGGCGCATCCCGGCATCACCGTGCGGGTGCGGGAGGCGGAGGCCGGTGAGGCGTACGAACTGCTCGCCACCGGTGACGTGGACCTCGCCCTGTCCCTTGCCGCGCACGCGCCGACGCCCCGCGACCCCAAGTTCACGCGGGTGCCGCTGCTGGCCGACCCGCTGGACGTCGCCCTGCCGGTGGGGCATCCGCTGGCGGGTGAGCCGGGCCTGCGGCTCGCCGATCTCGCCGGTGAGCCGTGGATCTTCGGAGGGTCCGGGCCCTGGTCGGAGATCACGACGAACGCGTGCGAGGCCGCCGGATTCGTCCCGGAGCAGGCGCACAGCGCCGCCGGGTGGACCGCGATCCTCGCCATGGTCGAGGCCGGGATGGGGGTCGCGCTCGTGCCGCGGATGGCGGCGGCGCGCCGGGACGGCGTCGTGATGTGCCCGCTCGGCGCGGACCGTCCCGTACGGCACGTGGTCGCGGCCGTGCGGAAGGGCTCGGAGGAGGGGACGGCGGTGCGCAGGGTCCTGGAAGCGCTGACCGTTCAGGAAGACGTCCGGGAAGACGTTCAGGAAGACGTCCGGGAAGACGTTCAGGAAGACGTTCGGGAAAACGTTCAGGAAAACTGAAAGGCCACCTCGAAAACTTTCGATGGACCTGTCGGCGCGTCGCGCGCGACAGTGAGCCCATGACCCAGACGACGCCCGCCCAGGACACCCAGGACCAGGACCCGCACGCCAACGACGCCGCCCCCTACGGAGGCGGCGACCCGTACGCCGACTACCGCACCTTCGGTGACGCCGAGGCCTTCGCCGCCCTCGTCGACCTCGCCGACCGGCGGCTCGGCGGCGGTGTCATCGCCGCGAACGACGAGTTCTTCGCGATGCGCGAGAACCTGCTGCTCCGCCACCGCGCGGTGTTCGACCCGGAGCACTTCGGGCACAAGGGCAAGGTCATGGACGGCTGGGAGACCCGCAGGCGGAGGGGGACTGCGGACTCCCCGTTCCCGGCACCGGAGGAGCACGACTGGGCCATCGTCCGGCTCGGCGCGCCCGGCGTGATCCGCGGCGTGATCGTCGACACCGCCCACTTCCGCGGCAACTACCCGCAGAAGGTGAGCATCCAGGCGACGAACGTGGCCGGTTCGCCCGGCCCGGACGAGCTGCTCGCCGACGACGTGAAGTGGGAGGAGATCGTCCCGAAGAGCCAGGTCAAGGGCCACGCGGCGAACGCCTTCACCATCACGTCCGAGCGCCGCTACACGCACCTCCGCGTCTGCCAGCACCCCGACGGCGGCATCGCCCGCCTGCGCGTGCACGGCGAGGTCGTCCCGGACCCGGAGTGGCTGGACCTGCTCGGCACCTTCGACCTGGCGTCGGTGCTCAACGGCGGCGCCTACGAGGACGCGTCCGACAAGTTCTACTCGTCGCCGACGCAGATCATCCTGCCGGGCACGTCGCAGAAGATGGACGACGGCTGGGAGAACCGCCGTCGCCGCGTCCGCGGCACCAACGACTGGGTCCGCTTCCGCCTCGCCGCGCAGGGCACCATCCGCGCCGTCGAGATCGACACGGCGTACCTGAAGGGCAACTCGGCCGGCTGGATCGCGCTGAGCGGCCGTGACGGCGAGACCGGCGAGTGGTTCGAGATCATCCCGCGGACCAAGCTGCAGCCCGACACCCTGCACCGCTTCAAGCTCCCGAAGGAGGCCGTGGCCACCCACGTACGCCTCGACGCGTTCCCCGACGGGGGCGTGGCCCGGATGCGCGTGCACGGCAGCCTCACGGAGACGGGCCGCAAGGCGCTCCGCGACCGCTTCACGCAGTAACAGCCCGCACGGGCAAGGGACTTCACCGCCCGAGGCGGCGCTCCCGGTCGAACCGGCGCAGCACACGCACGATGTGTGCCACGCCGACGAGGCCGCCGAGCGTCGCCCCGTACGGCGTGAGCGGCACCGTGCAGACCGCGACGGCGACCAAGGTCACCACAGCGCCGATCACCGTGCCGCCCACCAACGCGTAGACGATCTCCACCGTCATCGCGTCCTTCTCCACCCGCGACTCCCGCCCGGCCCCCATGCGCCCAGTCTCACACGACAGGGGGCACGGGGACCGGGCTCGCGGCGTTACGCGTCCGCGTTCTGCGCCTTCAGAGCACGCTCCACGCCCGCCCGCGACTCCGACACCAGGCGGCGCAGCGCCGCGCTCGGCTCGGCCGACGACAGCCACGCGTCCGTCGCCGTCAGCGTCTCCTGGGACACCTGGATCGCCGGGTAGAGGCCGATCGCGATCTGCTGCGCCATCTCGTGGGAACGGGCGTCCCAGACGGACTTCAGCGCCGCGAAGTACTTCTCCGTGTACGGCGCGAGCAGTTCGCGCTGGTCGGTCTGGACGAAGCCGCCGATCACCGCCTCCTGCACCGCGTTCGGCAGCTTGTCGGAGTCGACGACCGAGGCCCACGCCTCCGCCTTCGCCTCCGGGGTCGGCCGCGCCGCGCGGGCACTGGCCGCGTGCCGCTCACCGGCCGCCGTCCTGTCCCGCTCGTACTCGGCCGCGATCTCCGCCTCGTCGTGCCGCCCGACCGCCGCGAGCCGCTGCACGAACGCCCAGCGCAGCTCGGTGTCGACGGCGAGGCCCTCGATCGTCTGCGACCCGTCGAGCAGGGCCTCCAGGAGGTCGAGCTGCTCCGGCGTACGGGCGCTCGCCGCGAACGCGCGGGCCCACGCCAGCTGGTGGTCGCTGCCCGCCTCGGCCGTCCGCAGGTGGGTGAGCGCCGCCTCGGTCCAGCGGGTCAGCAGCGCGTCACGGTGGGCGGGCGCCGCGTACAGGTCGACGGCGAGCTTCACCTGACGGTGCAGCGACTGCACGACGCCGATGTCGGACTCCTTGCCGACGCCGCTGAGCACCAAGTCCAGGTACGCGCTCGTCGACAGCTCGGCGTCGCGCGTCATGTCCCAGGCGGAGGCCCAGCACAGCGCCCGCGGCAGCGAGGCCTCGAAGTCGCCGAGGTGCTGCGTGACGAAGGCCAGGGACTCCTCGTCGAGGCGGACCTTCGCGTACGACAGGTCGTCGTCGTTGAGCAGGATCACCGCGGGGCGGCGCTTGCCGATCAGGTCGGGGACCAGCGTCGACTCGGTTGCCGTGACGTCGAGTTCGACGCGCTCGCCGCGCAGCAGCTTGCCGCTGTCGTCGTCGAGGTCGTAGAAGCCGATCGCGATCCGGTGCGGGCGCAGCGTCGCCTCGCCCTTGGCGCCCTCGGGCAGCGCCGGGGCCTCCTGGCGGACGGCGAACGAGGTGATGACGCCGTTCGCGTCGGTCTCGATCTCCGGGCGCAGGACGTTGATCCCGGCCGTCTCCAGCCACGCCTTCGACCAGGACTTAAGGTCGCGCCCACTGGTCTCCTCAAGGGCGCCGAGCAGGTCGGAGAGGCGCGTGTTCCCGAACGCGTGGCGCTTGAAGTACGCCTGCACGCCCTGGAAGAACTCGTCCATGCCGACGTATGCGACGAGCTGCTTGAGGACGCTCGCGCCCTTCGCGTACGTGATGCCGTCGAAGTTGACGAGCACGTCGTCGAGGTCGCTGATGTCCGCCATGATCGGGTGCGTGGACGGCAGTTGGTCCTGCCGGTACGCCCACGTCTTCATCTGGTTGGCGAACGTCGTCCACGAGTGCGGCCACTTCGAGCCCGGCGCGTACGCCTGGCAGGCGGCCTCGGCGAACGTCGCGAACGACTCGTTCAGCCACAGGTCGTTCCACCACTCCATGGTGACCAGGTCGCCGAACCACATGTGGGCCAGCTCGTGCAGGATCGTCGCCGCCCGCACCTCGTACGCGGCGTCGGTCACCTTCGACCGGAACACGTACTGGTCGCGGATGGTGACGGCGCCCGCGTTCTCCATCGCGCCCGCGTTGAACTCGGGCACGAAGAGCTGGTCGTACTTGGCGAAGGGGTACGCGTAGTCGAACTTCTCCTGGAACCAGTCGAAGCCCTGCCGCGTCACCTCGAAGATCGCGTCCGAGTCGAGGAACTCGGCGAGCGACGGCCGGCAGTAGATGCCGAGCGGCACGGACTGGCCCGTCTCCGCGTTCTCGTACGAGGAGTGGACGCTGTGGTACGGACCGACGATCAGCGCCGTGATGTACGTCGAGATGCGCGGTGTCGGCTCGAACGCCCAGACGTCGTCCTTCGGCTCCGGCGTCGGCGAGTTGGAGATCACGGTCCAGCCGCTCGGCGCCTTCACCGTGAACTGGAACGTGCCCTTGAGGTCCGGCTGCTCGAACGACGCGAACACGCGCCGCGCGTCCGGGACCTCGAACTGCGTGTAGAGATAGGCCTGTTCGTCGACCGGGTCGACGAAGCGGTGCAGGCCCTCACCCGTGTTCGTGTACGCGCAGTCGGCGACGACCTTCAGCTCGTTCGGCCCCGCCTCCAGGTGCTTCAGCGCGATCCGCGAGTCCCGGAACACGGCGGCGACATCGAGCGAACGGCCATTGAGCACCACCTCGTGCACGGCGTCGGCGATGAGATCGATGAACGTCGCGGCGCCCGCCTCCGCGCTGTCGAAGCGCACGGTGGTCGCCGACCGGAACGTGCCGCCCTCCTGTGCGCCGGAGAGGTCGAGATCGATCTCGTACGAGTCAACGGTGAGCAGCTTCGCCCGCTGCTGCGCCTCGGTGCGGGTGAGGTTGGTTCCAGGCACGGGGCCATCTCCTCGTCGGGTGTGCGATGGGTCACGAATGAGGTCATCCTTGCACGAAGGCGTGATGACGTTCGGGTGGGATTTCGAGTGGGAAGACTCGTAACATGGCGAATGTGAGATTGAGTATCAGCCTGCCGGAGGAACAGGTCGAGTTCCTCGACAAGTACGTGGGCGACGGCGAGACGCCGACGCGGTCCGCAGCCATACAGGAGGCGGTCAAGCTGTTGCAGGAAGCCGCACTCGAGTCCGACTACCTCGCGGCCTGGGACGAGTGGTACGCGAGCGGGGACGCGGAACTATGGGAACAGACGGTGGGGGACGGGCTCGACGATGAGACGCGGTGACATCTACCTGGCAGACCTCGACCCCGTTCGGGGCAGTGAGGCCAACAAGGTCCGCCCTGTGATCCTGGTGACGAATGATGCTGCCAACCGCATGGCCGAGCGGGCCGGGCGCGGGGTCCTCACGGTCGTCCCGCTCACCAGCAATGTCACCCATGTCTGGCCGTTCCAGGTACTCCTCGACGCCGACGAGTGCGGCCTGCGGCAGGCGTCCAAAGCCCAGTGCGAACAGATCAGGGCTGCTGACGTGAGCCGGATCGGCAAACACATCGGCAGTGTGCCTCCGCAGGCCATGCGGGCCATCGACACGGCTCTGCGCCGACAACTGGCGATCTGACGCGCGAGGGGCGGCCACCGGAACCCGGTGACCGCCCCTGCATCGGCGTAAAGCGACTTACTTGGCGGACAGCTCCCGCGCCACCAGCTCCGCGATCTGCACCGCGTTCAGCGCGGCGCCCTTGCGGAGGTTGTCGTTGGAGATGAACAGCGCCAGGCCGTTCTCCAGCGTCTCGTCGTTACGGATGCGGCCCACGTACGACGCGTCCTTGCCGGCCGCCTGCAGCGGCGTCGGGATGTCGGACAGCTCGACACCGGGGGCCGAGCCGAGGATCTCGGCGGCGCGCTCCGGGCTGATCGGGCGGGCGAAACGGGCGTTGACCTGCAGCGAGTGGCCGGAGAAGACCGGGACACGCACGCAGGTGCCCGAGACCTTCAGCTCCGGGATCTCCAGGATCTTGCGGGACTCGTTGCGGAGCTTCTGCTCCTCGTCCGTCTCGTTCAGACCGTCGTCGACGATCGCGCCGGCCATGGGCAGGACATTGAAGGCGATGGGGCGGGCGTACACGTCCGGCTCCGGGAAGTCGACGGCCTCGCCGTCGTGCGTCAGCTTGTCGGCCTCCGCGATCACCTTCTGCGCCTGGCCGTGCAGCTCGGCCACGCCCGCGAGACCAGAACCGGACACCGCCTGGTACGTGGCGACGGTCAGGGCCTCCAGGCCCGCCTCGGCGTGCAGCGGACGCAGGACCGGCATCGCGGCCATCGTCGTGCAGTTCGGGTTCGCGATGATGCCCTTGGGGCGGTTCGCGATCGCGTGCGGGTTGACCTCGGAGACGACGAGGGGGACCTCGGGGTCCTTGCGCCAGGCCGAGGAGTTGTCGATCACGACGGGGCCCTGGGCGGCGACCTTCTCGGCGAGGGCCTTGGAGGTGGCGCCACCGGCGGAGAACAGGACGATGTCGAGCCCGCTGTAGTCGGCCGTCGACGCGTCCTCGACCGTCACGCCGTCGAGCACCGAGCCCGCGCTGCGGGCCGACGCGAACAGGCGCAGCTCGTCGACCGGGAAGTCCCGCTCGACGAGGATCTTGCGCATGACCGTGCCGACCTGACCGGTGGCTCCGACGATTCCGACCTTCACAGGGTCCTCCGTGATTTTCGTGCAAGCGGCCATCCGGCCTGGCGGGTGTGTCCATGATGCGTCTGTCCAGGCCCGCCTTGTCCAATCCATTGTCCAGGGTCCGGGACGGTATGGCACTGGCCACAGTTTCGAGCGCCCCCGGCGAACGTTTCCGGCTCCTTTGGCGTCGTAGGGCGTACGCGGGGAGGGGAGGCGCAGTGCTGCGCAGAAAACCGAGGGGCCGGCCGGACGACCCCCTGGAGGCGGCCGTCGAGGACCGGGTGCGGGCCGTGCTGTCGCTCGGCGGGGTGCCGTACGCGGACCTGCCGGACGGGGTGCAGCAGGTGCGCCTGCGGTTGCTGGAGCGGGCCGCGAAGGGCCAGGAGGCGCCCCGCGACGTCTCGGCCTGGGCGGCGGTCGTCGCCTCGAACCTCGCCATGGACTGGCACCGGGCGCGGCGCCGCCAGGAACGTCTCGGCGAGCGGCTCGCCGCGCTGCGCCAGGAGGACACCCGGGATGCGGCCGACACCCGCGTCCTGTCGATGGCGGTGGCCCAGGGCCTCGACCAGCTGCCCGACGAGCAGCGGCAGGTCGTGGTGCTGCGCTTCTACGCGGATCTCCCGGTCCGGGACATCGCGGCGGAGCTGGGCGTGCCCCAGGGCACCGTCAAGAGCCGCCTGCACACGGCGGTGCGGATGCTGCGGGTGCGGCTGCGCGAAGGGGAGGTGGTGTGACGTGAACGACGCCGAGTACGAGGACAGGCTGCTGATGCTGGCCGTGACCGGGGAGCCGCTGCCTGCCGACGACCCCGACGCGGCGGCGGTCGCGGCGGATGTCGCGCTGCTGCGGGAACAGGTGCGGGGGCTCGGCGACGCGCTGGCGTCCCGCCCGGACCCGGCGCCGGTGCCGTCACCGGTGCCGGTACGCAGGCGCCGCCCGCTGCGGCTCGCCTTCGGCGGGCTCGTCGCGGCGTGCGCGGTGTCCGTCTTCGGGGGCCTCGTCTGGCTCGGGGTGAGCGCGCCGGGCGGCGGCGGGGACGCGGCGGGCTCGGCGGACGACAAGGCGGTGGCCCAGGACGGCGGAAAGTCCGCCGCCTCCTCGCAGGCGATGCGCATCGCGTGCTCGCGGATCCTGGTGGAGGGCCGGGTGACCAGCATCACGCCGCGTGCCGACGGCGACGTACGGGTCGTCCTCGACGTCGAACGCTCCTACCGCCCCGAGCGATCGGTCCCGTCCCTGACGCTGACCCTCGACGGCACGGCCGAACGGGACCTGCGCCCCGGCACGTACACGCTGATCCGGGTGCCGGTACACCCGGCTGACCGCCAGGACTGGACCACGGGCCGCGCCGTGACGGAGGCCCGCGCGGACATCCTCCGCTCCCTCCCGGAGTCCCGGGGGCTACGGTGCGATGCGCCTTGAGGCGCGGGTGGGGTGAGGCGGCGGATGGTGGGCGGACCACTGGCTGGGCGGGTTATCGGCTGGGCGGGCTGCCGACTGGGTGGGTTTTCGGCTGGGCGGACTACCGGCGGCGCAGACCGACAGCTCTGCGCGGGCACTGGCGCTGCGCAGGCACCGGGGCTGCGCAGGCACCTGTCCGTGCGTCGGCACCTGTGGGTGCGCCGGTACCCGGCAGTGCGCCGGTCCCCGGTCCGGCGCCGGTGTCCCACCGTGTGCAGTCACCCGGCCTTCGCCGGTATCCCGCCCATCTCCCACCCACCCGCCCCCTCCGGGGGCTCCAGCCCCGGAGGGGTCCCGGTAGTCACCACGCAGCGCCGGACACCACGGCGCCGTGCCTCGAGCACGACCGGCGCCGCGTCCCGTCGAGACCTCAGGGACCCGTGCCGCTCACGGACGACGCAGACCTCAAGCCGTCGGTGCCGTTCATGGGCGACGCAGACCTCAAGCTGTCGGTGCCGCGCACCGGTTGCCGCCGCCACCCCGTCCGGGGCGATGCCCCCCCGGGAGGGGGCGGGTGGTGGGATGTGAGCGGGGGCCGGGCGAGGGCCGTAGGGGCCATGGCCTGCGGGTGGGCGGGGCGCTCGGGCCTTGGCGACGGGCGTGGCAATGGGCCCCTGCAACGGCTTGGGCAATCAAGCCCCTGCGACAGGTAGGCCAATCAAGCCCCTGCGGCGATTGAGCAGCGGGGTCCGGGGCGGAGCCCCGATCTTTGAAGGCCGGCTCGCGGGGCCGGAGGCAGAGGCCCGGCGCCGGTCCGGCAATTTCAGCCCCGCCGGCGATTGAGGCGCGGGGTCCGGGGCAGAGCCCCGAGGCCGCAACGCCGGTGCGGCAGAAACAGCCCCCGCCGCAACCACCGTGCCGCGAACCAGGCCGGCCAGGGCCGCGCCCCGAGGCCGTAACGACGGTTCCGTAGGACCGGGCCCGCGCGGAAGGGCGGTCACCCGCAGGTGACCGCCCCCCACACCAGGTCCAGCCGGAGGCTACGGCGTGACCTTCTCCAGCTTCACGCTGCCGACCCCCGCGACAACGCCCCGCTCATTGAGCAACCGCACCTCACCGAAGAACTCCCGCCCCTCGGGCGCCGCGGCCGCCGCGACGACCTGCGCGGAGACGGACGCCGAGGCCCCCGTCGCCAGCGAGACCGTCTTCGACTCGTCGACCTTCACCGTGCCGAGGGACGGCGCGAAGAAGACGTCGACGTAGTCGTACTCGGTCGACCCGGACGGCACCGAGTACCCGTCGACCCGCACCGTGTACGTACCGGCGGCCGGCTTCGCGACACTCACGGACTCCTCGGAGTCACCGTCGGCCGAGGACCCGACGACCTTGCCGTCCTTGTCGAGGACCGTGAGGTCGAGGTCGGCGGCCTGGTCGGACACGTTGCCGATCGTGACGTCGAGCTTGTCGGCACCCTCGGGAACCTCGACGGTCGACGTCTGCGACGCCCCGTCCGCGATGGCAGGCCGCGTCGTCTTCGAGGAGCCGAGCGCCCCGCCCTGCAGCTTGCCGCCGTTGATGGCCGCGAACTTGTTCGCCACCTTCCACGAGACGTCGGCGGGCGTGCCCACCTTCGCCTCGGGCAGCGTCTGCACCGCCGGGTCGAAGTCCGCGCCGAGCACGGCGACGTCGAGCGCGTACGGGTTGTCGAGCAGCGGCGACGTACGCCGCGCCTCGACCTCGATCTCCCAGACACCGGCCTGCGGGGCGTCGTACGAGCGCAGGTCGGGACGGCAGCCGTTGCCCGAACCGTCCCCGTAGTTCGGGTAGCAGTTCGGCGTCGACGTCGTGTCGACCGGAACGCCGTACGGGTGGATGGAGATGAACCGGGTCTGGCTCTTCGCCGCGAGCCCGCCCATCCGCACCTCGAGCGACTTCGCGCCCTCGGGCACCGTCACGAAGTACGACTTCACGCTGTTGCGCTGCACCGAACCCTTCGCGGCGAACGTGTACTTGACCGGCGACGCGACGACGGCCGTCGCCATGATCTGCTGGTCGACGCCCTCCGTCTTCGGGTCGTCGACGCGCAGGATCGCGCTGCGCAGCCCCGCGGCGGACGGCTTCGCCTGCACCTTCACGGTGACCGGCTTGTTCAGCGGCAGCGACACCGTGCTGGAGCCGACGATCGAGAACGTGTCACCGGAGTTGTTCTTCAGCGACAGCTTGTGCGCGACGGCCTTCGCAGAGCCCGACGTACGCGTGACAGTGACCTCGTACGTCTTCTTCTGCCCGGCCTTGAGCCCGCCCTCGCGGTCGTAGATGCCGGTGCCGAAGCCCGGCGTCTTCAGCGCGGAGTCGAGCGCGGTGTCGACCGGCGCCTTCACCGTGTACGTCCGGTCGCTCGGCCGGTCCTCGATGGAGTCCCACGCGTCGACGATGTCGATGAGGCCCGTGCCCTCCGCGTACGCCTGCTCGCCCGGGATGTGCTTCGCGGTCGAGGTCAGCGCGGTGCGCAGCTTCGCCGGGGTCAGCGACACCTTCTGCTGCTTGGCCGCCGAGATCAGCAGCGCGCTCGCGCCCGCCGCCTGCGGCGAGGCCATCGAGGTGCCCTGGAGCATCGAGTAGCCGGCGGGAAGCGCGTAGCCGGCCTCCGGGGTCGGGCCGCCCGGCAGCCAGGTCTGGGTGGAGTTGATGGAGGCGCCTGGGGCCGAGATGAGCGGCGCGAAGCCGCCGTCCTCACGCGGACCGCGCGAGGAGAACGGCATCATCGCGTACGACTTCTCCACCTTGGAGCCGTAGTTGGAGGCCCAGGTCTCCTTGGAGATGGAGGCGCCGACGGACAGCACCTTGTCCGCGAGACCGGGGTCGCCGATGGTGTTGGCGCCGGGGCCCGAGTTGCCCGCCGAGATCACCAGCTGCACGCCGTACTGGTCGATGAGGCGGGTGTAGAGCAGCGCGCGGGCGTTGGCGCCGTCGTTCAGCGCGGGCAGGCCGCCGATCGACATGTTGACGATGTCGACGCCGCGCTTCGTCACGAGGTCGATCATGCCCTCGGTGAGCGCGACGTTGGTGCAGCCGCCGGTCCAGGTGCAGGCCCGCGAGGAGACCAGCTTGGCGCCGGGCGCGGCACCGTTCATGTTCTTGTTGCCGAACAGGGAGTTGGCCGCGGTGATGCCCGCGACGTGCGTGCCGTGCTCGGACTCGATGACGCCGATGTTGACGAAATCGGCCTTCTTGCCGACCCAGTCGCCGCCGTACGGGTCCATCGGGACGTCCCCCCGGACCTCGACGACGAACGGCTGGCGCTCGACGACGTCGGTGGACGGGTTGTCCTTGCCGAAGTAGCCGACCTGGTGGCCGTCCTTGTACGGCTTCATCGGGGTGTCGTCGGTGAAGTCGCCGTTGTCGTTGAGGTCGACGGTCGCCGTGCCCTTGGCGGCGTCGTACAGCACGCCCCACTTGTCGGTGGTGTCGCCGTCCCGGTTCGCGTCGCCCTTGGCGTCGCCGCCTGCCGTCACGGACTCGGCGAAGGTGCTGATCCCGTACGAGCCGGAAGCGGCCTTGTACGTGCGGCCGTTGTACGTGAACGTGGGGCCGCTCACCTTCGTGACCATCGGCCGCCACGTCGCGTCGCCGTCGACGATCGGGTCGGTCGCGGTGACCCAGTCGACGATCTTGCGCTCGCCGGTCGTGGTCTTCTGCAGCGCCGGGTGGCCGAGGTCGACGCCCGAGTCGAGGATGCCGATGGTGGTGCCGCGGCCGTCCGCCTTCGGGTGCTGCTTCACGAAGTCGACGGCGCCCGTCTCGAAGGACGGGTTGTACGGGTTCTTGGCGGGGGTGTCCTTGCCGGGCCCGCTGTACGAGCCGGTGGCCTTGGCGGCGGTGCCCTTCGCGCCCTTGGCGGCGTCGGCGGCCGGCCGCGGGTCGTCGAGCTTGATCTCCTGGCGCAGGTCGATGCCGCGCACGGAGCCGAGCTTCTCCGCGGACTCGATGGCGGACTCGGCGCGGCCGGTCGGCACGGTCGCCCGGACGTAGCCGAGCTTGTCGTAGGTGCGGCCCACGGAGCCGCCCTTGACGGCGTCGAGCTGGTCGGCGACCTGCTCGGTCTGGCCGGGGGTGGTCGCGACCATCATGGTCACGTTCTTCTTGCCGTCCGCCTTGGCGTCGGCGAGGAGTTCGGCGTCGTGCGCGCCGAGCTTGTCGCTCGCGGACTTCGGGGTCGGGGCGGGGTCCGCGTCCGCGGCGAAGGCCATGGGTATCGGCCCGGCCGCGGTGAGCGCGGCCACGAGGCCCGCGGCCGCCGTGAGCCGGGCCGCGCGTCTCGCGCCGGATATGGGGGCGCGTTGGGGATCGGTGGTCATCTGCATCCCTGTACGTAAAAGGTGAAAGGAATCCGGATTTCGGTGCCGGATGACCGCTCAGCTTTACGCAAGTGACCACAGTTTGGGGAGAGTTGCCCGAGCCGGGAACTCGCCATGGCGTACTTCCGCCATGCGTCATCCCGCCCAAACCGTGACGGGACCGGCAAGGCGCGTTACTCCTGCACCGGGGCGCGGATGCCTCTAGCGTCGGGGGATGAACAAAGAGCTGAGGGTGGCGGCCTACGCGGTGTGCGTCCGGGAGGGACGGGTGTTGCTGGCCCGCTGGGTCGCGGGGGACGGGAGCAAGCGGTGGACCCTGCCGGGCGGTGGCATGGACCACGGCGAGGACCCGTACGACACGGTGATCCGGGAGGTCGACGAGGAGACGGGGTACGTCGTCGAACCGGTCGCGCTGCTCGGCGTCCACTCGGTGCTGCGCCGCTATCCGCGCAAGCTCGGCAAGGTGGCGGATTTCCACGGGCTGCGGCTCGTGTACGAAGGGGTGGTCACCGGGGGTGCACTCCGCCACGAGGAGAACGGCTCGACGGACATGGCGGCGTGGCACGACCTCGCGGCGGTCGAGGACCTTCCGCGGGTGGAACTGGTCGACGTAGGCATGACGCTGTGGCGCACCCGCCCACCCTCGGGCCACGCCCCGTCGTGACGCCACCCGTCCCTGGCGGGGCCGCAATTGCCGCACCGGCGTTGCGCCTTCGGGGCTCCGCCCCGGACCCCGCGAGTCTCGTCCCAGAGCGGGGCTTGATCTACCTGCCCGCACCGCCCCACATGGCCCCGTTCCCCGCCCAATTTCCCACCCACCCGCCCCCTCCGGGGGCGTCGGCCCCACGGGGTGTCGGGTGCCGCCCCGCCGTGGGCAACCCGCCGCCGGAAGGGCTCCCCACCCCTTGCGGTCGACCGCCCCCGCCATGGGCAACCCGCCGCCGGAACGGCCCCCCGCCCGTTGCGGTCGGCCGCAACCGCCTTGGGCAATCTGCCGCCGGAACGGCCCCCCGCCCGTTGCGGTCGGCCGCAACCGCCTTGGGCAACCCGCAGCCGGAAGGGCCCCCCGCCCCTTGCGGTCGGCCGCAACCGCCTTGGGCAATCTGCCGCCTTGGGCGGCAGGGTGGGCAAGGCGGCGCACGGTGCCGCGCACCCATGACGACGGGCGCCGACCCCGGCAAGTGCCCCGCCCCCCGGTGCCGCGCGACAGGGACGACGGGCGCCGCCCCGGCAAGGCCCCGGCCCCCGGTGCCGCGCGACAGGGACGACGAGCCCCGCCCCCTTCCCCGGAAGATGAACACGGCGTGACCGCCGGGGCGCCCCGGGCCCACCCTCGTGTGACGATGCGGCACTCCCACGACCGGGCCTAGATCCACGTACGTGATCGGCGGCGCCCGTTGCGTCGCCGTTCACGCGCAGGTCATCCCCGCTGCCAACGATCCAGTACGGAAGGGCGGTCCGACCGGACCGGCCCGGCCGTCACTGTCGACGCGTTCGCACTCGGGGAGACCGCGCCATGCCGCGCATACGCTCTGTCACCACAGCCGCCGCAGAGATCGACCGCCGCGCATTCCTGACCGCGACCGGCGCGGTGACCCTCTCTGCCGGTATCGGATACGCCCTGGGCCCGGGCGGCGAGACCCGCGCCGCCGCCCACCAGGCCGCCGCCCCGGCACGGGCGATGTCCCGCGAGGCCCCGGCCGCCCCCCTCGCCCCGTACACCCGCGGCACCACCCTCGCCGCGGTCGCGGCCGGCGCCGCGGGCTCCGGCTACCGGCGCCTGGGCGACGGACCGGCCTGGGACCGCGTCGTCCGCACCGAACTCGGCTCCGCCCACGACGGCCGCACGGCCAAGCGAACGCCGCTCGCCGCGTTCGTCCAGTTCACCGACCTGCACCTGGTCGACGTCCAACACCCCCTGCGCTACGAGTATCTGCGCTCGCAGACCGCGAGCGCCTGGCGCCCGCAGGAGGCGCTGAGCGTCGCCGGAGCCGTCGCCCTCGTGGAACGGGTGAACGCCCTGCGCGGCGCACCCGTCACCGCATCCCCGCTGCACTTCGTGATGACGACGGGCGACAACACCGACAACAACGCCCGCTCCGAACTCGACTGGTTCCTCAAGGCGATGAGCGGCGGCCGCATCAGCCCCAACACCGGCGACCCCCGCCACTACGAAGGCGTCCAGAACAGCGGGCTTCCGCTCTACTGGCAGCCGGACGACGCCTTCCGGGACGCCGACAAGCGGGACCACGGCTTCCCCCGCATCCCCGGCTTCCTGGACGCGGCCATCGACGAGCTGCGCAGCCCCGGCCTGAACCTCCCCTGGTACTCCACGGTCGGCAACCACGACTCGCTGCCCGGCGGCTGCTACGCCCCCGCGGACCCGTACTTCGCCGAGTTCGCGGTGGGCGACCGCAAGCTGATGGACCTGGACACCGCCACCGGCAAAGCGATCTGGGACAACGTGCAGAGCGGCGGCGACCCGAAGGGCGCGGCGTTCAAGGAACTGCTCGTCTCGCACAAGCGGAAGATGCGCCGGGTCACGCCCGACGAGGCACGCGCCCCGTTCACCCCGGCCGAGTACGTCGCGGCCCACCTCGACCCCGCCCACATGGGCCCCGGACCGATCGGCCACGGCTACACCCAGGCCAACCTGGCCGACGCGACGCAGCACTACGTGTTCCGGATCTCCGACGACGTCCTCGGCATCAGCCTCGACACGACGGACCCGGCCGGCCACTACGAGGGCTCGATCGGCACGTCCCAACTTGACTGGCTGAAGCGCGAACTGAAGGCCGCCGAGCGACGCGGCGACCACGTCCTCGTGTTCTCGCACCACACGTCCAAGACGATGCGCAACCTCCGCGAGGACCCGGCCCGCCGGGGCGAGAAGCGGCACGGCGGCGAGGAGCTGACCGCCCTGCTCGCCGCCCACCGCCCCGTCCTCGCCTGGGTGAACGGCCACAGTCACAAGAACGACATCACGCCACATCCGGGCGCCGACGGCGGCACCGGCTTCTGGGAGATCTCCACCGCGTCGCACGTCGACTTCCCGCAGCTCGCCCGCATCATCGAGGTCGCCGACAACCGCGACGGCACGCTGTCCGTCTTCACGACGCTCATCGAGTCCTCGGCCCCGCACCGCACCGACTTCACGGACCTCACGCAGACCGGCCTGGCCGCCCTCTACCGCGAGCTCTCCTTCAACGCACCCGGCTCCCGCGCCACCCTCTCCGGCACCCCGGCCGACCGCAACACCGAGCTCGTGCTGCGGAAGGGCTGAATCAGACCCAACCGGCCGACACCGGCTCAACTCCCGCGCCCACCACCGAAGTCCCTTCGGCCGAACGCGACACACGGCACGGCAACGGAGGAGACACATGCTGAAGCGCACGGCCCTGCTGGGTGCGGCGACGGTACTGGCGCTCACGACGGGCGCCCTCGCCACCCCGGCGCTGGCATCGGGACCGGCCCACGACGGCCACCGCGCCACCCAGCGGGCCCTGGACGCCGCCGTCCGCGAGGGTGTCCCGGGCGCCACCGCCCAGGTTCGCGACAACGGCCGTACCTGGAAAGGAACTTCGGGCGTCGGCAATCTCGCCACCCACAAGCCGCGCGGCGCCCACGACCACTACCGCGTCGGCTCCGTCACCAAGACGTTCGTCGCCACGGTCCTCCTGCAGCTGCAGGCCGAAGGGGAGCTCGACCTCGACGACAGCATCGAGCACTGGCTGCCCGGCCTCGTCACCGGCGACGGATACGACGCCGACCGCATCACCCTGCGCCACCTGCTCAACCACACCAGCGGCATCGCCGACTTCCTGGAGGACGAGCGGTTCTACGAGGAGTACATGACCAAGAACTTCCTCGACCACCGCGACGACACCTTCGCGCCGGAGGACCTCGTACGCGTCGGCGTGCGCAACAAGGCGCGCTTCGACCCGGGAGGCGGGTGGGACTACTCCAACACCAACTACACGCTCGCCGCCATGGTCATCGAGAAGGCGACCGGCCACCCCTACGGGGACGAGATCGAACGCCGGATCATCGAGCCCCTGGGCCTGCACGCCACGAAGGTCCCCGGCACCGACCCGCGCATGCCGCGCCCCGCCTCCCGGGCGTACTCCAAGCTGCGCGACAGCGCCGGGCCCACGTACGAGGTCACCGAGTTCAATCCGAGCGGCTCCTTCGGATCCGGCGAGATGATCTCCGACTCCGCCGACCTGAACCGCTTCTACACCGCCCTGATCCGCGGCGAGCTCCTGCCGCCCGAGCAGATGAAGGAGATGCGGACCACGGCGCCGGGCGGCACCCATGGCCCCGACTCCGCCTACGGACTCGGCCTGCAGCGCTGGAAGCTGGAGTGCGGCACGGTCGTGTGGGGCCACGGCGGCGGTATCCACGGTTCGGAGTCGCTCGCCTTGACGACGCCCGACGGCAGCCACTCCCTCGCCCTCAACTTCAACGGCGACTGGGCGGGCGACATGACGAAGGTGGCCCTGGCGGAGTTCTGCCCGAAGTAGTCCACCGGCTCACCTGGGCAGGACCACGACGTACGCCGCCGGGTCCCGGTCCCCGGAGGCCATCAGCGCGGTCCGCACGATGGCGGCCTGCTGCTCGGCCGACTCGCGCAGCTTCTTCGGGGCGATGTGGACGACCGTGATCCCGAGCCGCTCCAGGTGCTCGCGCTTGCGGGCGTGCTCGCTCCAGAACGGGCCGTCGTCCTGCCGAATGCCCGGGCGCGGCGAGCGGGTGTCCAGCTCCAGGGCGACGGAGTGGTCGGGCCAGAACGCGTCGACGCCGCCGAGGTGCGGGCCGCCGGGCAGCCGCAGATCCACGTTCCACACGGGGTCGGGCAGCCCGTGCTCGCGCACCATCGCGTACAGCCGGTCCTCGGCGATGGTGCGCCCCTCGGCGAGCAGCGAGTCGACGGCGTCGACGACGTACGGCCTGGTCAGCAGCCGTGCCTGCGACAACTCCCGGACGATGACGGCGGGTTCGCAATGTCCGCCCCGCACGGCCTCGGTGAGCAGTCGCCGCACGGCGCCCGCGTCGGACAGCTGGGCCACCGCGTCGGCGAGGGCCCGCGGCACGGGCACGACGGGAACTCCCGCCAGTTGTACGGGAGTCGGCAGCCCGGTCGTCCGGTTCAGCCGCGCGAAGGAGGTGGAGCGCAGCCGGCGGGTGCGCGGGACGAGGACGTCGATGCGGTCGAGGGAGGCCAGCGGGGGAGCGGCGGAGAAGCCGTGCAGCGCGAGGGCGGCGAGGCCGGTGACCATGGTGTCGGTGTACGGCGCGCGGTCGGGGGTGTGCTGCGCGGGCACTCCGTCCGGGCGTCCGCGCCGTTCGGGGGCCCGCCCCGAGTACAGCAGCACGGCGTGCAGCCGCTCCTCGTCGCTGGGCGGGCCGGGGTGCAACAGGTATACGCCTGGCAGCAGTTGTTGCCAGGCGCCACCGGCCCGGCACTGCTCGGCCACGGCGGCGGCGCCCACGCCGTGCGCCTTCAACTGTGCGGCGCTCATCAGCTGCCGCTGGTTCTGGGTGAGGTGGCGCAGGGGGCGGGGGGAGAGCGGGGCGGGGGTGTTCTGGTTCATGACCGGGCCATTCCCGCCCCGTAACCCCCGCCTAACCGCTGTTACACCCCCGTAGGAAACTCCGGACATCCCTGCCCTAAAGCTCCCGCCCCAACCTGCCGAAAAACGCTGGCGAGCGCCGGGTTACGGCCCCGAATGCCAGCATTTGGTAACACCACCGAACTCGGGCAATCCGCTGCCCCCGGCTACCTGGCCGCCGCCACGTCACACGCCTGCCCGCGCAGCGACCGCGCCAAGTCGTCCCGCGCCTCGAGCACGAGCCGCCGCAGTGCAGGCGCCGCCTGCTCATGCCCGGACAGCCACGCGTCCGTGGCCTCCAGCGTCGCCTGCGAGTCCTGCAACCCGGGGAACAGTCCCCGCACCACATCCATCCCGATCTGGATCGACCGCTCGCCCCACACCCGCTCGATCACCGCGAAGTACTTCTCCGCGTACCCCGCGGTGAGCGCCCGCTGGGACGGCTGCTGGAACCCCGAAATCGTCGCCTCCACCAGCGCGTTGCTGAGCGCGTCCGACTCCACGACCTGCGCCCAGGCCTGTGCCTTCACGGCCTCCGAAGGCCGCGCCGCGAGGCACCGCACCTGGTGCCGCTTGCCGGAGGCGGTGTCGTCGCGCGCCAGCTCCGCCGCGAGCACGGACTCGTCCGCGACCCCGTACGTCGAGAGCGTCTCGAGGAACGCCCACCGCAGCTCCTGGTCGACGTCCAGACCGTCGATCTTCGCGCCACCGGAAACGTCCAACAGGCCCCGCAGCAGCTGCAGATCGGCCTCGCTGGAGGCGACCGCGCCGAAGAACCGCGCCCACGTCAGCTGATGCTGGCTCCCCGGCTCCGCGATCCGCAGCTCCTTGAGCGCGCCCTCGGCGAGCAGCCGCCCGCCGGTCTCGCGCCACTCGGGCGCCGCGTAGTGCACGAGCGCGGAGCGCGCCCACGCGTGCAGCATCTGGAGCACGCCGATGTCCGACTCGCGGCCCGCGAACCGCAGGACGAGGTCGATGAAGTCCCGCGCCGGCATCAGCGCGTCCCGCGTCGCGTTCCACAGCGCCGACCAGCACAGTGCCCGCGCCAGTGGGTCGGAGATGTCCCCGAGGTGGTTCCGCAGCGTCGCGAGGGAGCCCTCGTCGAAGCGGATCTTGCAGTACGTGAGGTCGTCGTCGTTGACCAGGACCAGCTCGGGGGCCTCGGCCCCTGCCAGCTCTCCGACGACCGTCCGCGGCCCGTCGACGTCCACCTCGGCGCGCGCGTACCGCTCGACCGCCCCGCCGGCCGCACGCCGGTACAGGCCCACGGCCACCCGGTGCGGGCGCAGTTCGGGGTGTGAAGCGGCCGCCTCCTGCACCACCGCCAGCTCGGTGATCCGCCCCTCGGCGTTCAACGTGACCTGCGGAGTGAGGGAGTTGACGCCCGCGGTCTGCAGCCAGGACCGGGACCAGGCGGCGAGGTCGCGCCCGCTCGTCTCCTCCAGGGCGGACAGCAGGTCGCCCAGCTCCGTGTTCCCGTACGCGTGCCGCTTGAAGTATCGGCGGGCGCCCTCGAGGAACGCGTCCCGGCCCACGTACGCGACGAGCTGCTTCAGCACCGAGGCGCCCTTGGCGTACGTGATGCCGTCGAAGTTGAGCTTCGCGTCCTCCAGGTCCCGGATGTCGGCCGTGATCGGATGCGTGCTCGGCAGCTGGTCCGCCCGGTACGCCCACGACTTCCGGTTGTTGGCGAAGGTGATCCAGCCGTCCGTGAACCGCGTCGCCTCCACCATCGAGAACGCGCCCATGAAGTCCGCGAAGGACTCCTTCAGCCACAGGTCGTCCCACCAGCGCATGGTCACGAGGTCGCCGAACCACATGTGGGCCATCTCGTGGAGGATCACGTTCGCGCGCCGCTCGTAGGACGCCTGCGTGACCTTGCCGCGGAAGATGAACTCCTCGCGGAACGTGACCATTCCGGGGTTCTCCATGGCGCCGAGGTTGTACTCGGGCACGAAGGCCTGGTCGTACTTCCCGAAGGGGTACGGGTAGTCGAAGTTGTCGTGGAAGAAGTCGAGGCCCTGCTTGGTGACGGTGAAGACGTCATCGGCGTCGAAGTACGGGGCGAGCCCCTTGCGGCACATCGCGCCGAGCGGCACGACGAGCTTCGAGCCGTCGTCGAAGGACCGCTCGTACGTGTCCGTCACGTAGTGGTACGGGCCGGCGACGACCGCCGTGATGTACGTCGAGATCGGCTTGGTCTCGGCGAACTGCCAGACGCCGTCGACCAGTTCGCCGACTCCGTTGGACCACGCGGTCCAGCCCTCGGGCGCCTGCACGCTGAACCGGTACGGCGCCTTCAGGTCGGGCTGCTCGAAGTTCGCGAACACCCGGCGCGCGTCGGCCGGCTCGTACTGCGTGTAGAGGTAGACCTCGCCGTCCTCGGGGTCGACGAAGCGGTGCATGCCCTCGCCGGTGCGCGAGTAGGCGCACTGGGCGTCGACCACCAGTTCGTTGTCCGCCGCCAGGCTCTCCAGCTGGATGCGGTTGCCGTCGAACACGGCCGCCGGGTCCAGGTCCTCGCCGTTCAGCGAAACGGCCGTCACGGACGGGGCGATCAGGTCGACGAACGTGCTCGCCCCCGCCTCGTTCGACCGGAACCGGATCGTGGTCACGGAGCGGAAGGTGCGCGGCCCCTCGCCCGCGAACTCGCCGACCGCGGAGCGCAGGTCGAGCGCCACCTCGTACCCGTCGACGGACAGCAGTCCCGCCCGCTCGCGGGCCTCGTCGCGGGACAGATTCTCACCGGGCACGGCGGCACTCCTTTGTGACGTAACTGTTCAGCCGCCTACGATCCTCGCACGCGGCTGTGACACCGGACATCGGGGAATGGACCGGGCACGGGCCGTGTTGCCGCAGCCGAGACCACCCGGTGAACCTTGAGGAGAGCCATGTCCGAGAAGACCCCTGTCGACTTCTGGTTCGACCCCCTGTGCCCCTGGGCCTGGATGACCTCGCGCTGGGTCCTGGAGGTCGAGAAGGTCCGCGACATCAAGGTCCGCTGGCACGTGATGAGCCTGGCGGTGCTCAACGAGCCGCGTCTCGACGAGCTGCCGGAGGAGTACCAGGAGATGATGCGCGTCCAGGCCTGGGGCCCGGTCCGCGTCGTCATCGCCGCGCAGCAGGAGCACGGCGCGGAGGTCCTCGGTGACCTCTACACCGCGCTCGGCACCCGTATCCACAACCGCGGCGAGGGCCCCACGAAGGAGGCCGTCGCCGGTGCCCTGGAGGAGGTCGGCCTGCCCGCCTCGCTCCTCGACCACTGGGACGGCACGAAGTACGAGGAGGAGCTCCGGGCCTCCCACAAGGAGGGCATCGACCTGGTCGGCCAGGACGTCGGCACGCCGGTCATCGCGGTGCCGGGCGCCGATGGCAACCAGATCGCCTTCTTCGGCCCCGTCGTCACCCCGGCCCCCAAGGGCGAGGAGGCGGCCAAGCTCTGGGACGGCACGCTCCTGGTCGCCTCGGTCCCGGGCTTCTACGAGATCAAGCGCACGCGCACGGTGGGCCCGATCTTCGACTAGCCCTCCTCGGGAGGCGGCAGGGTGTAGGTCCTGGCCGCCTGCCAGCGGTGCCGCAGGGTGCGGCAGTCCTTCTTGGTGCACTTCCAGTACGCGTGGCTCTCCGCACTCGTCAGCTCCGGCTCCTTCGTGCGGAGCCACTCCTCTTGGGTCTTCGTGAGGTGCGTGTGCTCCTCGTAGGAGCCGCACCCCGCGCAGCTCAGGTTCTGCGTGAACGCCATGCCCTTACGTTCCTCCGGAACCACCCCTACCGACAGGCCCCCGCGAGTCACATCCTCGCGGGGGCCTGTCGTTTCCACCGCCCGCCGGCGTGAAGGCTGAGAAGACGATCACGAGGCGGGACGCATCACGCGGTGCCGGTCAGGGCACCAGCAGCAGGTTGTACGCCCGCTCCTTCGCGGCCGCGTACCGCTTGGCCACGTCCTGCCAGTTGACGACCCGCCACATCGCCTCGATGAAGTCGACCTTCTGGTTCTTGTACTGCAGGTAGAACGCGTGCTCCCAGGCGTCGAAGACGAGGATCGGGGTCGAGCCCTGTCCGACGTTGCCCTGGTGGTCGTAGATCTGCTCCACGATGAGCCGCCCGCTCACCGGCTCGTACGCGAGGACACCCCAGCCCGACCCCTGGGTCGTCGCCGCGGCCTTCGTCAGTTGCGCCTTGAACCCGGCGAAGGAGCCGAAGGACTCCGTCAGCGCGTCCGCGAGCTCGCCCACGCCGTCCGCCGCGAGGGGCTCGCCGCCGCCGTCGCCCGTCATGTTGTGCCAGTAGATGCTGTGCAGGATGTGGCCGGAGAGGTGGAAGGCCAGGTTCTTCTCCAGGCCGTTGATGGAGCCCCACTGTTCCTTGTCGCGGGCCTCGGCCAGCTGCTCCAGGGTGTCGTTCGCGCCCTTCACGTACGCCGCGTGGTGCTTGTCGTGGTGCAGCTCGATGATCTGCGGGTTGATGACCGGCTCAAGCGCCGCGTAGTCGTACGGAAGCTCAGGAAGCGTGTACGTGGCCATGTCTCTCCGTGCCCTCCGACTGCTTATTGCAACTCTATTGCAAGTGCAGGCTAACAGCAGGAGTGTCGGTCGCAACGGGCGGGCACAACGAAAGGGCCCCCGGACCAAGTGGTCCGGGGGCCCTTCGCGTTGAGCGGTGAACGGGGTGGCGCTACTTCTTCTCTGCCATCTTCTGCCGCGCGTAGCCGACCGCCGCGAGGATGACCGCCAGGCCGCCCGAGAAGTACAGCTGGATCCGCGTGTCGTGCTCGCGGGCCATCAGGACGAAGACGGCGACCATGCCGACGAGCGCGATGATCGTCAGGTAGGGGTACGCCCACATCTTCACGACGAGCTTCTCCGGCGCCTCGCGCTCCAGCTTGCGGCGCAGCACCAGCTGCGAGACGGCGATGAAGAACCAGACGACGAGGATGATCGCGCCGATGGTGTTGAGCAGCCAGGCGAAGACGTCGTCCGGGCGCCAGTAGCTGAGCAGCACGCACACGAAGCCGAAGACGGCCGACATCAGGACGGCGACGCGCGGCACTCCGTTGGTGATCCGGCCGATGACCTTCGGGCCCATGCCGCGGGCGACCAGCGAAGAGGCCATGCGCGAGGCGCCGTAGATGTTGGCGTTCATGGCGGAGAGCAGGGCGACGAGGATGACCACGTTCATGATCTGGCCGGCCGCGGGGACGCCCAGGTGGTCGAGCGTGGCGACGTAGGGGCCCTTGGTCGGGATCTCCTTCGCCGTCCAGGGCAGCAGGACCACGACGACCGCCATGGACCCGACGTAGAAGAGGGCGATGCGCCACATCGCGGTGCGGACCGCCTTCGCGACGCCCTGGATCGGGTGCTCCGACTCGGCGGCGGCGATCGTCACCGTCTCCAGACCGCCGTACGCGAAGACCGAGGCAAGCAGGCCGACGATCAACCCCTCCGTGCCGTTCGGCATGAAGCCGCCGTGGCCGGTGAGGTTGGACATGCCGGGGGCCTCGACGTCGGGCAGCACACCGAGGATCGCCAGGACGCCGATGACGAGGAAGAGGACGATCGCGCCGACCTTGAGGGCGGCGAACCAGAACTCGAACTCACCGAAGTTCTTCACGGCCGACAGGTTCGTGACCGTGAACAGCAGCATGAAGAGGGCCACCCAGGCCCACTCCGGAACCCCCGGCACCCAGGCGTGCACGATGCCGGCCGCGCCGATGCCCTCCAGACCGACGGCCACGCAGAGCAGGAACCAGAAGGACCAGCCGGCCGTGAATCCGGCCCACGGCCCGATGCCCCGCTCGGCGTGCACCGAGAAGGAGCCGGAGGCCGGGTACGCGGCGGCCATCTCGCCCAGCATGCGCATCACGAGCATGACGAGCGCGCCGGATATCGCGTAGGCGAGGATGATCGACGGGCCGGCCGCGGCGATCGCGGTGCCGGAGCCCACGAAGAGGCCGGCGCCGATCACGCCGCCCAGCGCGATCATGGAAAGATGGCGCTGCTTGAGGCCGTGCGACAGCGACGGCTCGGCCGGCTCCTGTCCCTCCGGCCGCGCGTCCGCACTCTCTGCTGTGGACTGCGCTGAGTTCCCAGACATGGGTGTGCCCTGTTCAGTAGCGGTGACGGTCCTGGCGTAAACGGTGCGTAAAACTGCCACAGTGTCAGTGCTGGGCCCGCTCACAGGGAATAGGTTTCCGGAATACGGACACGACGCTCACACGCGGCGACGATCATGTCGACGTACGGTGAACGTCCGGGCACCGTTCAGTCACGCCGCGCGCGCAACTCCCGTACGCCCGCGACCGCGAGGACGAGCAGCGTCGCCCCGGTCGACCACATCAGCTGCGGCCGCGCCGTGTCGTCGGTCAGCATCAGGCCGAAGACCGCGGCCATCGCGGCGATCGCCACCCACGTCAGGTAGGGGAACGCCCACATCCGCAGCACGAGGCGCTCCGGGGTCTCCTGCTCGATGCGCCGCCGCAGGCGCAGCTGCGACACGGCGATCAGCGCCCACACGAACAGCAGCACCGCGCCGACCGAGTTGAGCATGTAGAGGAAGATCGTGTCGGGCCACTCCAGGTTGAGCAGGACCGAGACGAAGCCGAAGGCCACCGACGCCAGGACCGCGCGGCGCGGCACCCCGCCACCGCTCACCTTCAGCAGCGACTTCGGCGCCTCGTCGCGCTCGGCCAGCGAGAAGATCATGCGCGAGGAGCCGTACAGGTTGGCGTTCAGCGCCGAGAGCAGCGCCACGAACACCACGATGTTCATGATCTGCGCCGCCGACGGCACGCCGATCGAGTCGAGCACGGTGACGTACGGGCTGATCCCCGCCTTCTGCTCCGTCCAGGGCAGCACGGTCACGATGACCAGCATCGACCCGACGTAGAAGAACAGGATCCGGTACACCGCGCTGCGCACCGCGCGCGCCACCGAGCGGGCCGGGTCCTCGGACTCGGCGGCCGCGATCGTCACGACCTCCAGGCCGCCGAACGCGAAGACCACCGCGAGCACTCCGGAGACGACGCCCTGCCAGCCGTGCGGCAGGAACCCGCCGTCCCCGGTCAGATGAGTGAGGCCGACCGGATCGGTGTCCGGCAGCAGGCCGAAGATCGCCAGCGTGCCGAGCACCAGGAACGCGATGATCGCGAAGACCTTGAGGGCCGCGAACCAGAACTCGAACTCGCCGAAGTTCTTCACCGCCGTCAGGTTGGCGACGGTGAACACGACCATGAAGAGCAGCACCCACGCCCACTGCGGGACGCCCGGCACCCAGCCGTTCGCGATCTGTGCCGCGCCCGTCGCCTCGACGGCGAGCACCACCACGAGCATGAACCAGTAGAGCCAGCCGGCACTGAACCCGGCCCACCGGCCGAGCGCCCGCTCCGCGTGCACCGAGAAGGACCCGGACGCGGGCATCGCGGCGGACATCTCGCCGAGCATCCGCATCACCAGCATCGCGAGCGCGCCCGCGATCAGGTACGAGACGACGATGCCGGGCCCCGCGACCGCGATACCGGCACCCGAGCCGACGAACAGACCCGCGCCGATGACCCCGCCGAGGCCGAGCATCGTGAGGTGGCGCTGCTTCAGCCCGGCGGAGAGTGGTTCTTCTTGCATGGGGCTTCAGCCGATCTCGGGTGGTGCGGGTGCGCGTGTGCACGCGGGCGCGCGGTTTGGCGGGAACCTACAGTCTCCCGGTCGAGCGGCCCCGCGCGCAAAACGGACTACGCTGCGGCCGCCCCCAGTGACGAGCATCACCTTGTACGGGGTGTACGCGCCGTTGTTTGTTCAGAGCCCACCAACACGGCGTGGGCCCCTTTGTCGACCGGCGACCGTGATCGGCCCAACTCCCTTGGGATAGCGTCACACAGTCCCTGCCCCTGCCCGACCGCAAGGTCCTCCAACTGAACGCGGAGTCCCCATGAGCACCGCCGTTGTCACGACCGCCCGTCCGGGCAAGGTCCTGGCCGACCTCCTCCCCGCCTCCCGCGCCAAGAACATCGCCCTGGTCGTCGGCGGCGCCGCCCTCACCGGCATCGCCGCGCAGATCGCGATCCCGGTCCCCGGCTCGCCCGTGCCGGTCACCGGTCAGACCTTCGCCGCGCTGCTCGTCGGCACCGCGCTCGGCGCCCGCCGCGGCTTCCTCGCGCTCGCCGTGTACGCGCTCGCGGGCATGGCCGGCGTGCCGTGGTTCGCGGAGGGCGGCTCCGGCATGGCGACGGCCTCGTTCGGCTACGTCATCGGCCTGATGCTGGCCTCCGCCGCGGTCGGCGCGCTCGCCCGGCGCGGCGGCGACCGCTCGATGCTGCGCACCGCGGGAACGTTCGTCCTCGGTGAGGCCATCATCTACGCCGTCGGCGTGCCGTACCTGGCTCTGTCCACCGGCATGGGCCTCACGGCCGCGATCGCCGCGGGCCTCACGCCGTTCCTCATCGGCGACGTCCTGAAGGCGGCCCTGGCGATGGGCGCGCTGCCCACCGCCTGGAAGCTCGCCGACAAGTAGGCCGCCTCTAGCGCACGCCCGGTTCGGTGCGGCGGGTCCACCACAGGCCCGCCCCGCCGGCCGCGAGCAGCGCGGCGCCGACCGCGCCCAGCGGCAGCACGGCGTCACCGGCGCCGGTCGGGGGCAGGTCCCCCTGATCGCTGCCGCCCCCCTTGTCGCCGCCCTTGTCTCCGGCAGGCGCGGCCGGCTTGTTCTCCGTGCCGAGCAGCAGCGGCGTGACGGGCGCGTTCGGCGAGGGGCTCGTGGTGCCGAACGGCACCGGGCCCTGCTGCCAGAACGTCTTCTTCGTGTCCCCGCTCTGCACCGGCAGACAGATCTTCCCGGTCTTGTCGAGATCGAATGTCGCGGCGACCTTGTACGACTTCGACTTTCCCGCGGCGAGATTGTCGATGGCGCAGGAGAATCCGCTGTTGGACCCCTTCGGCAGCTTTCCCTCCGGTATCGCCGTGCAGTTCGGCACATCCTTCACCACAAGCCCGTCGAATCCCACGACGGCCAGGATGACGGGTCCGCTTCCCTTGCTTCCCTGATTGCTGACGCCCGCGACCAGATTCTGCGTCTGTCCGGTCGAGTTGTCGGCCGAGATCTTCTCCGGCAGCGTCGTGGTCAGCTTCACCCCCGCGGGCGCCGCGTCCACCTGCTTCCCGCCCTCGTCGCTGCCCGTACCAGGCCCGTCGTCCGCGAGCGCGGCGCCCGGCAGCACCATGAACGCCGTCACGGCGGCCGCGCACAGCGACCCGGCGATTTTGATCTGACGTCGTGAACTCATACTCGTCGTCCCCCTAGGTTTTCGGCTTCCCCCAACCGCGGCCGAATTCGCGGCACTTGAAGAGGTACCACAAGATTTCTCCCCACTATGCTGGGGCGGCGCGAAGCGTCGATTTTGTGTTTCTCTGTGTTTCGGGGGTGCAGTCGATTGCCTGGGAATGCGAGCGGAGGCGTCCAGGGATTACTGGTGGCGTCCCGCTACCGCCTGGACGAATCGATAGGCCAGGGCGGAATGGGGCGCGTGTGGCGCGCGGTGGACGAAATGCTCGACCGCCGGGTCGCCGTCAAGGAAATGCGCATCGACGGGCTCGACCCCGAGGACGCCCGCACCCGCCGCGAGCGCACGCTGCGCGAGGCCCGCGCCACCGCCCGCATCGACCACGCCGGGGTGGTGCGCGTCTACGACGTCGTCGACGAGGGCGAACGCCTGTGGATCGTCATGGAGCTGATCGACGGCCGCTCCCTGGAGCAGGTCCTCGTCGAGGACGGACCGCTGCCGCCGGACGAGGTCGAGCGGATCGGGCTGAGCCTGGCGGGGGCGCTGCGCGAGGTGCACGCGGGCGGTGTGCTGCACCGGGACATCAAGCCCGGCAACGTACTGATCGAGGGCGTGGGGCAGCACCGCGTCATGCTCACCGACTTCGGCATCGCCGCGATCCAGGACGCCAAGGCGCTCACCATGGTCGGCATGCTGGTCGGCTCGCCCGACTACATGGCGCCGGAGCGGGTCGCGGGCCGCCCGCAGGGGCCGCCGTCCGACCTGTGGTCCCTCGGGGCGACACTCTGCGCGGCGCTCGGCGGCAACTCGCCGTTCTCCCGGGAGACGACCCTCGCGACCCTGCACGCCGTCCTCTACGAGGAGCCGCGGCTGCCGCCCGAGGCGGGCCGGCTCGGCCCGCTCCTCGCGGGCCTGCTGGCGAAGGAACCGCAGGACCGCCCCGACGTCGACACGGTGACCGGGTCACTGACCCCCGTCGAGGCCCCGAAGCCCTCGGAGGTGCCGCAGCCCAGGACCCGCACCCTCGACATCGGCCTGCGCCGCCCGGAGCCCGCCGCGCCGCCGCGGCCGAACCGGCGCAGGACGGCCCTCGTCGCGGGCGGGGGAGTGCTGGCCGTGGGCCTCGCGGTGACGCTCGCCCTCACGCTGCCGAACGGGGACCCGCGGGCCGGCGGCCCGACACCGACGACGTCACGGCCGCCGACGGTCGAGGGCACGTCCCGGCCGCCCACCGAGAGCCTTCCGGCGGGCGCGCGGCGGGAGGCCGGGTACGCGTGGGTGCCGCCGAAGGGCTGGGAGCGGGTGGTGAAGACGGCGTCCGAGGTGCACTACACGTCACCGGACGGCACCCAGGAACTCGTCGCCCAGTCGGCCCTCGCGAAGGACGACCTGCTGGCCACGTGGCAGAAGTCCGAACGCGCCGCCCACCAGGGCCAGGACTACAAGAAGCTCCGCCTGACCCGCACCGCGTTCCGCGGCCGCCCCGCGGTGGTCTGGGAGTACCTCTTCACCCTCAAGGGCGCCCGCTGGCACGCGGAACTCCTCGGCTTCGACCGCGGCAGCCGCTCCTACCAGGTGGGGACGTGGTACCGCCCGGAGGTGGAGGACCGGGCGAGGGCGACGTACGAGCGGGTGAAGGAGACGTTCACACCGTTGAGTACTTCTGCCGGCTGAGTCCGGGCAGCATCAAGTCCGGACCAGCAGATCGAGCCCCTGCGGCGATTGAGCAGCGGGGTCCGGGGCAGCGCCCCGCGACGCCAACCCCGGACCCCGCAACACTCACGCCGCCTTCGCCCGCTGCACCTTCTCGCGGACCAGCGCGAACCCGACGACGAACGCCGCGACGAGCAGGGAAAGCAGCACCTGCTCCCGCCCCGCGTCATCCGTCAGCATGTACACCAGCACGAACGAGATCATCGCGATCGTCGCCCACGTCAGATACGGGAACAGCCACATCTTGACGACGAGCTTCTCCGGCTGGTCGCGGAGGATCATCCCGCGCATCTTCAACTGCGTGAAGCAGATGACGAGCCACACGAACAGCGCGACGGCTCCGGAGGAGTTCAGCAGGAAGTTGAAGACGGTGTCCGGCCACTGGTAGTTGAACCAGACGGCGAGGAACCCGAACACGACGGAGCCGAGGATCGCGGTCCGCGGCACACCGCGCGACGTGGTCTTCGCGAACGACTTCGGCGCGTCACCGCGCTGCCCGAGCGAGAAGGCCATCCGGGAAGCGGTGTAGAGCCCGGAGTTCAGGCACGACAGCACGGCCGTCAGCACGATGACGTCCATGACCTGCCCGGCGTGCGGGATGCCGATGGCGTTGAGAGCGGCCACGTAGGACCCCTCGTCGACGATCGACGGATCGTTCCACGGCAGCAGCGTGAGGACGACGAAGATCGAGCCCAGGTAGAAGATGCCGATCCGCCAGATCACGGAGTTCGTGGCCTTGGTGACGGCCTTCTGCGGGTCCTCGGACTCACCGGCGGCGAGCGTGACGATCTCGGAGCCCATGAAGGAGAAGACGACCATCAGCACACCGGTGAGGATCGCCCCTGGCCCCTTCGGGAAGAAGCCGCCGGTGTCGGTGAGGTGCGAAAGACCGGAGCCCGGGTTGTCGGAGCCGGGCAGCAGGCCGAAGACGGCGAGCAGGCCCACGATCACGAACGCCGCGATCGCGACGACCTTGATCCCGGCGAACCAGAACTCGAACTCCCCGTAGGAGCCCACGGCCGCCAGGTTCACGACGGTGAGCACGACCATCACGATCAGCGCCCACCCCCACTGCGGGACGCCCGGTATCCAGCCGTTGAGGATCTTCGCGCCGGCCGTCGCCTCCACGGCGAGCACTACGACCCAGAAGAACCAGTACAGCCAGCCGATGGAGAAACCGGCCCAGCGGCCGAGCGCCTGGTCGGCGTAGGCGGAGAAGGAACCGGAGGAGGGCCGTGCGGCGGCCATCTCGCCCAGCATCCGCATCACGAAGACGACCATCGCGCCGACGAGTGCGTACGAGACGAGGATGGCCGGGCCCGCGGCCGCGATGCCGGAGCTGGAGCCGACGAACAGACCGGCTCCGATGACGCCGCCGATGGCGATCATGGACAGGTGCCGGTTCTTCAGCCCTGCCTTGAGTCCGTCTCCGTCGCCGCCGGTGGGCGGCGTGCCGGAGGAGGCCCCGGTGGTGGGGGGCGACTGCGTGGTCATGCACGGGTCCTTACGTTTGCGGTAAACGTGCGCTCGCATTCAATGCACCCGGGCGGCCCGATCGGAAGCTTTGAGTCCGGATTGTTGTCAAGGCCACGACCGGCGCCCCGGCGGGCACCCGGAGGCGGCTACCCGGCCCGCCTCGTGCCACACTCGGACCCATGCGCGTGTACCTCGGCTCGGATCATGCCGGCTACGAACTCAAGAACCACCTGGTCGAATGGCTCAAGGCCCACGGCCACGAGCCCGTCGACTGCGGGCCCCACATCTACGACGCCCAGGACGACTACCCGCCGTTCTGCCTCCGCGCCGCGGAGCGGACGGCGGCGGACCCCGACGCCCTCGGCATCGTGATCGGCGGCTCCGGCAACGGCGAGCAGATCGCCGCGAACAAGGTGAAGGGCGTCCGTGCGGCCCTCGCGTGGAGCGAGCAGACCGCCGCGCTCGGCCGTGAGCACAACAACGCGAACGTGATCTCCATCGGTGGGCGGATGCACACGCAGGAGGAGGCGACGAAGTTCGTCGAGATCTTCCTGGCGACGCCGTACTCCAACGAGGAGCGCCACCAGCGCCGCATCGACATGCTGTCGGCCTACGAGGTGTCGGGCGTGCTCCCCGCCATTCCGGCGCACCACCCGCAGCAGGACTAGCCCACCCGGGGTTGCGCCCTCGGGGCTCCGCCCCGGACCCCGCTGCTCAATCGCCGCAGGGGCTTGATTGGCTCAGCTTGATCTATCAAGCCCCGCCGGCGATTGAGGCGCGGGGTCCGGGGCGGAGCCCCGAGGCGTCAACCACGGTTACCGGAAAGGAACACCGGCGTGCCCGAAGGTCACACGATCCACCGGCTCGCCCAGGACCACGCCGAGAAGTTCGCCGGCCGCACGGCCACCGTGAGCAGCCCGCAGGGCAAGTTCTCCGACGCCGCGGCGCTCCTCACCGGTCAGGAGCTCACCCGCACCGAGGCCCACGGAAAGCACCTCTTCCTCGGCTTCGGCGACGACGACGCCTGGATCCACATCCACCTGGGCCTCTTCGGCAAGTACACCTTCGGCCCCGCCCCCGCCCCGCCGCCCACGGACACCGTCCGCCTGCGCCTGGCGAACGACAGCCACTACGCGGACCTCCGCGGCCCCACCACCTGCACGCTCATCACGGACGCCGAGAAGCAGGCGATACACAACCGCCTCGGCCCGGACCCGCTGCGCCCCGCCGAGGACCCCGCCAGGGCCTACGCGCGGATCTCCCGCAGCCGCACCACCGTCGCCGCGCTCCTCATGGACCAGAAGGTCATCTCGGGCGTCGGCAACGTCTACCGCGCCGAGGTCCTCTTCCGGCACGGCATCGACCCGTACATCCCGGGCAAGAACCTCACCGAGCCCCAACTGCACGCCATCTGGGACGACTTGGTGGCGCTGATGCACGACGGCGTCCGCGCCAACCGCATCGACACCGTCCGCCCCGAGCACACCCCCGAGGCGATGAACCGCCCGCCGCGCGTCGACGACCACGGCGGCGAGGTCTACGTCTACCGGCGCGCACCCCAGCCCTGCCACCTGTGCGGCACCGAGATCCGCACGGCGGAACTGGCGGCCCGCAACCTCTTCTGGTGCCCCACCTGCCAGCCGCCGGGCACGTACTAGAACCCGTGCGGCAGCCACGGCGCGACGGTCGACCCGAACGCCACCGACGCCTCCGCGAGCGCCCCCGGCCGCAGCTCCCGCACCCGCCCGGCCCCGGCCAGTTCGAGCAGTGACGTGTCGCCGAGGTAGGCCGCACCCAACTCCCGTACGGACAGGGCGAGATCGGCCGGTTCGTTGGTCCGCTTGCAGGAGGCGCCGCCCTTCGCGTCACCGGTGAGGCGCCAACGCCCCTCGTTCCAGGGGCAGAAGGCGTCCCGCGCCTCGAACACGACGTCCACGGGCGCCAGATACGTACGCGCTTCGAGCGCCTCGCCCACCTCCACCAGACGTACGTGCATCGAGTCGCGCACCCGCACCTCGCACCGCCGGATGTCGGAGACCAGCGAGAACAGCGGATCGTCCACCGGCAGGTTGCCGCACTCCACGGTCTCGGTGAGGTCGATGGAGCACAGGAACCGCCACAGCGCCGCGTACGCCGCGGGCTCGACCGCGGTCACCTCGCGCACCAGGACGGTGCTGCGGTCCAGTCCGTGCGCGGACTCCGGCTTCACGTGGAAACGGGCGAACCCGACGGTCTCCCCGCCCAGTTCGGCGACGACGCACTGCAGCGGCGAGGCTCCGCCCCGGTCCTGCTCCGGGTCGAGCAGCGGCAGCCGCTCCCAGCCGGGCAGCCGCCCGAGCATCCCGGGCCGCGTCCCCACGGTCCGCAGATACACGGCCTCGCAGCGCTCGGCGGCCTCGGCGGGGTCCAGGTACCGCAGCCGCACGTCGTCGGCCCCGGCGGGCGCCTCGATGCGGACCCGCCGCGACTCGATGCTCACGGTCGCCTTGCGGGTCCCGGTCCCGTAGCCGAACCGCCCGTAGATCACGGGCTCGGACGCCGTGAGGACCGCGAGGGGCTCGCCCCACCCTCGTACGTCGTCGAGTTGACGGCGCATCATCTGCGTCAGGATGCCTCGCCTGCGGTGCGTCGCGGCGACGCTGACCATGGTCACGCCCGCCGCGGCCACGAAGGCCCCGCCGGGCACCGAGACGCGGAACGGGAAGGCGCCCGCCGTGCCCACGCACTCGTCGTCGTCCCAGACGCCGATCGAGCGGTCTACGGAGGTCAGCTCCCGGTACAGGCCGCGCTCCTCCGGAGCCTCGGTGACCCCGCCGAAGGCCCGCTCCAGCTTCCCGTACCAGTCGTCCCACTCGCTGTCGCGCAAGGTGCGCAGATCGGTCGCCATACGCCATCCCTACCAGGGCGGGCAGCGACGGGCGAGGGATTTTCCCTCCCGTACGGGAGCTGACGGGCGTGCCCGGAAAGGGGGACAAGTGGGACCTCCCGTGCACAGCCCCGGACCCGGTGGATAAGGTCCACGAACAATGGCGGTACGACGAGAGCGGCGCGGGCGCGGACAGCGCGCGGAGGCCGATACGTTCCCGGCCCGGTTGAGAATGCGAGTGCACCGGGCTCGCACAGCCGTGCGCAAATCCGGTGTGGACTACTTCCGCGGGGACGGCTCGGACTGGATCGCGCTCGTCGGGCTGCTCATCACGATCCCGGTGATCGCCGCGGCCACGATCCTGAACCCCGTCTGGTGCGCGCCCGCCGTGCTCGTCCTGCCGATCGTCGCGGGCGGCCTGCTGCTGCGCCCGGCCAGCCTGCTCGGCCTGTACGCGGCGGCGGCCGCGGCGCTGATCGTGGAATCGTTCCAGCTCGGCCCGTACACCCAGCGCGCGGCCGGGGTCACGCCCGGCACCGTGCTCACGGTCGCGGCCTGCGGGTTCTTCGGCCTGCTCATCGCCCAGTTCCGCAGCCGGGTCGGCGTGCCCTGGCGGCGCGGCGGAACGATGCTCTTCGACCTGCGCGAGCGGATCCGTACGCAGTCGCGGCTGCCCAAGCTGCCGCCGGGCTGGCACCGCGAGATGGCGCTGCGCCCGGCGGGCGGCCAGTCGTTCTCCGGTGACTTCGTCGTCGCGGCCCGTACGAACAACGGGCGCACGCTCGAGGTCGTCCTCACGGACGTGTCGGGCAAGGGCATGGACGCGGCCTCGCGTGCGCTGCTGCTGGCCGGCGCCTTCAGCGGACTGCTCGGATCGCTGCCGCCGCACGCCTTCCTGCCCGCGGCCAACGGCTATCTGCTCCGCCAGGACTGGGACGAGGGCTTCGCGACCTCGATCCACCTCGTCCTGGACCTCGAATCGGGGGACTACGAGCTGTACTCCGCGGGCCACCCGCCGGGCCTCCAGCTCAGCGCGGGCACCGGGCGCTGGGAGGAGAAGGCGGCCGAGGGCCCGCTCCTCGGCGTCTACGACGGGGCGGAGTTCGATGCCACGAAGGGCACCTTGCGCCCCGGTGACGTGCTGATGCTGTTCACGGACGGCCTCGTGGAGACCTCCGACCGGGACATCAGCGAGGGCATCGACCGCCTCACCGGGGAAGCCGACCGGTATGTGACCGGCGGCTTCCACGGTGCGGCCTGGCACCTCATCGAGGCGGTGGCCAAGGACGTCAACGACGACCGGGCGCTGCTGCTGATCTGCCGGGACGCGTGAGGCGTTCTACACCCCGGCGCCGACGCGTGGTTCGTCGAGCAACGGCGCCCGCTCCTTGACCGGCAGGATCCGGGCCAGCCATTCGGAGCGGCCCGCGGCCATCGGGCCGAGCACCGCCAGCAGCAGTACGTAACCCGCGATGAACGGCGAGAGCCGTTCGTCGAGCCCCGCGCCCGCCGCCATCGTGGCGAGGATCAGCGCGAACTCGCCGCGCGCCAGCAAGGTGGTGGAGATGTTCGCGGCCGGCCCGGCCCCGAACCCGTAGATCTTCGCCCCGCCGACCCCCGCGAGGACGTTCATGACGAGCGTCAGCGCGACCGCCGCGAGTACGGGCCACAGCACGCTCGGCAGGTCACCGGGGTCGATGGAGAGCCCGAACCCGAAGAAGAAGATCGCGCCGAAGGCGTCCCGCAGCGGGTGCACCAGCGTGCGGATCCGCTCGCCGGACGCGGTCGAGCCGAGCATCAGACCGACCATGAACGCCCCGATGGCGTCGGCGACCCCGAACCACTCGGAGACCCCGGCCACGAACACCGCGGCACCGAGGAAGGAGATGACGAGGAGCTCGTCGTCCTTGGTGTTGAAGAGCATGCCGACGATCCGCGTCCCGAACCGCGCCGCGAGCGCGAGCAGCAGCAGGAACCCGAAGGCCTTGCCGCCGTCCAGCACGGCCGCCGACAGCGAGTCCGCGCCGGACAGGATCGGCTGCAGGGCCGCCAGATACAGGGCGAGGAAGATGTCCTCGACCACGATGATCCCGAGGATCGGCTTGGTCTCGGGGTTGCCGAGCCGGCCGGTGTCGACGAGGACCTTGGTGACGATCGCGGACGACGAGATGCCGAGCACCCCGGCGAGGACCAGAGCTTCGGATGTGCCCCAGCCGAGGGCGAATCCGAAACCGAGGCCGGCGCCGACGTTCAGCGCGAGGTACGTCCCTCCGGCGACGGCCATCTTGCGGCCGCCGGTCTTGAGGTCGTCCATGTGGAACTCGAGGCCGAGATAGAAGAGCAGCAGTACGAGGCCGAGCGCGGAGAGCATCTCCAGGTCGTGCGGGTCGGAGAGCAGCACGACGCCCGGCGTGTGAGGGCCGAGGAGTATCCCGGCCAGGATGAACAGCGGAATGGTGGGGAGTCCTATGCGCCCGCCCAGGCGAGCGAGGACGGCGGCGGCGAGAAAGGCGCCGCCCATGGCGATCAAGGTGTCTGCGTGTCCGATGGGCCCGTTCCTTCCTTGGTCAAGAGAACGTCAAGAAAGCGTCAATACTTAGCTTACCAAACGACCTGGGTCCAAAGTCCCGAGTGCGTGCGGGAGCCGCGTGAGAGGCTCTGCGGCATGCTCACGCTGACGGAAGTCGAGGCCCTGGCGCGGCGGGCCCACCAAGGGCAGCAGGACAAGGCGGGCCGCCCCTACGCGGAGCACCTGGCGGCCGTCGCCGAGGGCACGCGCGCCCGGGGCGGCGGCGAGGCGCAGATCGCCGCGGCCTGGCTGCACGACGCGATCGAGGACGACGCGCTCACGGAGGAGTGGCTGGAGGCGGCCGAACTCCCGGCGGAGACGAAGGCGGTCGTCCGCGCGCTGACCAAGCGCAAGGGCGAGCCCCCGGAGACGTACGCCCGGCGCATCCTCGCGACCCCCGGCGCCCGCCTGGTCAAGGAGGCGGACCTCGCCCACAACGCGGATCCGGGCCGCCTCGCCGTCCTCGACGAGGCGACCCGGAATCGCCTGACCCAGAAGTACGCGAGGATGCGCGCGCTGCTGGGGATCGACTGAGTGTTTTACGGCCGTAAAGGCCATACGGCCGTAAAGGCCCTACGGCAGGATCGAGTCCACGTACCCGCCGTCCACCCGCAGGGCGCCGCCGGTCGTGGCGCTCGACAGGTCGGAGGCCAGGTAGACCACCATGTTCGCGATCTCCTCGGGCTCGATGAGCCGCTGCAGCAGGGACTGCGGCCGGTGCTCGCGCATGAAGGCCCGCTGTGCCTCGTCCCAGGGCAGTTCGCGGTCGACCAGTTCGTAGACGAAGTCCTCGACGCCGCCCGTGTGGGTGGGACCCGCGATGACGGAGTTGACGGTCACGCCGCTGCCGGCGGCCTGCTTCGCGAAGCCGCGGGTCACGGAGAGCAGCGCCGTCTTGGACATCCCGTAGTGGATCATCTCGGCGGGGATCACCACGGCCGAGTCGCTCGCGATGTTCTGGATCCGGCCCCAGCCGCGCTCGGTCATGCCGGGCAGATAGTGGCGGATGAGGCGGACCGCGGCCAGCACGTTCACCTCGAAGTAGCGGCGCCACTCGTCGTCGGTGATCTCCAGTGGGTCGGCGGAGCCGAAGATGCCCAGGTTGTTGACCAGGATGTCGATGTGGGGGAGCGCATCGGCGGCGTCCCGCAGGCCGTCCTCGGTGGTGACGTCGGCGGCGACCGGGACGAGGTCGGCGCCGGGGGCCTCGGCGCGGATGCGGGACACGGCCTCGTCGACGCGCTCCCGGGTGCGGCCGTTGACGCCGACGCGGGCCCCGGAGCGGGCGAGACCCGTCGCGATGGCGGCGCCGATGCCCTGGGTGGATCCGGTGACCAGGGCGGTGCGCCCGTTGAGATCGATCTGCATGAGGCCGGGACTCCTCGTGATGCGGGTTCGGGAAAGGGCGGGCGGGTTCGTCCCCGGTCCCACCCTTACCCGAACCACGTCAGGCGCGCTGCCTGGCCCGTGCCGTCTCGGTGGCGTCCTTCTTGAACGCCCACGGCATCCGCGGCTCCATGGCGAAGCGGAAGGCCCGCTGCACCGGTGGCGTGCACAGGGCGGTGACCACGGCGCCCGCGATGAGCGTGACGGCGACCTCGCCGTACGGGGTGTGCGTCCAGTCCGCGTCGAACCAGCCCCAGAACCGGGAGCCCTTCGCCAGGAACCCGTGCAGCAGATAGCCGTACAGCGTCCCGGCGCCGAGCACCGTGAACCATGTCCTGCGCCCCGGCACCCACGCGAAGAAGCACGCGGTGAGCACGATCGAGCAGCCGAACAGGGCCAGCGTCATGACGACGCCGACCCACCACGGGACGCCCAGCTCCTGCGCGCTGTCGCGGTGGTAGAACCACACGGACGTCATGCGCGGCGCCGCCCAGTAGGCGAGCAGGAAGGCGCACAGGCCGATCGGCACGGACAGGATCCGCACCTCGCGCCGCCGCACGAGCTGGAAGTGCTCGGGCTTCAGGAACAGGCCGAGCACGAAGAACGGCAGGAACTGCAGTACGCGCTGCAGGTCCAGGTCGTCGCCGATGTCGGGGGAGACCGAGGCGAGCACGGCGATGGCGATGGAGAGCGGGATCGGCCAGCGGACGATCTTCCACAGCGGCGTGGTGAGCCGCCAGACGAACAGCGCGACGAGGAACCAGGTCAGGAACCACGGGTCGAGCAGGCTGACCGGGTGCCCGGGGTCGTTGTCCGCGTACTTCTTGAAGATGCTGTACGCGACCTCGAAGATCACGTACGGCACCGCGACGCCGGTGATGAGGCGCCGCAGCCGGTCGGGCCGCATGTCGAAGCTGCGCGAGAAATAGCCGGAGATGATGATGAACGCCGGCATGTGGAACGTGTAGACGATCTCGTACAACGCTTCGGCGGTACGGCTGCCGTCGGTCAGCGGCTCCCAGGAATGGCCCATCGCGACGAAGACGATGGCCAGGTATTTGGCGTTGTCGAAGAACGCGTCGCGCTGCTTGGGCTTGGAGGGCGCGGGGGTGTCGGCCGGAGCGGGGGCCGTTTTCCGGGGGGAGACTTCCGCGGTGGGCCGCGCGGTCGGCGGGAGCGGGGTGCGGTGCGAGTCCTGTGGGTGCAGCGAGTTGCTCACAGGCCCTCCCACCAGGAACTCGGGGAGATCGTGGGGGGCCGCACTGCGCCGGTGGGGATGAAGGCAGTGTGGAACATCTGAGGCACCTTAGTGGGGCCCCTGTGATTTCGTAAAACCCTCAACTCGATTCCTCCTTGGTGTTTCCAGGTACCCCGTTTGTGCGGAAGTCGACATGAGGTTTGTGAGGTTGTGCCCCATCGGTTTGCCCGCCCTTGGTGAAATGACCGATTCGTCCCGTACCGCTCGGGCGTTAATTGGACATCGCTTTTCCTTGATTTTCCTGTGTGCAAACCAAGGGGAAACTGAGAGAAAGCCTGCAGGCCGAGCCGACGGTGGGCGCGCGGGACGGCCGGGACGATAGAAACGATCAAGCCGAAACCCGCGGGTACGTGGCCGACGATGCGTCACGGGCCGCATAGGCGCGCCGGGTTGGTGGCACGATGGTTCTGGCGGGGGGTGCGGCTTCACCCTCCGGGCCGGGAGAGCGGACCGACCTAGGGTGTGATCAGTGTGGCCATTTCGCTGTCAGTGGTGCTGTTGTTGGCGATCGTTCTCGTCGTCCTCATGCGCGGCGGCTCGCTCAAGGCGGGGCCCGCCATAGTCGCGGTGCTCTTCGGGTTCTTCCTCGCATCGACCGGAATGGCGCCGGCGATCAACAACTTCCTCAACTCGGTCGCGGACAGCGTCAGCGCGATCAAATTCTGAGACGGCGGTCCAGGGCGCCCGGCGAAGACCGCGAAAAAGCCTCCGGCCCGGTCCACGAGGAGTGGAACCGGGCCGGAGGCTTTTCTCAAGAGCGGGCGACGGGAATCGAACCCGCGTAGCTAGTTTGGAAGACTAGGGCTCTACCATTGAGCTACGCCCGCACGGCCGCACCGCAGGTCGGCGACCGCGGTACGCAGGCATCGTAGCGGGTCGAGGGCGTCGAGTGCACACCCTCTTTCCGGCGGCCCGCAGCGCGGGAGTCGCACTGCCTGCGGGCATGTACCCTACGTGTCGCACCGACGGGGTGTGGCGCAGCTTGGTAGCGCGTCCGCTTTGGGAGCGGAAGGCCGTGGGTTCAAATCCCGCCACCCCGACCAGCGTTCGGGCGCAGGTCGTGAGACCGCCCCCGGGTTCTCCGAGATCGCATCAAGATCGCATTGTGGGTCAGCAGCGGCGTGCCGTTACTATGCAAGCTGCATGCCCGTGTGTCTCTAAGCCGGGCAGATCCCAGAAGTCAGCCCCCAAGGAGACCCACCGTGAAGAGCGCCGTCGAGACCCTGAACCCGACCCGGGTTCGGCTCAGCATTGAGGTGCCCTTCGAGGAGCTCAAGGACAGCCTCGACGCGGCGTACAAGAAGATCAACCAGCAGGTCACGGTGAAGGGCTTCCGCAAGGGCAAGATCCCGGCCCGCGTCATCGACCAGCGCTTCGGCCGCGGTGCGGTTCTCGAAGAGGCGGTCAACGACGCGCTCCCGAAGTTCTACACCGAGGCCGTGAACGAGGCGGAGCTCAACGTCCTCGGTCAGCCCGAGGTCGACATCACGGACCTGAAGGACGGCGAGACGCTGAACTTCACCGCTGAGGTCGACGTGCGCCCGACGATCGAGATCCCGGACTACTCCGGCATCGAGGTCGAGGTCGACGCCACCGAGGTCACCGAGGAGGACGTCGACAAGGCCGTCGAGCAGCTGCGCGACCGCTTCGCCTCCACCGCGCCGGTCGAGCGCGCCGCCGAGGACGGCGACGTCGTGACGATCGACCTGGAGGCCAAGGTCGAGGGCGAGGTCCTCGAGGACGGCGTCGCCTCCGGCGTCTCGTACACCATCGGCTCGGGCGAGCTCCTCGACGGCATCGACGACGCCGTCAAGGGCCTGGAGGCCGGGGCTGAGGCCACCTTCACCTCCGAGCTCAAGGGCGGCTCCGCCGAGGGCAAGGACGCCGAGGTCACCGTCAAGGTGACCCAGGTCGCCAAGCGCGAACTGCCGGAGCTCGACGACGAGTTCGCGCAGCTCGCCTCCGAGTTCGACACCCTCGAGGAGCTGAAGGCCGACAGCCGCAAGCGCCTCGAGAACCAGAAGCTGAACGACCAGGCCACGCAGGCCCAGGAGCGCGTCCTCGAGAAGCTGCTCGAGCTGGTCGAGGTCCCCGTCCCGGAGAAGCTCCTCGAGGACGAGGTCCAGACCCGCAAGCACAACCTCGAGAACCACCAGCTCGCCCAGATGGGCCTGAACCTCGAGAAGTTCCTCGAGATCCAGGGCAAGACGGTCGAGGAGTTCGACGCCGAGACGAGCGAGCAGGCCGTCAAGGGCATCAAGACGCAGTTCGTCCTCGACGAGCTCGTCAACAAGGAGAAGCTGAACGTCAGCCAGGAGGAGCTCACCGAGCACCTCATGCGCCGCGCCGCCTCCTCCGGCATGTCCCCCGACCAGTTCGCCCAGGCCGTCGTCGAGGGTGGCCAGGTCCCGATGCTCGTCGGCGAGGTCGCCCGCGGAAAGGCCCTTGCCACGGTCGTCGAGGCCGCCACGGTCAAGGACACCAACGGCGAGGTCGTCGACCTCTCGGACGACGAGGAGGAGACGGAGGAGGCCACCGAGGCCGCCGCCGAGTCCACCGAGGGCTCCGCCGAGGACCAGGACAAGGCGTAACGCCTCCGTCCCTAGCGTGAGCGAGGTCCCCCGGAACCGTGATGGTCCCGGGGGACTTCGCATTTGCTCTTGGGGGCGCGGGGAACTGCGCAATCCCCGCGCCGGGCCGCCAGCGGCCAAAGGGGCTGAGGGAAGACGCGTCTTGCGCCCCGCGCGCCATGCGCGCGCAGTTCCCCGCGCCCCTGGCGGCACCGTTGCCAGCCCCCCGTAGCGGAGCGCACCGTACCTGCGCTCACAGCGAACAGTTCCATCCGCGGGATTCCCCGGAGGGGGCCGCGCGTTAGGGTCCATGAAGAGAAGGGCAGGGGCGTCGGAGGACGGCCCCCGGCCCAGCTAAAGACGCGAGACGGCGCGTAGCCGTCAGAGACGAGCAGGTGGATCCGTGACGAATCTGATGCCTTCCGCCGCAGGCGAGCCGTCCATCGGTGGTGGCCTCGGCGACCATGTCTACAACCGGCTGCTCGGCGAGCGCATCGTCTTCCTCGGCCAGCAGGTCGACGACGACATCGCGAACAAGATCACCGCACAGATGCTGCTCCTTGCCGCAGACCCGGACAAGGACATCTTCCTGTACATCAACAGCCCCGGCGGCTCGGTGACGGCCGGCATGGCGATCTACGACACCATGCAGTACATCCCGAACGACGTCGTCACCATCGGCATGGGTATGGCCGCCTCCATGGGCCAGTTCCTGCTGACCGGCGGCTCGGCCGGCAAGCGCTTCGCGCTCCCGCACACCGACATCCTGATGCACCAGGGCTCCGCGGGCATCGGCGGTACCGCGTCGGACGTGAAGATCCAGGCCGAGTACCTGCTGCGCACGAAGAAGCGCATGGCCGAGATCACCGCGCGCCACTCCGGCCAGAGCGTCGAGACGATCATCCGTGACGGTGACCGTGACCGCTGGTTCACCACCGAGGAGGCCAAGGAGTACGGCCTCATCGACGAGATCATCACTGCCGCTACGGGCGTTCCGGGCGGCGGCGGCACCGGCGCCTGATCCTCGCGATCACGTCGGCACAGCCAGCCAAGCCCACCCTCACCAGGACGGAACACCGACCATGAACAACTTCCCCGGCAGCGGCCTGTACCAGGGCCCCCAGGTCGACAACCGCTACGTGGTGCCGCGCTTCGTCGAGCGCACCTCGCAGGGCGTGCGCGAGTACGACCCGTACGCGAAGCTCTTCGAGGAGCGCATCATCTTCCTCGGCGTGCAGATCGACGACGCGTCGGCCAACGACGTCATGGCGCAGCTGCTGTGCCTCGAGTCGATGGACCCGGACCGCGACATCTCCATCTACATCAACAGCCCCGGCGGCTCGTTCACGGCCCTCACGGCCATCTACGACACGATGCAGTTCGTGAAGCCGGACATCCAGACGGTCTGCATGGGCCAGGCCGCCTCCGCGGCCGCCGTCCTGCTGGCCGCCGGCACCCCGGGCAAGCGCATGGCGCTGACCAACGCCCGCGTGCTGATCCACCAGCCCTCCGGTGGCACCGGCCGTGAGCAGCTCTCCGACCTGGAGATCGCGGCCAACGAGATCATGCGCATGCGTGCTCAGCTGGAAGACATGCTGGCCAAGCACTCGACGACGCCGATCGAGAAGATCCGCGATGACATCGAGCGCGACAAGATCCTGACGGCCGAGGACGCGCTCGCGTACGGCCTGGTCGACCAGGTCGTGTCGACGCGCAAGATGAACAACGAGGCGATCGCGTAGTCAGCGCTGTATCGTCTGCCGTCCCCTCGGCACGGTTCCCGTAAAAGTGAACCGTGCCAAGGGGGGCCCGAACGGGGGGCCCGGCAAGGTACCGTCGGATACAGGCACCAGGAGCCGCTTGTGCGAGCGTCTCCCAGGCGAAGGGGAAGCACCTCGTGGCACGCATCGGTGACGGCGGCGATCTGCTCAAGTGCTCGTTCTGCGGAAAGAGCCAGAAGCAGGTCAAGAAGCTCATCGCAGGCCCCGGTGTGTACATCTGCGACGAGTGCATCGACCTCTGCAACGAGATCATCGAGGAAGAGCTCGCGGAGACGAGCGAAGTGCGCTGGGAAGAACTTCCCAAGCCGCGCGAGATCTACGAGTTCCTCGAGAGCTATGTCGTAGGACAGGAAGCCGCCAAGAAGGCCCTGTCCGTCGCGGTGTACAACCACTACAAGCGCGTCCAGGCCGGCGAGAACGGCGGGGCGAACGGACGGGACGACGCGATCGAACTCGCGAAGTCCAACATCCTTCTCCTCGGCCCGACCGGTTCCGGGAAGACGCTCCTCGCGCAGACACTGGCCCGCATGCTCAACGTCCCGTTCGCCATCGCCGACGCGACGGCGCTGACGGAGGCGGGCTACGTCGGCGAGGACGTCGAGAACATTCTGCTGAAGCTGATCCAGGCGGCCGACTACGACGTCAAGAAGGCCGAGACCGGGATCATCTACATCGACGAGATCGACAAGGTCGCCCGCAAGTCGGAGAACCCGTCGATCACCCGTGATGTGAGCGGTGAGGGCGTGCAGCAGGCGCTCCTCAAGATCCTTGAGGGGACCAGTGCCTCGGTGCCGCCGCAGGGCGGCCGCAAGCACCCGCACCAGGAGTTCATCCAGATCGACACGACGAACGTGCTGTTCATCGTGGGCGGCGCGTTCGCCGGTCTGGAGAAGATCATCGAGTCGCGGGCCGGCGCCAAGGGCATCGGCTTCGGCGCGACCCTGCACTCCAAGCGCGAGCTGGAGGAGAAGGACCAGTTCCAGGAGGTCATGCCGGAGGACCTGGTGAAGTTCGGGATGATCCCGGAGTTCATCGGCCGCCTCCCGGTCATCACCGCGGTCCAGAACCTCGACCGTGAGGCGCTGCTCCAGATCCTCGTCGAGCCGAAGAACGCTCTGGTCAAGCAGTACCAGCGGCTCTTCGAACTCGACGGTGTGGAGCTGGACTTCGAGCGCGAGGCGCTCGAGGCCATCGCCGACCAGGCGATCCTGCGCCGCACCGGCGCGCGAGGACTGCGCGCCATCATGGAGGAGGTCCTCCAGTCGGTGATGTACGAGGTGCCGTCCCGCAAGGACGTGGCCCGCGTCGTCATCACCGCGGACGCCGTCCACTCGAACGTGAACCCGACGCTGATCCCGCGCGACGCCCGTGGCGGCGGCAGCGGCGAGCAGAAGTCGGCGTAGCGGACCGCCAGTCGGCAAGAGAAGGGCCCCGGTCGGAGATCCGACCGGGGCCCTTCTCATGTGGTGCGGGTGCGGGCGTCAGGACTTGACGCGCACCTCGTCGCGCAGCTTCGCCGTCGTGTCGGCGGCCTCGCTCAGCGGCTGCTCCTTCTTCGAGATGATGGCGCCGCTGTCGGAGTACACGATGTACGTGACCGTGCTGTGGTCACCCCAGATGCACATCGGCATCTTGAAGCTCGACGGCACGCCCGCGGTGGACGAACTGCCGCCGGGCATCTCGTACTTGGCGTTCTGGCACTTCATGACGCCGTTCTTGAAACCGGTCGGCGTGAACGCCTGGGGCGAGCCCTCGAAGGAGACCTTGGCGCCGCTCGCGCCGGCCGCCTCCTCCTTGGACTTCCTCTCCATCTCGGAGAACATCGAGTCGACGACCTTCTCCGGGTCCTCGATCGTGCCGTAGACGCCACCGAAGTTGATCGCCTTGACCGAGGTGCCGGAGCCCGCCTTGTAGCTGGCGTTCACGCTCTTGGGGTCGGTCACGCCCCACTTCTTGGCCTCCGCGAGGTCGCTCTCGCTGAAGGTGCCGCTGCTGGAGGTGTTCGCGCTGCTCTTCTGGTACTCGCCGAGGACCGTGGCCGGCGTCGTCAGCTTGTGCGCGCCGTCGTCCGCCACGGACGAGCCACTGCCGCCGCTGTCCCCGCCACCGAAGATGAAGTAGCCACCCACGCCGAGCGCCGCCACCACGGCGACCGCGCCGATCACGATGCCCAGCACCTTCTTGTTGCCGCCCCCGCCGGAGGGCGGCTGCTGCGGGTACTGGCCGTACGGGGCCTGCTGCTGACCGTACGGGCCGGGCTGCTGGGGCTGGCCGTAACCGCCAGGCGCCTGCGGCTGGCCGTACGGGGCACCCGGGGCGCCCGGGGGCTGCTGCGGGGGAACGCCCTGGGGCGCCTGCTGCGGCGGCTGCTGCGGGTAACCGTAGCCGGGCTGCGGCGCCTGCTGGGGCTGGCCGTACGGGCCCGGCTGCTGCGGCTGACCGTAGGGGCCCGGCTGCTGGGGCTGCTGACCGTACGGACCCGGCTGCTGCGGCGGCTGGTTCCCGTACGGGCCCGGCTGGTTGTGGCTCATTACTGGCATTCCCTCCCGTTGCTTATGTGCTGCCGACATCCTGACGTACGTGGGTGCGATCCGTTCCACCGGATTCGGTTTCAGTACGAGCTTGTAACCCCTCTAAACTGGCCCCGTGACCGAGAACTCTCAGCAGCAGACGCCAGTGCCCACCTCCGAACTGCCGACCCAGTACGCGCCGGCCGAAGTAGAGGCGCCGCTGTACGAGCGCTGGGTAGAGCGCGGTTACTTCGATGCCGATCCCAAGAGCGAGAAGCCGCCGTACACGATCGTCATCCCGCCGCCGAACGTCACGGGCTCGCTGCACCTCGGCCACGCCTTCGAGCACACGCTGATCGACGCCCTGACCCGCCGCAAGCGCATGCAGGGCTACGAGACGCTGTGGCAGCCCGGCATGGACCACGCGGGCATCGCCACGCAGAACGTGGTGGAGCGCGAGCTCGCCAAGGAGGGCCTGTCCCGGCACGACCTGGGCCGTGAGGCCTTCGTCGAGCGGGTCTGGCAGTGGAAGGCGGAGTCCGGCGGCCAGATCGCCGGTCAGATGCGCCGCCTGGGCAACGGTGTGGCGTGGAGCCGCGACCGCTTCACCATGGACGAGGGGCTGTCGCGCGCCGTCCAGACCGTCTTCAAGAAGATGTTCGACGACGGCCTGATCTACCGCGCCGAGCGCATCAGCAACTGGTGCCCGCGCTGCCTGACGGCCATCTCGGACATCGAGGTCGACTACCAGGACGACGACGGCGAGCTCGTCTCCATGAAGTACGGCGAGGGCGAGGACACCATCGTCGTCGCGACGACGCGCGCCGAGACGATGCTGGGCGACACCGCGGTCGCCGTCCACCCGGACGACGAGCGGTACGCGCACCTCGTCGGCAAGCGGATCAAGCTGCCGCTGACCGGGCGCACGATCCCCGTCGTCGCGGACACGCACGTCGACCCGGAGTTCGGCACCGGCGCCGTGAAGGTCACCCCCGCCCACGACCCGAACGACTTCGCGATCGGCCAGCGCCACGACCTGGAGGCCCTTGAGGTCCTGGACGAGCGCGGCGTCATCACCGCCCACGGTCCCTTCGAGGGGCTCGACCGCTTCGAGGCGCGCTCGGCGATCGTCGCCGCGCTGCGCGCCGATGGCCGGATCGTCGCCGAGAAGCGCCCGTACACGCACTCCGTCGGGCACTGCTCGCGGTGCAAGACGACGCTGGAGCCGCGGCTCTCGCTGCAGTGGTGGGTCAAGGTCGAGCCGCTCGCGAAGGCCGCGGGCGACGCGGTGCGCGACGGGCGGGTGAACATCCACCCGGCCGACCTGACGCAGCGCTACTTCGACTGGGTCGACAACCTCAACGACTGGTGCATCTCCCGCCAGCTCTGGTGGGGCCACCGCATCCCGGTCTGGCACGGCCCGAACGGCGAGACCGTGGCCGTCGGCCCCGACGAGCAGCCGCCGAGCGGCGAGGGCTGGCACCAGGACACGGACGTCCTCGACACCTGGTTCTCCTCCGGCCTGTGGCCCTTCTCCACGATGGGCTGGCCCGAGCAGACCGAGGACCTCGCCAAGTTCTATCCGAACTCGGCCCTGGTCACCGGCTACGACCTGATGTTCTTCTGGGTCGCCCGGATGATGATGTTCGGCCTGTACGCGATGGACGGCGAGGTCCCCTTCAAGACCATCGCGTTCCACGGCATGGTCCGTGACGAGCACGGCAAGAAGATGTCGAAGTCGTTCGGCAACGCGGTCAACCCGCTGGACTGGATGGACACCTACGGCTCCGACGCGCTGCGCTTCACGCTCGCCCGCGGCGCCAACCCGGGCATCGACGTCCCGATCGGCGAGGACTGGGTCCAGGCGTCCCGGAACTTCGCCAACAAGATCTGGAACGCGACGCGCTTCGCGCTCATGAACGGCGCGACGGTCGAGGGCCCGCTGCCGGCCGTGGACGAGATGACGGCGACGGACCGCTGGATCCTCTCCCGCCTGAACAAGACGGTCGCCGAGGCCGACGCGTTCTACGACGACTACCAGTTCGCGAAGCTCTCCGACGCGCTCTTCCACTACGCGTGGGACGAGGTCTTCGACTGGTACGTCGAGCTGTCGAAGACGACGTTCATGGCGGGCGGCGATCAGGCCAAGGTGTCCGGCCGGGTCCTCGGCGAGGTCCTGGACGTCATGCTGCGGCTGCTCCACCCGATCGTCCCGTTCGTCACCGAGACGCTGTGGACGACGCTCACGGGCGGCGAGTCCGTCGTCATCGCCGACTGGCCCACCGACAGTGGCTTCCGCGACGAGGCCGCCGAGCAGGAGATCGCGACGCTCCAGCAGGTCGTCACCGAGGTCCGCCGCTTCAAGGGCGACCAGGGCCTCAAGGCGGGCCAGCGCGTCCCGGCCCGCCTGACCCTGGACGGCACCGCGCTCGCCGCGCACGAGCCGGCCATCCGCCAGCTGCTCAAGCTGCAGCCGGAGGGCGAGGGCTTCACGGCCACCGCCACACTGCCGGTCGCGGGCGCCGAGGTGGCGCTCGACCTGTCCGGCGCGATCGACGTGGCCGCCGAGCGCAAGCGCCTCGCCAAGGACCTCGCCGCCGCCGAGAAGGACAAGGCGCAGTCCGAGGGCAAGCTGGGCAACGAGGCGTTCCTCGCCAAGGCCCCGGACCAGGTGGTCGACAAGATCAAGGGCCGGCTCGCCAAGGCGGACGAGGACATCGCCCGGATCCAGGCACAGTTGGACCGGCTGCCGCAGGCGTAGCAGCGTGAGTCGTTGACGCGTGGCCCCGAAACCCTGGCCGGGTTTCGGGGCCTTCGTGCGTCGAACGACTCACGCTTCTTCAGGCGCGACGCCCGAACGCTCGACGGCGGCGGGCCGTTGTCCTCGACGAGGACCGAGCGCGGGCTCCGACGCTGCGCCCCCCCTGTCCGCCGCGCGGAGACCACGCCCCCGGCGCTCTCGGTGCGGGGCCACGAGATGCCCCGGCATGCAGGAGCAAGGTAAAAAAGGGGGCATACCGGGCGTAGGCGCGGGGAGAAGGGGCTCCATGCACGACGAGGCCGACGGGCCGGGGACGAGCGGCGCGGCGGCGACCGTCGCGGGGCGGCGTCTCGGTCGCCTCTGGTCGCGTCTGGAGCGCTGGCGGGGCACCCCGCACGCCGTCGACCTCGTCACGGCCGTCGGCTGCTTCGCCCTGATGGGCCTGGACATCCCCGGCCTCGCCAGGGCGGACAACGCGCTCAACGGGACGTCCGCCACGCTCGTGCTCGCCCTCGGCGCCGCGACGCTGCTGCTGCGCCGGCGCGGGCCGTGGGGGCCCTGGCTGTCGTTCGCCGTCGGGATGGTCTTCCTCGGCTGGCTGCACGACGTGACCCTGATCCAGTTCGCCCTGTACTCCGTGGCCCGCTACCGGGGCCGCAACTCCGGCGTCCTCGCCTGCTGCCTCTACCTCGTCTGGGCCTGCGCCGCGTACGCGCTCTTGGAATGGCCCGCGCACCGGGGCGGCGAGAGCGTCAGCCAGTTCCTCGGCCTCGCCGTGCCCATCGGGGTGCTCGCCACCGGTGTCGGCATCGCCGCGCGCCGCATCGACCTCGTCCGCGCCCTGGAGGCCAAGGGCGCCGAGACCGCGCTGCTCCAGGCCGTGCAGCAGGAACGCTCCGACGTCGCGGGCGACGTGCACGACTTCGTGGGCCGCGAGCTGACGATGCTGTCGGTACGGGCGGAGGTGCTGTCGCGGCGGGCCCGCGGCGAGAGCTGGGAGACGGACTTCGACGAGCTGTCCGAGACGGCGCGGCGGGCGCACCTGCTGCTCAACGAGATCGTCGTGCGCCGCGGCAGCGGGGGCGGCGCGCCGACCCCCGGCCTCGACGCGCTGCCCCGGCTCGCCGAGGAGAGCGCGGCGGCGGGCAACGAGGTCACCGTCGACGTGGACGCCGCCGCCCGCGCCCAGTCACCGCTGCGCCAGGCCGCGGTCTACCGCGTCGTCCAGGAGTGCCTCACGAACGCCGCGAAGCACGCCCCCGGCCAGCCGGTGTCCGTCACGGTGGCGGTCGCGGCGAACCGCCTCCACGTCACGGTCGCCAACCCGCTGCCGACGGACACCCCGACGACCACCCCGGTCTCGGCGGGCACCGGCACGGCGGGAATGGCGGAGCGGGTCCTGTCCCTGGGCGGCACGTTCGAGGCGGGCCCGACGGACCACGCCACGTACAAGGTGGAAGCGGCCTTCCCGGCAAGGACGTAGTAGGCACTTCAGGGGCGCGGGGAACTGCGCAAACCACAGCGGCACGGCACCCGCCCACGAAACGAACCACCCACCGGCAAGACAGCGAGAGGGGGCGCAGCCCCCATCGAACACGCGCCGAACCGCCGGAGGCCTACGCGGCCAGCATCCGCTGCAGCCCATCGAAATCGTCAACACACTTCCCGCACCCCAGCGCCACGCTGTCCAGCGGGTCGTCCGCGACGAACACCGGGATCCCCGTGCCGGAGGCGATCCGCAGATCGAGCCCCGGCAGCAGCGCGCCCCCGCCGGTCAGGACGATCCCGTGCTCCATCACGTCCCCCGACAGCTCCGGAGGACACTCCTCCAGCGTCGCCTTCACCGCGGCGATGACCGCCTCCACGGGCTCGTCGAGCGCGGCCCGCACCTCGCGCACCGTCAGCTCGACCGTCTTCGGAAGGCCCGCCACCTTCTCCCGCCCCCGCACGGTGAACGCCCGCATCTCGAACGCGTCCTCACCGGGCACCGGCCACGCGGAGCCGATCGCGATCTTGATGTCCTCGGCCGTGCGCTCGCCGATCAGCAGCCCGTGCTCCTTGCGCACGTAGTCCGTGATCGCCTCGTCGAAGCGGTCGCCGCCGACCCGCAGCGACTGCGAAGTGACCACGCCGCCAAGGGAGATGACGGCCACCTCGGTCGTGCCGCCGCCGATGTCCACGACCATCGACCCGCGCGGATCCGCGACCGGGAGGCCCGCCCCGATCGCCGCCGCCATCGGCTCCTCGATCAGGTGCACGGTCCTCGCCCCGGCCCGCTGCGCCGCGTGCTCGATGGCCCGCCGCTCCACCGGAGTGACCCCGCTCGGCACGCACACCACCATGCGGGTGCGGGGGCGGCGCCCCGGGACCGCCTTGCGGACGAAGTGCCGGATCATCGCCTCGGCCGCCTCGTAGTCGCTGATCACGCCGTCCCGCAGCGGCCGGATCGCCGTGATCGAGCCCGGCGTGCGCCCGATGGTCTCCTTCGCCTCGCTGCCCACGGCGAGCACGTCGCCGCGACCGCCCGGCCTGCCGCCGGACTTCCCGCCCGATTTCCCGCCCGGCTTCCCGGCCGCCTTCACGGCGACGACCGAGGGTTCGTTCAGCACGATGCCCTGACCGCGCACGTAGAGAAGGGTGTTGGCGGTGCCGAGATCGATGCCTATGTCCATGATCAGCAAGTTTGCCGGGCGGCGGGGCGTTCCGGAGGGACCAAGGTCCCGAAACGGACAGGTCCAAGGTCCCGAACCGGGACGACGGGTGGCGTCGGGCGCGCTGTCGGTGGACCTCCGTAGACTGGCGTGTGTGAGTGACCTCCCCCCGCGCGACAGCAGCGACCACGGCTTCCCCAACAACCCCGACGACGCCGACCAGTTCGAAGAGATCGTCGGCGAAGAGACCACCCGCGACCCCGACCTCGCGGTGATCGAGGCGGGCAGCCGCACGCTGCGCACGCAGTCGGCCCCGCCGCAGGGCGACGGCATCCCGGCCCGCCCGCAGGACCCCGAGGTGGAGAAGGCGCTGCGGGTGGTGGAGGCCGAGCTCGCCACGCGCTGGGGCGAGACGAAGCTGGAGCCGTCCGTCAGCCGCATCGCCGCGCTGATGGACGTGCTGGGCGAGCCGCAGAAGGCGTACCCCTCGATCCACATCACGGGTACGAACGGCAAGACGTCCACGGCCCGCATGATCGAGGCCCTGCTCACGGCCTTCGACCTGCGCACCGGCCGGTACACCTCGCCGCACGTCCAGTCGATCACCGAGCGGATCAGCCTGGACGGCGCCCCGATCGACCATGAGCGCTTCATCGAGACGTACGACGACATCAAGCCGTACGTCGAGATGGTCGACACCCAGCAGGAGTACCGCCTCTCCTTCTTCGAGGTGCTGACCGGCATGGCCTACGCGGCCTTCGCCGACGCCCCGGTGGACGTGGCGGTCGTCGAGGTCGGCATGGGCGGCAGCTGGGACGCGACGAACGTGATCGACGGCTCGGTCGCGGTCATCACCCCCATCGACCTGGACCACACCGACCGGCTCGGGGAGACGCCCGGCGAGATCGCCGGCGAGAAGTCCGGGATCATCAAGCAGGACGCCTCCGTGATCATGGCGCAGCAGCCGGTGGACGCGGCGCAGGTGATCCTCAAGAAGGCCGTGGAGGCGGACGCCACCGTGGCCCGCGAGGGCCTGGAGTTCGGCGTCGTCCGCCGCGAGGTCGCCGTCGGCGGCCAGTTGGTGACGCTGCGCGGGCTCGGCGGCGAGTACGAGGACATCTTCCTGCCGCTGCACGGCGCGCACCAGGCGCACAACGCGGCGGTGGCGCTCACCGCCGTCGAGGCGTTCTTCGGCATCGGCTCGGAGCACGCGCGCCCGCTCGACATCGACACGATCCGCACCGCCTTCGCCTCGGCCACGTCGCCGGGCCGCCTGGAGGTCGTGCGCCGTTCGCCGACGGTCGTGCTCGACGCCGCGCACAACCCGGCGGGCGCCCGTGTCACCGCCGAGGCGATCGGCGAGGTCTTCGACTTCAGCCGCCTCATCGGCGTCGTCGGCGCCAGCGGCGACAAGAACGTGCGGGGGCTCCTTGAGGCCTTCGAGCCGATCTTCGCGGAGGTCGTCGTCACGCAGAATTCCAGCCACCGCGCCATGGACGCCGACGAACTGGCGGGCATCGCGGTGGAGGTCTTCGGCGACGAGCGCGTCCAGGTCGAGCCCCGCCTCGACGACGCCCTCGAGGCCGCGATCACACTCGCCGAGGAAGAGGGCGAGTACGCGGGCGGGGGAGTGCTCGTCACCGGTTCCGTCATCACGGTCGGCGAGGCCCGGCTGCTCCTGGGGAAGGGCTGACCGCCGTGCGTATTCTCTGTTCCTCGACGCTGCTCGCCGAGTTCTTCGTCATCGGCTTCGCCGGGCTCGTCGCCATGAAGGAACCCGACCTGTCGGCCACCGTGGTGTGGACGGTGAGCGGTGTCGCGATGCTGCTCAGCGTGCTGCTGTGCGGCATGGTGACGCGGCCGGGCGGCGTGCAGCTGGGCTGGGCGCTGCAGATCGCCCTGATCATCAGCGGCTTCTTCGTCCCGGTCATGTTCTTCCTCGGCGCCTGCTTCGCGGGCCTGTGGTGGGCCTCGGTGCACTTCGGCCGCAAGGTCGACGAGGCGAAGGCCCGCTGGGCGGCGCAGGCCGAGCAGGCCTGAGCCGCCCGCCCGCCTGCCGGGGCGGTGGTCACGCCCTGTAACCTCGGGCGTCACCGCACACCTAGGCCTACAAGGAGTCCCGCGAATGACCCAGCGCACGCTCGTCCTGCTCAAGCCCGACACCGTTCGCCGCGGCCTGATCGGCGAGATCATCGGCCGCATCGAGCGCAAGGCCGGCTGGACGATCAGCGCGCTCGAACTGCGCAGCCTGAGCCAGGAGACCCTGGAGGCGCACTACGGCGAGCACAAGGGCAAGCCGTTCTACGAGCCGCTGGTCGACTTCATGTCCTCGGGCCCGATCGTCGCCCTGGTCGTCGAGGGCGAGCGTGTGATCGAGGGCGTGCGCCAGCTGGCCGGCCCCACGGACCCGATCGCCGCCGCGCCCGGTTCGATCCGCGGCGACTTCGGCAGCATTGTTCGTGAGAACCTGATCCACGCCTCCGACTCCGAGGAGTCCGCCGAGCGTGAGCTGAAGCTTTTCTTCCCCGATTTCTCGTAATGGGGCGAAGGGGCCGACCGTCCCGGCTGTCCGGGGCTTCCCGTATTCCGGACTTCGGCCCACTCCCGTGAGACACCCGGTGTCCGCTCCATGAGACCGGCGAGTTCGTTTTCTGATGCAGCGTCAGTCACGGAGCGCCACTGACCAGGAGCGGCCCGAGAATTCGGGCCGCTCTTTTGCATATGCGGCCCGATTGGGGGAACGCACTCCTCCGTCGGGACGTCCCCATTAGCGGGGCGGGGACTCCCATGCTGACAATGGCGAAGACCCTCGCGCCGTGATCGTGCAGGCGAGACTACGATGGAGCCTCCACGCCACACCGCGTCCACCCTCTCGCCTACCTGACAAGCCATCAAACGCTCCACTTGGGAAGGCCAGACGAATCCTGATGGGGAACTCAATGTCGTTCATCGGCCGTGACATGGCTGTCGACCTCGGGACCGCCAACACGCTGGTGTACGTCAGGGGTCGAGGGATCGTGCTCAATGAGCCGTCCGTGGTCGCGATCAACACCAACACCGGCGGCATCCTCGCGGTCGGCGCCGAAGCCAAGAAGATGATCGGGCGCACGCCGGGCAACATCGTGGCCGTCCGCCCGCTGAAGGACGGCGTGATCGCCGACTTCGAGATCACCGAGCGCATGCTCCGCTACTTCATCCTGAAGGTGCACAAGCGGCGCTACCTCGCCCGGCCCCGTGTCGTCGTCTGCGTGCCGTCCGGCATCACCGGCGTCGAGCGCCGCGCGGTCATCGAGGCCTCCTCGCAGGCCGGTGCCCGCCAGGTGCACATCATCGAGGAGCCCATGGCCGCGGCCATCGGTTCCGGGCTCCCGGTCCACGAGGCCACGGGCAACATGGTGGTCGACATCGGTGGCGGCACCACCGAGGTCGCGGTGATCTCGCTCGGCGGAATCGTCACGGCGCAGTCCATCCGCGTCGCGGGCGACGAGCTGGACAACGCGATCATCCAGCACATCAAGAAGGAGTACTCGCTCCTCCTCGGTGAGCGCACCGCCGAACAGATCAAGATCACGATCGGCTCCGCGTACGACCTCGACTCCGACGAACACACCGAAATCCGCGGCCGTGACCTGGTGTCGGGGCTGCCCAAGACCGTCGTCATCTCGGCGGCGGAAGTCCGCAAGGCGATCGAGGAACCGGTCAACGCGATCGTCGACGCCGTGAAGACCACCCTCGACAAGTGCCCGCCCGAGCTGTCCGGTGACGTAATGGACCGCGGCATCGTTCTCACCGGTGGCGGCGCCCTGCTGCGCGGCCTCGACGAGCGGCTGCGCCGCGAGACCGGCATGCCGATCCACATCGCCGAGGACCCGCTCGACAGCGTGGCGCTCGGTTCCGGCAAGTGCGTCGAGGAGTTCGAGGCGCTCCAGCAGGTTCTGGACGCCTCGCCGCGCAGATGATGTGAAGCGAAAACGTCCGCCGTACGAGTGCCTGCCACCTCGTGCGGCGGATCGTTGATATATAGGCAAGGCATAAGAAATCCTCCCCAGCATCGCTCGGCACGGCCGAGCACCGCTCGACGCAATCGACAGAGGAAGGCACGGCCGCCGCACGTGAGGGACACACGAGAGAGCCGGCTGCTCCTGGTGCTGCTGGTCGCCATCGCGTTCGCGCTGATCACGGTGGACATCCGCGGCGGCGAGGACTCGCCCGTCGACGGTGCCCGGCACGCCGCCGCGACGGTCTTCGGCCCCGTGGAGAACGGGGTCTCGGGCGCGGTCGACCCGATCGGCAACGCCATAAGCGCGGTCCGCGACTCCGACGAGCGGCACAGCCGCATCGGCGAACTGGAGCACGAGAACGCCGCGTTGAAGGCGAAGCTCGGCAGCGGTGACCGCAACCGCAGCAAGGTCCGCCAGCTCGACGCCATGCTCAAGACGGCGGGCGCCGGCCAGTACGGCATCAAGGGCGCCCAGGTCATCGCCATCGGCTCGGCGCAGGGCTTCTCCTGGACCGTGACCATCGACGCCGGCGCGAACGACGGCCTCAAGCGCGACATGACGGTGCTCAACGGCGACGGTCTTGTCGGCCGGGTGACCACCGTCGGCCCGAACACCGCCACGGTGCTGCTCGCCAACGACCCGGACTTCACCGTCGGCACCCGCATGGAGAAGTCCGACGAGCTGGGCTTCGCGTCCGGGCAGGGCGACCGCCCGCTGCGCGTCCAGCTCCTCAACGGCAAGGCCAAGGTGAAGAAGGGCGAGCGGCTCGTCACCTTCGGCTCGCAGGCCGACAAGCCGTTCGTGCCGGGCGTCCCGGTCGGCCGCGTCGTCCGCGTCGACCCGTCCGGCGGCGACCTGACCCGCACCGTCTACGTGCAGCCGTACGTCGGCTTCACCAAGCTCGACATCGTCGGGGTCGTCGTACAGGCGCCGCGCACCGACCCGCGGGACACGGTGCTGCCGAAGAAGCCCGCCAAGCCGAAGCCGACGCCCACCGTGACGGTGACGGCCACCCCGGGCGCCGACGCCGGGGGCAACGCCGAGGGCAACGGCGAGAACGCCGCGGGCGAGAACGCCGCGGACAACAACGCAGACCAGCAGTAGCAGGAGGAGCAAGGAATCATGCGCTTCAACCGGATGCTGCTCTCCACGGCCCTTGTCGTCGTGGCCCTCGTCCTCCAGGTCTGCATCCTGGCCCGGCTGCAACTGCCCGGCGCCGTCCCCGACCTGATGCTCCTGACCGTCCTCGGCCTCGCCCTCGTGTACGGACACGTGGGCGGCGCCTTCGTCGGCTTCGGCGCGGGACTGCTCGCCGACCTCGCGCCGCCCGCCGACCACGCCGCGGGCCGCTACGCCCTCGTGCTCTGCGTCATCGGCTACCTGGCGGGCCTCGCCAAGCCCGAGAACGGGCAGCTGCGTTCGGCGGCCGGCCCCATGCTCGTGGTCGTCGGCGCCGCCATCGGCACGACCCTGCTGTACGCGGGCGTGGGCGCGCTCGTCGGCGACACCGCCGCCCGCGACGTCGGCCTCGGCAGCCTCATCTTCACCGCGGCCCTCTACGACCTGCTGCTCGCGCCCTTCGTGGTGCCGGGCGTGATGTGGCTCGCCAGACGCGCCGAGAACGATCCGCTGGGCGACTCCTCCGGCGGCTCCGCCAAGGCCGCGGACGTCTCCTCCGGCTGGCTCTCCGGCGGCGGCACGGGCCTGAGCATCGGTGGCGGCCAGCGCGGCGGCCTGCGCATGAAGTCGGTCAAGGCGCGCGCCTCCCGCGCGGGCCGCATCAAGGGGGTCAAGCGCCTGTGAGCGCACGGCAGTTGACCGACGACACCGCAGGCACGCACAGCTTCGGCGTGTACACCTACTCGTACTCGTACACGTCCTCGTACTGAGAGGGGGAGCACGCCACCGTGACCAATGCCCTCCCGTCGCCCACCACCGCCCTTCCAACGAATGGGCTGCGCCCATGACCAACATTCCTGAAACGGGCCGGACGCCACGCGTCCAGATCCGCCTCATCATCCTCCAGATCCTCGTCCTCTCCCTCCTGCTCACCCTCGGCGGCCGGCTCTGGTACCTCCAGATCCGCAACGGCGACGAGTACGCCAAGGAGGCCTCGGGGAACCACGTCCAGCAGGTCGTCACGCCCGCCACCCGCGGCTCGATCCTCGACGCGCGCGGCATCCCGCTCGCCGACAACGAGACGCGGCTGGTCGTCTCCGCCTCCCGCACCGACCTGATGAAGATGGACGACGAGGGCAAGGCCGTCCTCACCAAGCTCGCCAAGGTCCTCGGGATGCAGCCCAAGACCATCCAGGAGAAGGTCCGGCTCTGCGACGCGAAGACGCCGCAGCCCTGCTGGAACGGCTCGCCGTACCAGCCCATCCCGATCACCGACGAGGCCACGCCCAAGCAGGCCCTGCAGATCCGCGAGCGCAGCGAGGACTTCCCCGGCATCACCGCCGAGCCCACCGCCGTGCGCCGCTACGCGGGACCCGGCGGCTCCAACACCGCGCAGGTCCTCGGCTACCTCTCCCCGGTCACCGACGCGGAGATCGAGAAGGCCAAGAACTCCGACTCGCCGTACCTGCGCTCCGACCAGGTCGGTCGCAGCGGCATGGAGCGCACGTACGACAAGGACCTGCGCGGCAAGGCAGGCGTCACCCGCTACGAGGTCGACAACCTCGGCCGCGTCATCGGCCGCGCCAAGAGCGACAAGGCCGAGCCGGGCGCGAACGTCGTGACGTCGATAGACGCCCGCGTGCAGGCCGTCGCCGAGAAGGAGCTGGACGCGGCCATGAAGGCCGCCCGCCACGAGTTCGACAAGAACACCAACGAGAACTACAAGGCCGACTCCGGCTCCGTCGTCGTGATGGAGGCCAAGACCGGCCGCGTCGTCGCGATGGCCTCCAACCCGACGTACGACCCGAACGCCTGGGTCGGCGGCATCTCCGGCAAGGACTACGACAAGCTCACCGGCAAGCAGTCCAACTACCCGCTGCTCAACCGGGCGATCCAGGGCCAGTCGGCGCCCGGCTCGATCTTCAAGGTCATCCCGACCACCGCCGCGGTCAACGCCGGCTACGACTTCAGCAACAGGTACGAGTGCTCCAGCTCGTACTCGATCGGCAGCCAGGTCTTCAAGAACTTCGAGTCCAAGGGGTACGGCTCGATCGACCTCGGCAAGGCGCTCGAGGTCTCCTGCGACACCGTCTTCTACCGCCTCGCCCACCGCGAGTGGCAGAAGCTCGGCGGGATCAACCCGAAGGGCGGCGTCAACGCCGACGACGCCTTCTACAAGACGGCGCACCAGTTCGGCCTCGGCAAGACGACCGGCATCGACCTGCCCAACGAGGTGGAGGGCCGGGTCCCCGACCGGAAGTGGAAGCAGCAGTACTGGAAGGCCAACAAGGACGCCTGGTGCAAGGGCGGCAAGAAGGGCGGCTCCTACGTCGAGCGGCTCAACTGGGAGAACTGCCGCCAGGGCAACGTGATGCGCGCCGGTGACGAGGTCAACTACTCCATCGGCCAGGGCGACACGCTCGTCACGCCGATCCAGATGGCCAGGATCTACGGGGCCATCTCCAACGGCGGCACCCTGTACCAGCCCGCGGTCGGCAAGGCCGTGATCAGCCCCGACGGCAAGCAGGTCAGCGAGATCGCCCCGAAGTCGCAGGGCAAGCTGCCCATGACGAAGCAGACCCAGCGGCAGATCAACGACGCCCTCGCGGGTGTCGCCACCCGGGGCACCGCCGCCTGGCGCTTCGGCGGCTGGCCGCAGGACAAGATCCCGATGCACGCCAAGACCGGTACCGCCGAGGTCTACGGCAAGCAGACGACCTCCTGGTTCGCGACGTACACGAAGGACTACTCGGTCGTCATGACGATCGCCCAGGGTGGTACGGGTTCCGGAGCCTCGGGCCCCGCCGTCCGCAAGATCTACGACGCGCTCTACGGCGTCGACAGCAAGGGCGGCATCGACAAGAAGAAGGCCCTGCTGCCCGAGCCGCAGAAGAACCTGCCGAAGATCGAGAAGGACGGTTCGATCGACGCCCCGGAGATCAAGCCGTTCCAGCCGGGCAAGGACACGACGCCCGCCCAGCAGGAGCTGGCGGCGACGCTGCCCACCTCCTCGTACGGAAACAGCAGGAGGGACTGACCGGTGACCGGCAACGGCTTCTCCGTCTCCGGCTACGGGCCGCAGCGCTCCACCATGACGCGGCTCATGGCCCGCGACTCGGTGATGCGCAGGCTCGACTGGCCGATGCTGCTCTCGGCGATCGCGCTGTCGTTCATCGGCGCCGCGCTCGTCTACTCGGCGACCCGCAACAGGACCGAGCTCAACCAGGGCGACCCGTACTACTTCCTGTTCCGGCACCTGCTGAACACCGGCATCGGCATCGCGCTGATGGCGGGCACCGTCTGGCTCGGCCACCGCACGCTGCGCACGGCCGTGCCGATCCTCTACGGCATCTCCGTCTTCCTCGTGCTCCTCGTGCTGACCCCGCTCGGCGCGACCGTGAACGGGGCGCACGCCTGGATCGTCATCGGCGGCGGATTCTCCCTTCAGCCCTCCGAGTTCGTGAAGATCACGATCATCCTGGGCATGGCGATGATCCTGGCGACCCGCGTCGACGCGGGGGACCGGGAGCACCCCGACCACCGCACGGTGCTGCAGGCCCTCGGCCTCGCCGCCGTCCCGATGCTGATCGTCATGCTGATGCCGGACCTCGGGTCCGTCATGGTGATGGTGATGATCGTGCTCGGCGTGCTGCTCGCGTCGGGCGCCTCGAACCGGTGGGTGCTCGGGCTCATCGGCGTCGGCGCGGCGGGCGCGGTGGCGGTCTGGAAGCTGGGCGTCCTGGACGACTACCAGATCGCCCGGTTCGCGGCCTTCGCCAACCCCGCGCTCGACCCGGCGGGCGTCGGCTACAACACCAACCAGGCGCGCATCGCGATCGGTTCGGGCGGCCTGTCCGGCTCCGGCCTCTTCCACGGCTCGCAGACCACCGGCCAGTTCGTGCCGGAGCAGCAGACGGACTTCGTGTTCACGGTGGCCGGTGAGGAACTCGGCTTCCTGGGCGCGGGCCTGATCCTGCTGCTGCTCGGTGTGGTGCTGTGGCGGGCGTGCAAGATCGCGCGCGGCACGACCGAGCTGTACGGCACGATCGTCGCGGCGGGCATCATCGCCTGGTTCGCCTTCCAGTCCTTCGAGAACGTCGGCATGACGCTCGGCATCATGCCGGTGGCGGGCCTCCCGCTCCCGTTCGTCTCGTACGGCGGTTCGTCGATGTTCGCGGTGTGGGTGGCGGTGGGGCTGCTGCAATCGATCAAGGTGCAGCGGCCGATGTCGGCGTGAGTCCCCGGGACCTTGGCCCCGGCGCCGCTGACGCCTAAATTCAGGTTATGGCGGAGACGAAGCGCGAGATCGAGCGAAAGTACGACGCCCCGACCGGCCGGTTCCGGCTGCCCGACCTGCTCAAGGTCCCCGGCGTATCGGCCGTCGTCGACAAGGGCGTCGTCGAACTCGACGCCGTCTACTACGACACCGAGGACCAGCGCCTCGCCACCGACCGGATCACCCTGCGCCGCCGCACCGGCGGCGACGACGCGGGCTGGCACCTGAAACTGCCGGTCGCCCTGAGCGAGGGCGTCCGCGACGAGGTGCAGGCACCGCCCTCCGCCACCCTGCCGCGCGCCCTCGCGGGCCTCGTACGCTCCCGGGTCCGCGGCGACGAGCTGATCCCCGTCGTCCGGCTCCACTCGTCGCGGGACGTCTCCCACCTGACCGGGGCCGACGGCTCGCTGCTCGCCGAGGTGTGCGTCGACGCCGTCCGCGCCGAGCGGGCCGACGGGGAGCGGACCACCGCCTGGACCGAGATCGAGGTCGAACTCGCGGACGGCGCCGACCCGGAGTTCCTCGGCAAGGTCGAGAAGCGGCTGCGCAAGGCCGGCGTCGAACGCTCCGGCTCCGCCTCCAAGCTGGCCCGCGCCCTGGAGGAGACCGGGGCCGCGCGGCATGCGGAACCGCAGGCGCCCGCGAGAGGCGACACCGCGGGCGACCACGTCCTCGCCCATCTGCGCGCCCAGCGCGACGCCCTCGTCGAGCTCGACCCCGCCGTACGCCGCGACCTGCCGGACTCCGTGCACCAGATGCGCGTGGCGACCCGCCGCATCCGCAGCGCGTTCAAGACGTACAAGAAGGTGCTCGACCCCGCCGTCACCGAACCCGTCGGCGAGGAGCTGAAGTGGCTCGCCGGGGAGCTGGGCATCGACCGGGACCGCGAGGTGCTCACCGAGCGGATCACCGGCCGGATGGACGCGCTGCCCCGCACCCTGCTGCTCGGCCCCGTCCGCGGCCGTCTGCGCATCTGGGCCGTCGCCCGCCGCCACGGCTCGCGCCGGCACACGGTCGCGGTGCTCGACGGCAAGCGCTACCTGGACCTGCTGCGAGCCCTCGACGCGCTGCTCGCCGAGCCGCCGCTCCTGCCGCGGGCCGCCAAGCCAGCCGCGCCGTTTTTCGCCAAGGCCGCCCTCAAGGACCACGCCCGCCTCGCGACCCGCATCGAGCACGCCCTGGCGCTGCCCGCGGGCCACGACCGCGACCTCGCGATGCACGACGCCCGCAAGGCCGCCAAGCGCGCCCGGTACGCGGGGGAGACCGCGGCGCCCGCCCTCGGCAAGCAGGCCAAGCGGTTCGCCCGCGGCATGAAGGACGTGCAGTCGCTGCTCGGCGACCACCAGGACAGCGTGGTCGCCCGCGAGGCCCTGCGCGACCTGGCGATCCAGGCGCACGCGGCGGGGGAGACCGCCTTCACCTGGGGCCTGCTGTACGGCCAGGAACAGGCCTCCGCGGCGGACCGGGAGCGGGAGCTGCCGGAGGTCTGGGAGCGGGCGGCAAAGCCGGACCTTTCGGCGGGTTAGGCTTGATGGTCACCCCTGTCAGCTCACGAAGGTCAACGGTTATGTCTGCCGAACCCGCCGCCTCGCCGGTGGAGTCTGTCTTTCCGCAGCTCGAAGCCCTGCTGCCGCATGTGCAGAAGCCGATCCAGTACGTCGGCGGTGAGCTGAACTCCACGGTCAAGCCGTGGGAGGAGTGCGACGTCCGCTGGGCGCTCATGTACCCGGACGCGTACGAGGTCGGTCTGCCCAACCAGGGCGTCATGATCCTCTACGAGGTGCTCAACGAGCGCCAGGGCGTGCTCGCGGAGCGCACCTACAGCGTGTGGCCGGACCTCGAGGAACTCATGCGCAAGCACGAGGTCCCGCAGTTCACGGTCGACAGCCACCGCCCGGTGAAGGCCTTCGACGTCTTCGGGCTCAGCTTCTCCACCGAGCTCGGCTACACGAACATGCTGACCGCGCTCGACCTGGCCGGCATCCCGCTGGAGTCCAAGGACCGCACGGTCGAGGACCCGATCGTCCTCGCGGGCGGCCACGCGGCCTTCAACCCGGAGCCGATCGCCGACTTCATCGACGCCGCGATCATCGGCGACGGCGAGCAGGCCGTGCTCGACATGACCGAGATCATCCGCCAGTGGAAGGCCGAGGGCAGGCCCGGCGGCCGCGAGGAGGTCCTGCTCCGCCTCGCGAAGACCGGCAGCGTCTACATCCCGGGCTTCTACGACGTCGAGTACCTGCCCGACGGCCGCATCGGCCGCGTCGTGCCGAACAGGTCGGGCGTGCCGTGGCGGGTCAGCAAGCACACCGTCATGGACCTCGACGAGTGGCCGTACCCGAAGCAGCCGCTGGTGCCGCTCGCGGAGACGGTCCACGAGCGGATGTCCGTCGAGATCTTCCGCGGCTGCACCCGCGGCTGCCGTTTCTGCCAGGCCGGCATGATCACGCGCCCCGTGCGGGAGCGAAGCATCACCGGCATCGGCGAGATGGTCGACAAGGGCCTCAAGGCGACCGGCTTCGAGGAGGTCGGCCTGCTCTCGCTGTCCTCGGCGGACCACTCCGAGATCGGTGAGGTCGCGAAGGGCCTGGCGGACCGGTACGAGGAGGACAAGATCGGTCTGTCCCTCCCCTCCACCCGCGTGGACGCCTTCAACATCGACCTCGCCAACGAGCTGACGCGCAACGGCCGCCGCTCCGGCCTCACCTTCGCCCCCGAGGGCGGCAGTGAGCGCATGCGCAAGGTCATCAACAAGATGGTCTCCGAAGAGGACCTGATCCGTACGGTCGCGACCGCGTACGGCAACGGCTGGCGGCAGGTGAAGCTGTACTTCATGCTCGGCCTGCCCACCGAGACCGACGAGGACGTCCTCCAGATCGCCGACATGGCGGCCAACGTCATCGCGAAGGGCCGCGAGGTCGCGGGCAACGACATCCGCTGCACGGTGTCGATCGGCGGGTTCGTGCCCAAGCCGCACACCCCGTTCCAGTGGGCGCCGCAGCTCAGCTCCACGGAGACGGACGAGCGCCTCGCCAAGCTGCGCGACAAGATCCGCGGCGACAAGAAGTACGGCCGCTCCATCGGTTTCCGCTACCACGACGGCAAGCCCGGCATCGTCGAGGGCCTGCTCTCGCGCGGTGACCGCCGCATCGGCTCCGTCATCCGCGCCGTCTACGAGGACGGCGGCCGCTTCGACGGCTGGCGCGAGTACTTCAGCTACGACCGCTGGATGGCCTGCGCCGCCAAGACGCTGCCCGAGTACGGCGTCGACGTCGACTGGTACACGACGCGCGAGCGCACGTACGAGGAGGTCCTGCCCTGGGACCACCTGGACTCCGGTCTCGACAAGGACTGGCTCTGGGAGGACTGGCAGGACGCGCTCGACGAGACCGAGGTCGACGACTGCCGCTGGACCCCGTGCTTCGACTGCGGCGTCTGCCCGGCGATGGACACCGAGATCCAGATCGGCCCGACGGGCAAGCAGCTGCTGCCGCTGACGGTCGTCAAGTAGCCGCGTACGCACGGAAGAAGGGGCGGCCGGTTCCCAACCGGCCGCCCCTTCTGGGTACTTGGGGCTACTTGCTGGCGGCGAACCGCATCAGCGCGTGCTCGTCACCCTGCTTGATCTTGCCCGGCGTGTTGATCACTTCCAGCTTCCAGGAGCTGCCGACGCGCATGGCCTTGGCGACCGCGCAGCCGTTGTCGTTGGTCATCAGGCTCGGCCAGATGTCGGCGACCTGCTGGGAGCTGCCGCCCGTCGCGTCGTAGACCTTGAAGCTGATGTTGCGGGCCTTCTGGAACGAGCTGCCCTTCTTGTACGCGGCCGCCACGAACACGATCGACGTGATCTGCTGCGGGAGGCGGGAGAACTCGACGGTGACCGTCTCGTCGTCGCCCTCGCCCTTGCCGGTCTGGTTGTCGCCGCTGTGGACGAGCGAGCCGTTGCCCATCGGGTCCAGCGAGTCGAGCCCCGCCAGGCGCACCGGATCAGCGCCCTGCATGGCGATGGCGATCAGGTCGAGGTCCGTACCCTGCTTGCGGCGCAGCGCGCCGAGGACGCCCCCGCTGCTGCCGGCGGTGGGGTCCCAGGACACCCCGATGGACAGGTGGGTCACCCCGTCCAGGTCGGCGGGGCCGTCTTCCTTGGTGAGCGTAATCATGTGTAATTCCTCCCCCTAAAGGCACAACCGCGATATTGCGGACTGCCCCGAACATACGACGTACGGGACCGGATCGGCCATGCCGGGTTGCATCCGCGACGGCGTCCCGCGCGTCTGGAGAGACATGGACTTGGAGAAGCGCCCCGAACCCGCCGCCGAGGGCTGCCTCGTGACGGCGATCCGGCTGCCGCTGCGGATCGTGATGGTCGTCGTCGTGGTACCCGTGCGGCTCGTGTGGGACGCGCTCGCGGCGGTCGGCCGCTTCGTCGGCAGGTGGCTGCTGCTGCCGCTCGCGCGGGCGATCGGCTGGGTGCTGTACGGGCTGCTCGTGTGGCCGTTCCTGATGCTGTGGCGGTACGTGCTCGCGCCTGTCGGCCGTGGACTCGCCTGGCTCGGCCGCGTGTTGCTCGTGGTCCCCGCGGTGTGGCTGTACGTCCATGTCCTCGCGCCCGTCGGAAGGGCGCTGCGGGACCACGTGTTGGTGCCGTTCGGCCGCGGACTCGCCTGGCTGGTACGGGTGTTGATCGTGGTGCCGCTGGTCGCCCTGTGGACGTACGTGCTCGCCCCCATCGGCCGGGTGCTCGGCGTCGTGCTGCGCGAGATCTGGAACGCGCTGTGCTTCGCGTGGCGGATCGCCGGGTACGTCTCCCGTGCCGTCGGCCGGGCGCTGCGGTGGCTGATCGTGGACCCGCTGCGCTGGGTGTACCGCACCGTGCTCACCCCGGTCGGGCACGTCGTGCGTGACTACGTGCTGCGGCCCGTCGGGCGGGTGGCCGCGAGTGTGCGCGCCGCGGCCCGGCAGGCGCGGGCCGACGTGCGACGGTTGCTCCTCGGCCCGGCGCCACGGCCGCAGCCGCAGGTCAGCGACCTGCGGGAACCGGGCGGCCCGCAGGGACGTAGTCTTGACAGCAGTACGACCGCACCCACGAAGACCGCATTCATTAAGGACTAGGACACTGGGCAAGCGACAGCCCGTAGGCCCGCCGCCCGCACCCGCGGTGCAGCGCATCCGACTGCGCTACACCAAGCGCGGCCGCCTCCGGTTCACCAGCCACCGTGACTTCCAGCGTGCTTTCGAGCGTGCGCTGCGCCGCGCCGAGGTACCCATGGCGTACTCGGCGGGGTTCACGCCGCACCCGAAGGTGTCCTACGCCAATGCCGCACCCACCGGCACGGGCAGTGAGGCCGAGTACCTGGAGATCGCGCTCACCGCGCCGCGCGACCTCGAGAAGCTCAGGCAGCTCCTCGACGAGTCGATGCCCACGGGCCTCGACATCGTGGACGCCGTGGAGGCCCGCACCTCGGGCCTCGCCGACCGGCTCACCGCCTCCGTGTGGGAGCTGCGGCTCGACGGCGTGAGCGTCGAGGAGGCGGCGCGCGCCGCGGAGGCGTTCCGCGCCGCGGAGACCGTCGAGGTACAGAGGAAGACAAAGAGCGGGATCCGGACGTTCGACGCCCGCGAGGCCGTCGTCAGCCTGGACGCGATCGAGGTCTCCGACGTTTCGGCTGGTCCGGCTGATAGGCCCAGCGAGGCGGCCTGTGCGATACTGCGGCTGGTTGTTCGGCACGTGACGCCTGCCGTACGACCCGACGACGTCCTGTCCGGTCTCCGCGCCGTGGCCGACCTGGCGCCGCCGGTCCCCGCAGCGGTGACCAGGCTGGCGCAGGGGCTCTTCGACGCTGAGACAGGCACGGTGACCGACCCGCTCGCGCTCGACCGCGAGGCAGACCGGGCCGCCCCACAAAAGGCGGCCGCAGGCACTGCCACCGCGACGGCGCCTGCCGTGGAAGGTCCCGCGTAAGGCGGTCGTCGTAGCGCCGCCCTCGTACTCGGGAGCCATCTGGGTCGGGCAGCGCACCCACCCAAGGACTTTCGCCAGGCCGTACGTACATCGCGTACCGGAACCGGCGAGAACAGACATAAAGAGCCTCCGTGCGGCGCCCGCGCCCCGGACCGGCGGCACCGCGCTCGACTCGATGCGCGTGAGCCGCAGACGTCACCGGTCACGGATCAGGCGCGGCGCCCGGAGGCCCGACGGGAGATCCACCCGCATGCCCGAGACCGAAGCCACCAACCCCGAGCTGGACAGCCCCAGCGACACCCTGCCCCCGCGCCGTCGGCGCCGGGCCGCCTCGCGCCCCGCGGGCCCGCCGGTCGCCGCGACCGGCGAGGCCGCCGAGGACGCCGCTGTGGCCATACCGGCCACTGCCACCCCGACTCCGGCCGCCGACGAGGCGCCCGTCGAGACCCCCGAGACTTCCCCGGCCGCCGAGGCCCCGGCGCCCGCAGGACGCCCGCGCCGCCGCGCGACCCGACGCGCCACCGCGCCCACCGGTGCGCCCGCCGCCCAGGCCGAGACGACGACCGTGGTGGCGGAGCCCGCCGAGCCGGTCGCCGAGCCCGCCCCCGCGCCGGAGCCGGCCGCCGCCGAGGAGCCCGCGGC
>NZ_JBHWKQ010000036.1:17644-75671 GCF_042730865.1 Streptomyces sp. NPDC059897 | reverse complement strand
TACGGCGCGACGAACTTAAAAAGCGGTCCTCGAACGCCGGGGGGGCCGGAGAATTCCGGCCCGCCCGGCGTTTGGCCGTTTACGCCCCAACTCGCCCGGTCAAGGGTGGGGTTCGGCCACTTGCTTCCCAACTGCCCACCGTCCGCCCCCCGTTCACGGCAGTCCGGATAACGGAACACCCCAGCCTGCATCACGTTTAGGCATCCTTTCGCCGTCAAGTCTGGCAACAGATCGCGCCCAGGTTGAAGACTCCCGCTCCAAGGGGGCTTCGCCTCTGTGTACGACGGACTGAACCACGCCGCCACAGCGGCAAGTGCGGGCCGGTCACCGCCGGTTGAGAGGGGTCCCTGCCACGATGACGGCACCATTGCACGACACGAGCGCGGAAGCGGAACCGAGCGCACCGGTCGAGCCTGCCAAGGGAGACGGAGGCCGTAAGGTCGAGGGCCGGTCGCTCAAGCAGATCGCCTGGAGCCGGCTCAGGCGCGACAAGGTCGCCCTCGGCGGTGGCATCGTTGTCGTGCTCCTCGTCCTGGTCGCGGTCTTCGCTCCGCTCATCGTCAGCCTGCTCGGCCACCCGCCGAACGAGTTCCACCAGGACAAGCTGGACGAGCTGACGAACCTGCCCAAGGGCGCGCTGGGCGGCGTCAGCGCCGAGCACCTCTTCGGCGTCGAGCCCAACAAGGGCCGCGACATCTTCAGCCGCATCGTCTACGGCACCCGCGTCTCGATGCTGGTCGCCGTCCTCGCCGCGGTCGTCGCCGTCGTGCTCGGCACCTTCTTCGGCATCATCGCCGGCTACTTCGGCGGCTGGGCGGACGCGGTGATCAGCCGCGTGATGGACGTGCTGCTCTCCTTCCCGCAGCTCCTCTTCATCATCTCCCTGGTCTCCGTCCTCCCCAACGACCTGCTCGGCCTGACCGGCAGCGGCGTGCGCATCATGATCCTGATCATGGTGATCGGCTTCTTCGGCTGGCCGTACATCGGCCGGATCGTGCGCGGTCAGACGCTCTCGCTGCGCGAGCGGGAGTACGTGGAGGCGGCCCGCAGCCTCGGCGGCGGACCCCGGCACATCCTCTTCCGCGAACTGCTGCCGAACCTGGTGGCGCCCATCACCGTGTACACCACGCTGATGATCCCCACCAACATCCTCACGGAGGCGGCGCTCAGCTTCCTCGGCGCCGGTGTCCGGCCGCCGACCGCCTCGTGGGGCGGCATGCTGCGGGACGCGCTCAGCACGTACGAGCACGACCCGATGTTCATGGTCTTCCCTGGCGTGGCGATCTTCATCACCGTGCTGGCCTTCAACCTCTTCGGGGACGGCCTGCGCGACGCGCTCGACCCCAAGGGCACCCGATAGACCCCGTTCACCGCCCCTGCCGTCCCGTCAGGAGCACTCCCTGTAGGTCCCTCATGGTCACGCGGCCGCAAGGCCGAGGACCGCGAATCCCGGAGGATGCGAGAAGAATGCCCAAAGGTTTCCAGAGTCGACGGATGATGGCGGGCGCGGCCCTCGTGGCGGCGTCGGCGCTCACGCTCACCGCCTGTGGCGGTGGTGGCGACGACAGCGACAACGAGTCGAAGGGCGCCGGCTACAACGCCGCCATCGGCAAGATCGCCAACAAGTCGGCCAAAAAGGGCGGCACGCTCCGCATGGTCGCCAAGCAGGACCTGGACAGCTTCGACCCGCAGCGCGCCTACTTCGGCATGGCGTGGGACTTCATGCGCTTCTACAACCGCACCCTGGTGACGTACGACACCAAGCCGGGCGCCGCGGGCAACGCGCTGGTCCCCGACATGGCGAAGGGCATGGCCGAGGTCAGCGACGACGGCAAGACCTACACGTACAAGCTGCGTGACGGCCTCACTTGGGAGGACGGCTCGAAGCTGACTTCCAAGGACATCAAGTACGGCATCGAGCGCATCTGGGCGGACGACGTCATCACCGGCGGCCCGGTGTACCTGAAGCAGGCGCTCGACCCGAAGGGCGAGTACAAGGGCCCGTACAAGGACAAGTCCAAGGACAAGCTCGGCCTCAAGGCGATCGAGACGCCCGACGACAACACGATCGTCTTCCGGCTGCCGCAGCCCAACAGCGACTTCGAGCAGATGCTCGCCATGCCGTCCGGCTCCGCCGTGAAGGCCTCGGCGGACACCCGGGAGAAGTACACGACCAAGCCGCTGTCCAACGGCCCGTACAAGATCCAGTCGCACAAGGCGAACAAGTCGATCGTGCTGGTCCGCAACACGGCGTGGAAGAAGTCCTCGGACCCGCACAACCCCGCCCTGCCGGACAAGATCACCGTCGCGATCAACAAGAACCTTGAAGAGAACGACAAGAACCTGATGGCCGGCCAGTACGACGTCGACCTCAACGGCACCGGCATGACCCAGTCCGGCCGGACCACCGCGGTGACGGACCGCAAGGGCGACGTCGACAACATGCAGACGCCGTTCGTCCGTTACGTCGCCCTGGTCACCACGACCAAGCCGATGGACAACGTCGCCTGCCGCAAGGCCGTCTTCTACGCCACCGACTTCAAGAGCCTGCAGCAGACCCGCGGCGGCGAGGTCGCGGCCGGCAAGATCGCCAACAACCCCTTCCCGAAGGCGGTTCCGGGCCACGACGACAGCTACGACCCGTACGGCGTGGTGGCGCGCAAGGGCAAGCCGGACGTGGCCAAGGCCAAGGAAGAGCTGAAGAAGTGCGGCAAGCCGAACGGCTTCTCGACCGTGCTGACCGCGCGCAGCGACCAGCCCGGTGAGGAGGACGCCGCCGAGGCGCTGCAGGAGCAGCTGGGCAAGGTCGGCATCAAGCTGACCATCGACACCTTCTCCGGTGCCGACGCCTCCTCCATCTCCGGCGACCTGAAGAAGGTCAAGGAGCGCGGCTACGGCATGACGATGAGCGGTTGGGGCCCGGACTTCAACACCGGCCAGGGCTTCGGCCAGCCGCTGTGGGACAGCCGCTTCATCCAGAAGACCGGCAACTACAACGAGTCGCAGATCGACGACCCGAAGATCGACAAGATGTTCGACGACGCGCTGAAGACGACCGACAAGGCCGAGGCGAAGAAGATCTACACCGACATGGGTCACCGGATCCTCGACGAGGCCTACTGGATGCCGTTCATCTACGAGGCCAACATCACCTGGCGCGGGCCGCGTCTGACGAACGCCTACTCGGCTCCCGCCTGGAGCGGCCGCTACGACTACGCCAAGCTCGGCGTGACGAAGTAGCAGCGACCGACCCGCTGACATCCCAGCCGACACCCACCAGTCCGAAGGGCAGGTGATGGTCCCGGCAGGCGGCCGGACCCCGTAACCCGAGGTCCGGCCGCCCCCAGGGGCCGCGCACAGTGCTTGCTTACCTCATCCGGCGCCTGAGCGCCGTCATTGTGATGGTGCTGATCGTCCTGCTGACGACGTTCGCCATCTTCTTCCTGTTGCCGAAGTGGTCCGGGCAGGACGTCGCCACACTCTTCGCGGGCAAGGCCACATCGCCGGAGCAGCTTGCGGGCATCCGCGTCAAGCTGGGTCTCAACGACCCGCTGCTCGTGCAGTTCTGGGACTTCGTCAGGGCGATCCCGATGGGCCGGGACTACGTCTCCGGCGGCAGTGTGACCCACTGTCCCGCGCCGTGCCTCGGCTACTCCTTCCGTACGGAGGAGCCGGTCTGGAACACCATCACCGACGCTCTGCCGGTGACCGTCGCGCTCGCCGCGGGCGCCTGCGTCCTGTGGCTGGTCGGCGGCGTGGCCGTGGGTGTCGTCTCCGCGCTGAAGCGGGGCACGATCTGGGACCGCAGCGCGATGATCGCCGCGCTCTCCGGCGTCTCCATGCCGATCTTCTTCACCGGCATGGTGATGATGGGCATCTTCGTCCACAGCCTGGGGCTCGTCACGATCAGCGACAGCCTGACGAGCGACCAGTCCATCGGGACCTGGATCGAGACGCTGATCCTGCCCTGGATCGCCCTGGCCTTCCTGCAGGCGGCGATGTACGCCCGCCTCACCCGGGCCACCATGCTCGAGGTCATGGGCGAGGACTACATCCGCACCGCCCGCTCCAAGGGCCTCGGTGAACGGTCCGTCATCACCCGGCACGCGCTGCGCTCCACGATGACGCCGATCCTCACCGTCTTCGGCCTCGACCTGGGCGTGCTGATGGGCGGCGCCATCCTGACGGAGTCCACCTTCGGGCTGAAGGGCGTCGGGTTCGAAGCCGTCAACGCCGTCGAGGCGAAGGACCTCCCGGTGATCCTCGGGGTCACCCTGGTCATGTCGCTGGCCATCGCCATCGCGAACCTCGTCGTCGACATGATGTACGCCGTGATCGACCCCCGAGTGAGGCTGGGATGAGCGAGCAGAGCAACACCGGGACCGTCGTGGGCGAGCCCTTCGCGGCCGGCTCCCCGCCGCCGACCGCCTTCCTGGAGGTCCGTGACCTCAAGGTGCACTTCCCCACCGACGACGGCCTGGTGAAGTCCGTCGACGGCCTGAACTTCTCGCTGGAGAAGGGCCGGACCCTCGGCATCGTGGGCGAGTCCGGCTCCGGCAAGTCCGTGACCTCGCTGGGCATCATGGGCCTGCACACCGTCGGCCAGTACTCCAAGCGCCGGGCGCAGGTCTCCGGCGAGATCTGGCTGGACGGGGAGGAGCTGCTGTCCTCCCCGCGGGACAAGGTGCGCAGGCTGCGCGGCCGCGAGATGGCGATGATCTTCCAGGATCCGCTGTCGGCCCTGCACCCGTACTACACGATCGGCAAGCAGATCGTGGAGGCCTACCGGGTCCACCACGACGTGGACAAGAAGGTCGCGCGCAAGCGGGCCGTCGAGATGCTCGACCGCGTCGGCATCCCGCAGCCCGACAAGCGGGTCGACTCCTACCCGCACGAGTTCTCCGGCGGCATGCGCCAGCGCGCGATGATCGCGATGGCCCTCGTCAACAACCCCGAACTCCTCATCGCCGACGAGCCGACCACCGCGCTCGACGTGACGGTGCAGGCGCAGATCCTGGACCTGATCCGCGATCTGCAGAAGGAGTTCGGCTCGGCCGTCATCATGATCACGCACGACCTCGGTGTCGTCGCGGAGATGGCCGACGAGCTGCTGGTCATGTACGGCGGCCGCTGCGTCGAGCGGGGCACGGCGGATCAGGTCTTCAGCACGCCCCAACACCCGTACACCTGGGGCCTGCTGGGCTCGATGCCGCGCATCGACCGGGACCAGACCGAGCGGCTCACCCCGGTCAAGGGCTCCCCGCCCAGCCTCATCAACCTGCCGAGCGGCTGCGCCTTCAACCCGCGCTGCCCGTACGCGGACGTGCCCAAGGACAACGTCACCCGCACCGAGCGCCCCGAACTGCGGGAGGTCGGCTCCGGACACTTCTCCGCCTGCCACATGTCGGGCGAGGAACGCGAGCGGATCTGGACCGAAGAGATTGCGCCGAAGCTGTGACGGATGCCAAAGGAACGGACGGCAAAGGACCTGACACCGAGATGACGCCCCCTACGATCCCCCAGCAGGTGACGACCTCTCCGGACCCGGCGGCCGGGGAGCCGCTGCTCAAGGTCGACGGCCTGGTCAAGCACTTCCCGATCCGCAAGGGCCTGCTCAAGCGGCAGGTCGCCGCCGTGCAGGCGGTCGACGGGCTCTCCTTCGACGTCCGCGCGGGGGAGACCCTCGGCGTCGTCGGCGAGTCCGGCTGCGGCAAGTCGACCATGGGCCGGCTGATCACACGGCTGCTCGAACCCACGGGCGGGCGCGTCGAGTTCGAGGGCCAGGACATCACCCACCTGAGCACCGGTGGCATGCGGCCGCTGCGCCGCGACGTGCAGATGATCTTCCAGGACCCGTACTCCTCGCTGAACCCGCGCCACAACATCGGCACGATCGTCGGCACGCCCTTCCGCCTCCAGGGCGTCAAGCCGGAGGGAGGCGTGCGCAAGGCGGTCCAGGAGCTCCTGGAGAAGGTCGGCCTCAACCCCGAGCACTACAACCGCTATCCGCACGAGTTCTCCGGCGGTCAGCGTCAACGCATCGGCATCGCACGGGCGTTGGCGCTGCGCCCGAAACTCGTCGTCGCGGACGAACCGGTGTCGGCGCTCGACGTCTCGATCCAGGCCCAGGTGGTCAACCTCCTGGACGACCTCCAGGACGAGCTCGGCCTCACGTACGTGATCATCGCGCACGACCTCTCGGTCATCCGGCACGTCTCCGACCGGATCGCGGTCATGTACCTCGGCAAGATCGTCGAGTTGGCCGACCGCGACGACCTGTACTCGACGCCGATGCACCCGTACACGAAGGCGCTGCTGTCGGCGGTGCCGGTGCCGGACCCCAAGCGCCGCGGCGCGAAGAGCGAGCGGATCCTGCTGCGCGGCGATGTGCCGTCGCCGATCGATCCGCCCACGGGGTGCCGGTTCCACACGCGGTGCTGGAAGGCGACGGAGATCTGCACGACGAAGGAGCCTCCGCTGCTCCAGCTCGGCACGGGCCACCAGGTGGCGTGCCACCACCCGGAGAACGCGGCGGACCAGGCGCCGCAGGACACGAAGCTCCTCCAGGTGGCGAAGGAGGCGATCGACGTGATCACGGTCCCGAAAACGGTGGCTCCGCCGGAGGGCCGGGAGTCGTCTTAGGGGTGGGGGTCCGGGGGCGCGGTTCGCTGCGCCGGGGTTGCGGTCACGGGGCTCCGCCCCGGGCCCCGCGCCTCAATCGCCGGCGGGGCTGATGTTGTTGCTGTACCGGTGTTGGGGGTGCGGGGTTCCGCGCCCTAGGCGCCGACGGGGCTCGACCGGCTGAACCGGAGTCGCGCCGCGGAGCACGAGGCGCCCCCCGTGGTTGACGTCTCGGGGCTCCGCCCCGGTCCCCGCTGCTCAATCGCCGCAGGGGCTTGATTTGCCCCGGCTTCTCCGCAGCCTCAGGCCTCGCGTGGTTGACGTCTCGGGGCTCCGCCCCGGCCCCCGCTGCTCAATCGCCGCAGGGGCTTGAATCACCTGCCCGAACCGCCCCACCAGGCCCCCACTGCCTTGGCCCGTTCCCCCGCCCAATTTCCCACCCCCCGCCCCCTCCAGGGGCGTCGGCCCCACGGGGTCCCGCACCGCGCCTCGCGGCGATCTGCCGCGGATACGGCTCCCACGCATGACGGGCGCGTTCGGTAAGCGGCCGTGGGCACGGTTTCCCAACCGTTGCGGTCGCCTCTGCTCTGCCTCCGGTAGGCGGCCGCGGGTACGGCTCCCCACCACCCGTCCCGGTCGCCTCCGCCCCTGCCTCCGGCAAGTGGCCGCGAGTACGGCTCCCCACCCATTACGGTCGCCCCCGCCCCGCCTCCGGTGAGCAGCCGCCGGAGCGACTCCCCACCCGTGGCGGACGGCCGCCACCGACTTGGGCAGTCTGCCGCAGGGGCGCCTCCCCACCCGTTGCGGTCGACCGCAACCGCCTTGGGCAATCTGCCGCCTAATGGGGTCTCCCCTGCTCGGAGCTTGTCGGAGAGCTTGGGGAAGGCAGGGTGGGCAAGGCGGCCCCCGGTGCCGCGCACCCATGACGACGGGCCCCGACCCCGCCGAAGCGGCCGGGCCCCGGACGACCGGAGCCCCCGGAGGGGGCGGGTGGGTGGGAGATGGGCGGCGGGAGCACCGTAATGCCGCACAGAGCAGAGCCCACCCGTTCCGCGGGAGGCCGCGCACAGGCCACCCGTTTCGTGAGCCCGCACAGGGCCCACCCGTTACCCGGGGCTGCGCCCGGAACCCACCCGCCCCGCGGCGACCGCACCGCACCGCGCCCACCCGCCCCGCGCAGGCGGACCCGCGACCACCCGCCCCGCGCAGGCGGACCCGCGACCACCCGCCCCGCGCGAGCGGACCCGCCCCCGTCCGCCCGCCCCCGCGGCACCGCCCCCGTTCCACCCACACATGGCCCAAAAAGGTCATGTACACGCACACCCCCTCACGGCAGAGTTCCGCTGTCCGTTACACCGGAACCCGCTCGAAGGGACGCCCCATGGCACTCTCCCGTTCGGCACGCCTCGCCGCGCTCACCGTCGCCGCGGCCTCCTTCTGCCTGATCGCCGCCGCACCCGCCCCCACCCCCGGCTCCGACGGCGTCGGCGACCCGTACTTCCCGCAGCTCGGCAACGGCGGCTTCGACGCCCGGCACTACGCCCTCGACGTCGACTACAACCCCGACACCGACCGCCTCGACGGCCGCGCGACCCTCACCGCGCGCGCCACCCAGAACCTCTCCGCCTTCGACCTCGACCTGCAGAAGCTGACCGTCACCAAGGTCGAAGTGAACGGCAGACACGCCGAGTTCACGCGCAGCGGCGACGAACTGCGCATCACGCCGCGCGCCTCGATCCGCAAGGGCAACACCTTCACCACGATCGTCACGTACGGCGGTGTGCCCGAACCCCTCAGCGGCCCCATCGTCTTCGGCTCGGACTACGGCTGGATGAAGACGGCGGACGGCGTCTTCGTCGCGTGCGAGCCGAACGCCGCCTCCACCTGGTTCCCGTCCAGCGACCACCCCTCCGACAAGGCCACGTACGACATCAGGATCAAGGCTCCGAAGGGGCTGACCGGCGTATCGAACGGCCGGCTCGTCGACACGTACGACACCGACAAGGGCAAGCGGACCGTCCACCACTGGCGCGAGACCAAGCCCATGGCGACGTATCTCGCGACCGCCACCATCGGCAAGTTCGACGTGCGGGCGGGCAGGACGCCCGCCGGTACGCCCATCTACGTAGCCATCGACCCGGTCCTCGCGAACAGCAACAACGTCGACGTGTACGGGGTCACCGCCGAGGCCACCGACTACTGGTCCGAGGTCTTCGGCCCGTACCCCTTCGAGGAGACGGGCGCGATCGTCGACGACATGCCGCAGGCGGGCTTCTCCCTGGAGACGCAGACCAAGCCGATCTACTCGGCCGTCCGCTCCGAGTCGACGATCGTGCACGAGCTGGCCCACCAGTGGTTCGGCGACTCCGTCTCGCCGAAGCAGTGGGACGACATCTGGCTCAACGAGGGCTTCGCCACCTACGCCCAGTGGCTGTGGACCGAGCACAAGGGCGGCGCCTCCGCGCACGACTCCTTCCTGGCCGGCTATAACTCCCGCCCGGCGAACTCCACGTTCTGGCAGGTCAAGATCGGTGACCCGCAGCGCGACACGATGTTCGCCTCGGCCGTCTACCAGCGCGGCGCGATGACGCTCCAGATGCTGCGCGAGCGCATCGGCGACAAGGCGTTCTTCAAGCTGCTGCCGCAGTGGACGCAGGCGAACCGGTACGGCAACGCCCAGACGTCGGACTTCATCGCCCTCGCCGAACGGGTCTCGGGCCGGCAGCTCGACGACCTCTTCGACACCTGGCTCTTCACGACGGGCAAGCCCAGCCTGTAGGGGGCCCGCGGACGCGGCAGGTAAGAATGTCGCGTGCTTCAGGAACTGTTCAGTCCCTCCGTCCAGCATTGGCTCGACCTCATCGGGATCTTCGTCTTCGCGATCTCCGGCGCCCTGATGGCGGTCCGCAAGAACTGGGACGTCTTCGGGATCGCCGCGCTCGCGGAGGTCACCGCGCTGGGCGGAGGGGTGTTCCGCGACCTGGTCATCGGCGCCGTGCCCCCGGCGGCGTTCATCGACCTCGGCTATTTCGTCACGCCGCTGATCGCCGCCGCGCTCGTCTTCTTCCTGCACCCGGAGGTCGAGCGCACCCAGACGGCGGTGAACGTCTTCGACGCGGCGGGCCTCGGCCTGTTCTGCGTCACGGGCACGACGAAGGCGTACGACTACGGGCTCGGGCTCACCGCGTCCGCCGCGCTCGGCCTCGCCACCGCGGTCGGCGGCGGTGTGCTGCGCGACATCATCGCCAACGAGGTGCCGTCCCTGGTGCGCTGGGACCGCGATCTCTACGCGGTGCCCGCCATGGTCGGCGCCGGGATCGTCGTCCTGTGCATCCACCTCGACGCCCTGGACGGCTTCACCAGCGCCCTCGCGGTCCTCACCGCGTTCGTCCTGCGACTGCTCGCGATGCGCTTCCACTGGCGGGCGCCGCGCGCGTGGAACCGCAGGTCGGCCGGGGTGGAAGTGACGGAGGAGACACCGTAGCCAGGGACTGGCCACCGGTGAAAGCTACCGCTTAGTAATTTCCTGTTGTACGTTTCCGGGTATGGCAGACGCAGTATCCACGCAGAGTCGCCCGGCGATCATCGGCGACAGCGAGTTCGACCGCGACACCGCCGTCACCCGGCGCGCGGGCGAGCCCGGTGTCTACGACATCGACCTCTCCGCGGGCTGGACGATCATCAACGCCCTCAATGGCGGCTACCTCCTCGCCGTGCTCGGCCGCGCCCTCGCGGACGCCCTGCCGCACGACGACCCGTTCACCGTCTCGGCGCACTACCTGACCGCGTCCACGCCGGGCCCCGCCGTGATCAGGACCGACGTGGCCCGCTCCGGCCGCACCCTCTCCACCGGCCAGGCCTCCCTCTTCCAGTACGCGGAGGACGGCAGCGAGGTCGAGCGGATCCGGGTCATCGCGTCGTACGGCGACCTGGACACGCTCCCCGACGACGTGCGCACGAGCGCCGAGCCGCCCGTGCTGCCCGCCATCGACCAGTGCTTCGGCGCGGGCGACGCCCCCGAGGGCGCGCCGCCCGTGCCCGGCAGCTCCGCGATTTCCGACCGGCTGCACCTGAAGCTCGACCCCGCCACGCTCGGCTGGGCGCTCGGCGCGCCGTCCGGGAAGGGCGAGATGCGGGCCTGGTTCGGCCTCGCCGACGGTCGCGACATGGACCCGCTGTCGCTGCTGCTCGCGGTGGACGCGCTGCCGCCGACCGCCTTCGAGATGGGCCTCAAGGGCTGGGTGCCGACGGTCGAGCTGACCGTCCACGTGCGCTGCCGCCCGGCCCCAGGACCCGTCCGCGTGTCGATCACGACGCGGAACCTGGCCGGCGGCTTCCTGGAGGAGGACGCCGAGGTCTGGGACGCGAAGGACCGCCTGGTGGCCCAGTCGCGCCAGCTCGCGCGCGTACGGCTCGGCTGACGTTCTACGAACCGAGGAACTCGCCCAGTACGGCGGCGAGTTCCGCGGGCGCGTCCTCCTGGACGAGGTGCCCGGCGCCCTCGATGATCCGCAGTTCGGCGCCGGGGATCAGCTTGGCCAGCTCGTGCGCCCGCTCGACCGGGATCCAGGTGTCCTCGGCGCCCCAGGCGACCAGGGCGGGCAGGTCCAGCTCCCCGTAGCGGCCCTGGATGTCATCGGTGGCGGCCCACAGGGGGTTCTGCTCGATCTGCCGGTAGAAGGAGTCCTTCCCGGCCTCGGTCAGCCAGGGCGCGACCACGCGCGCGTGCGTCTCGGGATGCAGCCCGCGGTGGCTGCCGGAGGCGACGTAGCGGTGCACGAGCGCCTCGTGCAGATCGGGCGGCAACTGCCGGAACACGTCGGCGTGTTCGCCGAGCAGTCGGTACGTGGGGGAGCCCCACGGCCGGATCGCCACCGGGTTGACCAGGGCGAGGCGCGTGTACGCGGCGCCGTGCACCAGATGCGCGCGCAGCGCGATGCAGCCGCCGAAGTCGTGGCCCACGACGGCGGGTGCGTTTCCCTCGCCGGTCAGGCCCCAGTGGTCGAGGAGTTCGGTCAGGGCGCGGGCCTGGGTGTCGAGCGAGAGGTCCTGGCCGGGGCGCGTCTCGGAGACGCCGTAGCCCGGCAGGTCCCATACGTGGACCCGGTGTTGACGCGCGAGCGCGCGGGCCGGCTGCCGCCACACGTACGAGGAGAACGGCGTGCCGTGGACGAGGACGACGGGCGGCGCGTCGGCCGGCCCGAGTGCCGTCCAGCGGATCTCGCCGGACGAGCCGGAGAAGCTTCGGTCGAGGTTCCAGTCGGCTGCTGTCATGACCGTAACGCTAGTTGCTCATGACACATCGAGCCAGTGCTTTCGGCCGATGCTGACGAGCCGCAGCTGCCGCTCGGCCTGGTCCGCCACCTGTCCGAACTCCTCGGTGGGCGTCGTGAGCAGCAGCGATGCCGTCACCAGCATGTGATCGACGTACAGGTTCGCCAGCATTCTCAGATCCTCCTCGCTCCAGCCCGTCGCGCCCGGGTCGTGTCGGAGCGCCTCCCGCACCTCGTCGGCGAACTGCCCGAGCTGCTCGCCGATCGCCTCCCGTACCCGCTGGACGCCGCCGTGCCGCTCGCGCGCGATGAAGCGGACGTGTGCGGGGTGCGCGTGCACATGGCGGACGATCAGCTCGACGGTGCGTGTGATGCGCTCGTCGCTGTCCCAGGTCGCGGTCAGCGCGTCGCGGATCACCGCGTGCAGGCTGCCGAGCGCCTCCTCGACCAGGGCCACTCCGAGGTCGGCCGTGCTGTCGAAGTGCCGGTAGAACGCGGTCGGTGTCACCCCCACGGCGCGCGTCACCTCGCGCAGGCCGAGGCTGCTGAGGCTCTGGTCCTCCAACAGTCCCAATGCCGCGTCCAGGAGCGCCTGTCGGGTCTTCTGCTTCTGCGCCTGGCGGGCGCCGAGGGTGTGACTCATGTCATCCAGTTAACAACTGTTCTCTGTAACGGGGAAGTCGTGGCGCGAGCTAGACTCGATAGTCAGTGAACAGTTGTAACCCAACTTTTCGAGAGGCTTCCATGCTGTTCCTCGTAGCGGCCCTCCTGCTGCTGGGCTTCGCGCTCGGCACCGTGGCCCACGCCCCGCTTCCCGTCACGCTTGTCGCGGCCGCCGTCATCGGCGTCTGGCTGGCCGTCTTCGCCGTCCGCGAGCGCCGCCGGCACCAGCACTGAACCGGTCCGCAGTTCACGTTCGGCAGTTCACGTTCAGCAGTTCACGCATTCAGGGGGTATCACCGTGCAACTCACCGCAGAACCGCAGACGACGTCCTGGCCCCAGGCCCGTCCCACCGGTCGGCGGGACGCCGACGGCATGGCCGTCGCCTCGTTCGTCCTCGGCCTGGTCGGGCTGCTCGTCATGAACGTCTTCCTCGGCCCCGTCTCGATCGTCCTCGCGTCCGTCGCCCTGTGGCGCGGCACCGAGCGGCGCGGCCGCGCCCTTCTCGGGCTCGGTCTCGGCCTCGCCGACCTCGTCGTGCTCGGCGCCCTGATCGCCGCCGACGGCACGATGTCCTGGAGCATCACGGGCTGACCGTCAAACGCGCACACGTGGGCTCGTAGAATCGAGCCCACCATGGCTTACCTCGACCACGCCGCGACCACTCCGATGCTCCCGGAGGCCGTCGAGGTGATGACCGCCCAGCTCGCCGTCACCGGCAACGCCTCGTCCCTGCATGCCGCGGGGCGCCGCGCCCGGCGCACCGTCGAGGAGTCCCGCGAGACCCTCGCCGAGTCGCTCGGTGCCCGGCCCAGCGAGGTCGTGTTCACCTCGGGCGGCACCGAGGCCGACAACCTCGCCGTCAAGGGCCTGTACTGGGCACGCCGCGCCGCCGACCCGGCGCGCACCCGGGTCCTCTCCAGCCCCGTCGAGCACCACGCCGTGCTCGACGCCGTGCACTGGCTCGCCGAGCACGAGGGCGCGACGGTGGAGTACCTGCCCGTCGACGCGTACGGGCGCGTGCATGCCGAAGCGCTGCGCGAGGCGATCGAGCGGAACCCCGACGACGTCGCGCTGGCCACGGTCATGTGGGCCAACAACGAGATCGGCACGATCCAGCCGGTGCGCGAACTCGCCGATGTGGCAGGCGGGTTCGACATCCCGCTGCACGCCGACGCGGTGCAGGCCTACGGCCAGATCCCGGTCGACTTCGCCGCCTCCGGGCTCGCCGCCATGACCGTGTCGGGCCACAAGGTCGGCGGCCCCTACGGCATCGGCGCCCTCCTGCTCGGCCGCGAGTACACCCCCGTCCCCGTACTGCACGGCGGCGGGCAGGAGCGGCACGTCCGCTCCGGCACGCTCGACGTCCCCGCGATCGCGGCCTTCGCCACGGCCGGCCGGATCGCGGCCGAGCAGCGCGAGTGGTTCGCCCGCGAGATCGGCGCGCTCCGGGACGCCCTCGTCACCGCCGTGCGCACCGCCGTCCCCGAGGCGATCCTCGGCGGCGACCCGGCGCCCGGCGGCCGGCTGCCCGCCAACGCCCACTTCACGTTCCCCGGCTGCGAGGGCGACTCGCTCCTCCTGCTCCTGGACGCCCAGGGCATCGAGTGCTCCACCGGCTCGGCCTGCACCGCGGGCGTCGCCCAGCCGAGTCACGTGCTGCTCGCCACCGGCACCGACCCGGACCTGGCGCGCGGCACGCTCCGCTTCTCCCTCGGCCACACCACCACGAAGGCCGATGTGGAAGCGGTGGCGACGGCGATCGGACCCGTCGTGGAGCGTGCGCGGTCGGCCGGCCTGACGTAGGCCGCCGTTCTCAGGCCTTCGCCGCGCCGTCCCGCTCGTACGCCGCCTTCACCAGGCGTATGTACCGGTCCCAGTCCCAGTGCGGACCCGGGTCGGTGTGGTCGGTGCCCGGCACCTCGACGTGCCCGATGATGTGCTTCCGGTCGACCGGCATGTCGTAGCGCCGACAGATCCGGGCGGTGAGCCGCGCCGACGCCTCGTACATCGCGGCCGTGAAGTCCTCGGGCCGGTCCACGAAGCCCTCGTGCTCGATGCCGACACTGCGCTCGTTGTAGTCCCGGTTCCCGGCGTGGAACGCGACGTCCAGCTCTCGGATCATCTGCGCGATGTGCCCGTCCTGCCGGACCACGTAGTGCGCGGCCGCCCCGTGCCACGGGTCCTTGAAGACTCTCAGCGCGCTCTGGTAGCTGCCCTGGGTGACGTGAATGATCACGCGGTCGACGGTGTAGTCGGCGGGGCGGTCCGCCCGCCGCCAGTTCGCCGCCGCCGCGGCCACCCACTCCGCGCCCTTGAAGTCCACCGCGCCGGCCTCGCGCGGCTTGTCGACCCCCGGCACCTGCCACCACATGCGGGCGAGATCGCCGCGCGCGAGCAGCCCGACGCCCACGGCCGACGCGGCTCCGCCGATGATCAGCGTCCGGCGGCTGATCCCGCGGTCGCCGTCCCCGCCGCGGCCCTTCCCGGACCCCGTCCCCTGCTTGCCCATATGACGCCCCCGTCCGTCCCGTACGAGATCCACAACGGATATCCGAACGATTCGGTTCCCGCGGGCCCGTACCCTGTTAGAGCTATGACTTCGCAGACCTCGATGCTTCCCGCCGACCGCCCCCTCCGCGTCCTCGCCGCCATGTCCGGCGGCGTGGACTCCGCCGTCGCCGCGGCCCGCGCCGCCGAAGCGGGCCACGATGTGACGGGCGTGCATCTCGCGCTCTCGGCGAACCCGCAATCGTTCCGCACCGGCGCCCGCGGCTGCTGCACCATCGAGGACTCCCGCGACGCCCGCCGCGCGGCCGACGTCATCGGCATCCCGTTCTACGTCTGGGACCTCGCCGAGCGCTTCCGCGAGGACGTCGTCGAGGACTTCATCGCGGAGTACGAGGCGGGCCGCACGCCGAACCCGTGCCTGCGCTGCAACGAGAAGATCAAGTTCGCCGCGCTCCTCGACAAGGCCCTTGCTCTCGGCTTCGACGCGGTCTGCACGGGCCACTACGCGCAGGTGATCGTCAACGAGAAGGGCGACCGCGAGCTGCACCGCGCCGCCGACATGGCCAAGGACCAGAGCTACGTCCTCGGCGTCCTGGACGACCGGCAGCTCGCCCACGCGATGTTCCCGCTGGGCGACACGGAGACGACCAAGGAAGAGATCCGCGCCGAGGCGGAGCGCCGCGACCTGGCGGTCGCCAAGAAGCCCGACTCCCACGACATCTGCTTCATCGCCGACGGCGACACCCAGGGCTTCCTCGCGGACCGCCTCGGCAAGACCGAGGGCGACATCGTCGACGAGTCGGGCGCCAAGCTCGGCACCCACGAAGGCGCCTTCGGCTACACGATCGGCCAGCGCAAGGGCCTGCGCATCGGCAGGCCGGCCGCCGACGGCAAGCCGCGCTACGTCCTGGACATCTCCCCGGTGGACAACACGGTGACGGTCGGCCCGGCCGCCGCCCTCGACGTCACGGCCCTCACGGCGATCAAGCCCCGCTGGTGCGGCGCGGCGCCGACCGGCCCCGGCACGTACACGGCCCAACTGCGCGCGCACGGCGGCGAGACCGAGGTGTCGGCCGAGCTGGTGGACGACGAGCTGCGGGTCCGCTTCACGGACGCCGTCCGCGGCGTCGCCCCCGGCCAGGCGATCGTGCTGTACGACGGCACGCGCGTGGTGGGCTCGGCGACGATCGCCACGACGGAGCGGGCGACCGCGGCGGCCTGAGACAGGTTGGAACAGGAGCCCTAGCGGCCCTGCAAGTAGTACTGCAGTACGGCGCCCAGCTGGCCGCACCACTCGGCGGCCTGCGCCTTCTTCCGGGCCAGTACCTGGCAGGTGTAGACGGCGCCGTCCGACATCGCCGCCGTGACGAACACCCCGGACGGCAGCGGCTGGAAATTGGCCGTGCGGACGTGCGACCAGGGCAGGTCGATGGCGTGCGGGCCCTGCTCGAAGTGCAGCCCGTCCGCGTCCACGACCATGCCGTTGTGCTGGTCGGCGGCCACGAACTCCGGTCCGGCGGGCCCCGCCGGGGGCGGCGCGGGTGCGTACGAGGGCGGCGGCGGGGCCGCCGGAGGGTGTGGCGGCGGAGCCGGAGCGAACGGCGGCGGGGGGCCGCCGAACCCTCCCGTCGGAACGTTCTGCTGTCCGTCTCCGTGAGTCATGTCGCCTCACCCTCCGCCGTGCGCCGTGTACCTCCTCATTCGACCACGCGCGCGTGGTTACGCGGCGACGACCTGCGTCTCGTAGAAGCACAGGTGGTCCTTGATGGCGGCCACCTCGGCCTTCGGTTCCGGGTACGCCCACACCAGGTCCCGCGCGTCGGGCAGCGACCAGTAGGAGGCGTCGCCCTTGAAGGGGCAGTGCGTAGTCGTGTTCGAGGGAGTCAGCAGCTCGGTCCGTACGTCCTCCGGAGGCAGGTAGTACCGCACCGGACAGCCGGTCTCCTTCAGCACCAGCGGGCGCGAGCTCTCCGCGAGCACCTGCTCTTCATGGACGACCCGCACGCGCTGCGAGCCCTGCTCGACGGTGATCGTGTGTCCTTGAGTCATAGGTGTGTCAGCGCTCACAGCGGGCGAGTTCTTCCCGTCCGCGGCGGACCGTACGGTAGGTGGCATGAACATCTGTGTCTTCCTCTCCGCCGCCGACCTCGACGAGCGCTACACCCGGCCTGCCCGCGAGTTCGCCGAACTGCTCGGCAAGGGCGGGCACACGCTCGTGTGGGGCGGTTCGGAGAGCGGCCTCATGAAGGTCGTCGCCGACGGCGTGGCGCAGGCCGGCGGCGGGCTCGTCGGGGTGTCCGTGGACTTCCTCGCGGCCAAGGCGCGCGTCGTCGCCGAGCCCGACCAGATGGTGATCGCCAAGGACCTCGCGGAGCGCAAGGCGCTGCTCCTGGAGAAGTCCGACGCGATCGTGGTCATGGTGGGCGGCACCGGCACGCTCGACGAGGCCACCGAGATCCTGGAGCTGAAGAAGCACGGCAAGACCGACAAGCCGATCGTGCTGCTCAACTCCGCGGGCTTCTACGACGGCCTGAAGGAACAGTTCCGGCGCATGGAGGACGAGGGCTTTCTCCCGATCCCCCTCACTGACCTCGTCTTCTTCGCCGAGGAGCCGGTCGGCGCGCTGGCTTACCTCGAGGAGTCGCGCGGCGTCGAGTAGTGCGAGCATGGCGGTCATGGCTACACATGTGATCACCGGCGCCGGTTCCGGAATCGGCGCCGCAGTCGCCCGCCGCCTGCACGAGCGCGGCGACGAAATCTACCTCCACGCGCGCGACGCGGGCCGCGCCAAGGAACTCGCCGCCGAGTACCCCGGCGCCAAGACGCTCGTCGGAGACCTCTCCGACCCGGACAAGCTGTCCTGGGCCTTCTCGCACCAGACGCTGCCCGACCGGATCGACTCGCTGCTGCACATCGCCGGCGTCGTCGACCTCGGCAAGGTCGACGAGCTCACCCCGAAGTCCTGGCGCAACCAGCTCAACGTGAACCTCATCGCCCCGGCCGAGCTGACCCGCCACTTCCTGCCCCAACTCCGCGTCGCCCAGGGCCACGTGCTCTTCGTGAACTCCGGCTCCGGGATCCACGCGGGCCCCGCCTGGTCCGCGTACGCGGCCTCCAAGCACGGCCTGCGGGCCCTCGCGGACTCGCTGCGCAAGGAGGAGCACGACAACGGCGTGCGCGTCACCTCCGTCTACCCGGGCCGCACCGCGAGCGCCATGCAGGCCAAGGTTCACCAGCAGGAGGGCAAGGAGTACGACCCCTCGCGCTGGATCGACCCCGAGTCCGTCGCCACGACGATCCTCATGGCCCTCGACCTCCCGCGCGACGCGGAGGTCAACGACCTGACGGTACGACCGGGCCGCTGACGCGACGCGAGGTGCCGGCCGAGGTCTATGGCCCGGCCGCGCTCGCCGAACTGCGGCGGCTCACCACCGAGGGCGTGTTCGACGGTGACATCTGCCGCTGCCTCGGCGGCGCGACCCTCGTACTGCTCGACGTGGACGGCGAGTTCATCGCACGCGGCAGCCTGCACGGACCGGACACGGTCGCCTGGGAGCGCGCCCGGTTCCGCAACAACCTGGACCTGGCGGACCCGGACGGCCTGCGCCGGTTCCTGGGACGGATCGGCGTCCACGCCGTGTGACGCGCCCGGCCGGAGGCGTTGCGTACCCTTCCTGGGTGGATGAAAAGAGCGACTTCAGGTGGGGGCCGGCCACGGGTGTCGGTTCGATGCCCGGTGGTGATGCCCGTGAGGCCGCCAAGACCGTGACCGGCAGCTTCGAGGGGCCCGAGCAGGGGATGCCGTACCTCGCCGAGCTGCCCGCGCGCGGCCCCGGCGCCGACATGATCGGCCGCACCGCGGGGATGCTGGTCGACCTCTACGCGCGCGTGGAGCCCAGCGGCTGGCGGATCGGCGACCGGCCCGGCCGGGACACCAAGCGGGCCCGGTCCTGGCTCGGCGAGGACCTCGACGCGCTCGAGGAGTTCACGCAGGGGTACGAGGGCCCGCTCAAGATCCAGGCCGTCGGGCCGTGGACGCTCGCCGCCGCACTGGAGCTGAGGAACGGGGAGGCCGCGCTCTCCGACCTCGGAGCGTGCCGCGACCTCGCAGCGTCCCTCGCCGAGGGGTTGCGGGAGCATCTCGCCGACGTACGCCGCCGGGTGCCCGGCGCCCAACTGGTGCTCCAGCTCGACGAGCCCTCGCTCATCGCCGTGCTGCGCGGACAGATCAAGACCGCCAGCGAGTACCGCACGCACCGCGCCGTCGACCGCCAGATCGTCGAGGGCGCGCTGCGCGACGTCATGGGCGTGCTCGACGACGGGCCGCGGCTCGTCCACTCGTGCGCCCCCGACGTGCCGTTCGCCCTCCTGCGCCGGGCCGGGGCCGACGCGGTCTCCTTCGACTTCTCGCTGCTCACCGAGCGTGACGACGAGGTGATCGGGGAGTCCGTCGAGGCCGGTCTGCGACTCGTCGCCGGTGTCGTGCCGGGCGTGGACGGCCCATTGTCAGACCCTGCCGGTAGCGTCATGGGTGTCAGGACGCTGTGGCGCAGGCTGGGGCTGAATCCGGGTTCCCTCGCGGAGTCGGTGGTGCTCACGCCGTCGTGCGGACTCGCGGGTGCGTCGCCTGCGTACGCCCGCGCGGCGCTCGCCCACTGCGTCCGGGCGGCGAGATCACTCGCGGACAACCCTGAGTGACCGTGGACGAAGGCGAACGGGAGGACGAGACGGTGGCTGACGCACTGCAGAGCGAGGGCACGGTGCCCGCCGAGGCGCGGGACGAGCATGCCCGGCTGGCCGAGCAGATCGAGGAGCACCGCTTCCGGTACTACGTGAACGACGCTCCGGTCGTTTCCGACGCCGAGTTCGACAAGCTCCTGCGCTCCCTCGAGGCGCTGGAGGAGGAGCACCCCGAGCTGCGCACCCCGGACTCGCCGACCCAGAAGGTCGCGGGCCAGTACGAGACGGTGTTCACGTCCGTCGAGCACCGCGAGCGCATGCTGTCGCTCGACAACGCCTTCGACGACGAGGAGTTGGCGGCCTGGGCCGACCGCGTAGCCAAGGACGTGGGCGCGCCGGGCTATCACTTCCTGTGCGAGCTGAAGATCGACGGCCTCGCGGTCAACCTGACGTACGAGGACGGCCGGCTCACGCGCGCGGCCACGCGCGGAGACGGCCGCGTCGGCGAGGACATCACGTCCAACGTCCGCACGATCACGGAGATCCCGAACCGCCTCAAGGGCGAGAACATCCCGCCGCTCGTCGAGATCCGCGGCGAGGTCTTCTTCCCCATGGACAAGTTCGAGGAGCTGAACGCCCGGCTCGTCGAGGCCGGCGACAAGCCCTTCGCCAACCCCCGCAACGCGGCGGCGGGTTCGCTGCGCCAGAAGGACCCGCGCGTCACCGCGACGCGCCCGCTGCACATGGTGGTGCACGGCATCGGCGCCCGCGAGGGCTTCGACATCGACCGTCTCTCCGAGGCGTACGCCCTGCTGCGCGAGTGGGGCCTGCCCACCACGAAGTACAGCAAGGTGGTCGACGACCTCGAAGGCGTCCGGAAGTTCATCGCGTACTACGGAGAGAACCGCCACTCCGTGGACCACGAGATCGACGGCGCCGTCATCAAGCTCGACGAGATCCCGCTCCAGGGCCGCCTCGGCTCCACGGCGCGCGCCCCGCGCTGGGCCATCGCCTGGAAGTTCCCGCCCGAAGAGGTCAACACCAAGCTGATCAACATCCGCGTGGGCGTGGGCCGCACGGGCCGCGTGACGCCGTACGCGCAGGTGGAGCCGGTCACCGTCGCGGGCTCCGAGGTCGAGTTCGCGACGCTGCACAACCAGGAGATCGTCAAGAAGAAGGGCGTCTTCATCGGGGACACGGTCGTCATCCGCAAGGCCGGTGACGTCATCCCCGAGATCCTCGGCCCGGTCGCCGACCTGCGGGACGGCAGCGAGTACGAGTTCGTGATGCCCGCCGACTGCCCCGAGTGCGGCACCCCGCTGCGGGCCATGAAGGAGGGCGACATCGACCTCCGCTGCCCCAACGCCCGCACGTGCCCCGCCCAGTTGCGCGAGCGCCTCTTCTACCTGGGCGGCCGCCAGAGCCTGGACATCGAGAACTTCGGATACGTCGCGGCCGCCGCGCTCACCGGCCCGCTCGAGCCCGCGCAGCCGCCGCTCACGGACGAGGGCGACCTGTTCGACCTCACGATGGACCAGCTCCTGCCCATCAAGGCGTACGTCCTCGACCAGGACAGCGGGCTGCCCAAGCGCGACCCGAAGACGGGCGAGGAGAAGATCGCGGACATCTTCGCCACCAAGGCGGGGGAGCCGCGCAAGAACGCCGTCTCGATGCTGGAGCACATCGAGGCCGCCAAGAGCCGCCCGCTGGCCCGGGTCATCAACGGCCTGTCGATCCGTCACGTCGGCCCGGTCGCCGCCGAGGCGCTCGCCCGCGAGTTCCGCTCCATCGACCGCATCGACCAGGCCACCGAGGAGGAGCTCGCCGCCACGGACGGGGTGGGCGGGATCATCGCCGCCTCCGTGAAGCAGTGGTTCGCCGAGGACTGGCATCGGGAGATTCTGCGGAAGTGGCGTGCGGCCGGTGTGAGGATGGAAGAGGAAGGAGCGGGGGAGGACGAGGGTCCGCGGCCCCTCCAAGGACTCACGGTCGTGGTCACCGGAACGCTGCAGAACTTCACGCGGGATGGCGCAAAAGAGGCCCTGCAGACCAGAGGCGCCAAGGTCACGGGTTCCGTTTCGAAGAAGACGTCCTTCGTGGTCGTGGGGGACAACCCCGGCTCCAAGTACGACAAGGCCATGCAGGTCAAGGTTCCGGTTCTGGACGAGGACGGGTTCGCCGTCCTGCTGGAACAGGGGCCTGAGGCGGCCGTCGAGGTGGCGCTTCCCGCCGAGCAGGAGACCGCCGAGTAGCGGCCCCGGGTCACTCGATCGGCGCATATCAGACGCAGACGGAACGCCGGGGTCATTCGGGCAACCGTGCCCGGGCGCGTCCGTCTGGTGCCCGTGGAAGCCTTCTGCGGCCTACTGTTGAGATGTGCGCCTGCCGAGTCCTGCTGCGGATGGGGCGAATCCTCGCCCGCTGGGTACGAGGAGAGCGGGCAGCGGACGCAGGCACCGCCGGCAGTGAGAGGGACGGGAATGGAACCGACCGAGAGCGCCGCCCCGGACTCACGCCTGCGCCCACGTCGACGTGCGCGGCGCGACACGGCACCGCGCGCCGACCGCGGCGACGGAGTCGACGGCAGCGAAAGCGGTCACGGGGAGAACGAGCGCGGTGGTGTGGTGAACTGGCGCAAATGGTGGCGCGGGGCCGGATTCGGCGCCGACCGGACGAGCGGCTTGCCGCGCCCGGAAGCGTCCGGGCCCGAAGTGGCGGGCCACGAAGGGCCGCTGAGGCGCGGAGCGAAGGACCACCCTGCGGACAGCGGCAGTTCGGCCCACGCCCGCACCGCGCCAGGCCCCGAGGATCCCGCCCCGGCGCGGCCCCGGGACACCGCCGAGCAGCGCCCGCGCGCACTGCCGGCCCGGCCGTCGAAGGCCGAGGGCGCGCCCGGCGGGCACATAGCCGACGACCGGGGGCCCGGCGCGCGCCCACAGGACTTCGGCGCGGCCAACTCACGTATGTCCGGCGCCCGTCCGTCCGGTGACCGGGACGCAGGCGACGAGGCCGCCCACGCGCATGCCTCCCACCCCCGAGTGACCACCGCGGGCCCGGTCGTGCACGGCCGCATCGCGGACGGCCGGCCGGAGCTCGCCGGCGGCGGCACCCGGCCCGCCGGGATCCACGGCGGTGCCGCGCCCGGCAGGGGAGCGGGACCGCTCCCAGGGACCGTCCCCGCGGGCGGCAGCGTCGGCATGGCGACACCCGCGCGCAATCAGCTCGCGGCCCAGGGGGAGACCTCGCGGGCCGCGCTCGTGCCGCTGCTGCCCGGCGTCGTGGTGGCGCTCGCCGCCGTGGTCCTCGGCGGCGGGTTCTACTGGTCGCTCGACCAGGGGCACGCGCTCTTCCCGTCCGGCACGGTCGGCTGGTGCCTCGCGATCCTGACCGGGATCATCGTCGGCCACCTCGTCGCGCTCGGCCGCGACCGCTGGTGGGGCGGCACCGGTTCCGGCGCGGCCCTCACCCTCGCGGTGCTGTTCCTGTACGGCTGGGTGCCCGCGGGCATGGTCAGCCTCACCGTCGTCGTCCTCGTCGGCATCGCCCGCAGGCACTGCTGGCGACAGGGCCTGCTGCACGGTGCGATCGACATCCTCGGCATCGGCGCGGGCGCCCTCGTCCTCGCCGCGTTCGGCCGCGTGCCCTCCGTCGAGACGCCGTGGAAGCCGGAGGGCTGGGGCCTGTCGACGGTGGCCGAGGTGGCCCTCGCGGCGCTCGCGTATCTGCTGGTCACCCGCACCCTGCTCTGGTACGTGCATGCGCCACCGAACTCGGGTCTGCCGACCGTCGCCCGCACCTCGCTCGTACGGCAGGGCCTGGTCGCCGTCGCGCTGCTCGGGATCGCGCCGCTGATCTGCGTCGTCGCCATCGCGCTGCCGGTGCTGCTTCCGCTGTTCGCGATCCCGCTGATCGCGCTCGACTCCACGCTGTGGATCGCGCGGGCCCGCGCCGAGGAACAACTGCGCGACCCGCTCACCGGACTGCCGAACCGGCAGTGGCTGCTCGAGCGCACCTGGCGCGCGCTCGACGACGCCGAGCGGATCGGGGTGCGCAGCGCGCTGCTGCTGATCGACCTCGACCGGTTCCGTTCGGTGAACGACACGCTCGGGCATCTCGCCGGTGACCGGCTCCTGTTGCAGATCGCGGATCGGCTGAGAGCGGCGCTGCCGCGCGGCGCGGAGGTCGCCCGGCTCGGCGGCGACGAGTTCGCCGTGCTGCTGCCCGTCGCCGACTCCACGACGTCCGCGACGCGGGTGGCCCGCAACCTCGTGGCCACCCTCGGCTCCCCCCTCGACCTGGACGGACTGACCCTCGTACTGGAGGCGAGCGCGGGACTCGCCGTCTTCCCCGACCACGCGCTGGACGCGGAGGGCCTGCTGCGCCGGGCCGACGTCGCGATGTACCAGGCGAAGCGGGACCGCACGGGCGTCGAGGTCTACGAGTCGAAGCGGGACTCCAACACGCCCGACCGGCTCGGCCTGCTGGGCGACCTGCGGCGCGCGCTCGACGCGGGCGAGGTGGAGCTGCACTACCAGCCGAAGGTCCGGTTCGACGGGCACGTCGCGGGCCTGGAGGCGCTCGTACGGTGGGTGCACCCGGAGCGCGGGAAGGTGCCGCCGGACGAGTTCATCGCCATCGCCGAGTCGTCCGGGCTCATGCCGCATCTGACCGAGTACGTCCTGGAGACCGCCCTCGCGCAGGTCGCGCGCTGGCGTGCGAAGGGGCTGCACGTTCCGGTCGCGGTGAACGTGTCGCCGCGTGATGTGCACACGCCCGGCTTCGCGGGAGCGGTCGCCGCGCGGCTCGCCCGGCACGGCGTCCCGGCCGGGTCCCTGCAACTGGAGATAACGGAACACGTACTCCTGGAGGACCCGCAGCGGGCCGCCGACACCCTGGCGGGGCTCACCGGGCACGGCGTGAAGATGTCGCTCGACGACTTCGGCACCGGGTACTCGTCCCTCGTGCACCTGCGGCGGCTCCCGGTCAGCGAGCTGAAGATCGACCGGTCCTTCGTGGCCAGGCTCGCCGTGGACACCGAGGACGCGGAGATCGTCCGCTGCACCGTCGACCTGGCGCACTCGCTCGGCCTGCTGGTCGTCGCCGAGGGCGTCGAGGACGACGAGACGTGGGAGCGGCTGCGGGACCTCGGCTGCGACGCGGTGCAGGGCTGGCTGGTCGCCGCGGCGATGCCGCCCGACGAGACGACGGCGTGGCTGCGGGCCCGCGGCGACCGGGGCTGGCACCCGGCCGCCCTCCCGGCAGCCCCTGTCGACGACCACGGCCAACTGGGCTGACGGCTGCGCCCCCGGGATCCGCGGGCTCGCTCGGCCACGGGTGGGCATCTTGGGGGCGCGGGGAACTGCGCGCCCAGCCCCGTACAACATGCGCCCGGGGTGCGGCCCCACCCCGCCCCCGTAAACCGTTTACCGACCACGGTGCCGCGCCCCATAGGATTGGGCCCAAACCGAGAACACGCACCCCGTGAGGATCCGCATGCCTGGCATCACGCGCGAGGAGGTCGCCCACCTCGCCCGGCTGGCGCGTCTGGAGCTGAAGCCCGAAGAGCTCGACCACTTCGCAGGCCAGCTCGACGACATCATCGGCGCGGTCGCCCGCGTCAGTGAGGTCGCCGACCAAGACGTACCGCCGACTTCGCACCCGCTGCCGCTGACGAACGTCATGCGCCAGGACGAGGTCCGTCCGTCGCTCACCCCCGAGCAGGCGCTCTCCGGCGCCCCGGCCCAGGAGCAGCAGCGTTTCAAGGTGCCGCAGATCCTGGGGGAGGACTAAACAGTCATGACGGACAACAACGTCAACATCATCAAGCTCACCGCCGCCGAGATCGCCGCGAGGATCGCGTCCGGTGAGCTCACCGCCGTCGAGGTCACCGAGGCCCACCTGGCCCGCATCGAGGCCGTCGACGAGAAGGTGAACGCGTTCCTGCACGTCGACCGCGAGGGCGCCCTGAAGCAGGCCGCCGCCGTCGACGCCAAGCGCGCCGCGGGCGAGAAGCTCGGCCCGCTGGCCGGCGTGCCGCTCGCGCTGAAGGACATCTTCACCACCGAGGGCATCCCGACCACGGTCGGCTCCAAGATCCTCGAGGGCTGGATCCCGCCGTACGACGCGACGCTGGTCAAGAACCTGAAGGCCGCCGACGTCGTCATCCTCGGCAAGACCAACATGGACGAGTTCGCCATGGGGTCGTCGACGGAGAACAGCGCGTACGGCCCGACCGGCAACCCCTGGGACCTCACCCGCATCCCCGGCGGCTCCGGCGGCGGCTCCTCCGCCTCCCTCGCCGCGTACGAGGCCCCGCTCGCCATCGGCACGGACACCGGCGGCTCGATCCGCCAGCCCGCCGCCGTCACCGGCACCGTCGGCGTCAAGCCGACCTACGGCGGCGTCTCCCGCTACGGCATGGTGGCGTTCAGCTCCAGCCTCGACCAGGGCGGTCCCTGCGCCCGTACGGTCCTCGACGCGGCCCTCCTCCACGAGGCCATCGCCGGGCACGACCCGCTCGACTCCACGTCCATCGACGCCCCGGTCCCGGCCGTCGTCGAGGCCGCGAGGAACGGCAGCGTGCAGGGCATGCGCGTCGGCGTCGTCAAGCAGTTCCGCGGCGAGGGCTACCAGGCCGGCGTCGTGCAGCGCTTCGACGAGTCCGTCGAGCTGCTGAAGTCGCTGGGCGCCGAGGTCGTCGAGCTGGACTGCCCGTCGTTCGACCTGGCCCTTTCGGCGTACTACCTGATCGCGCCGTCCGAGTGCTCCTCGAACCTCGCCCGGTTCGACGCCATGCGCTACGGCCTGCGCGTCGGCGACGACGGCTCGCACTCCGCCGAGGACGTCACCGCGCTGACCCGCGAGGCCGGCTTCGGCGACGAGGTCAAGCGCCGCATCATCCTGGGCACGTACGCGCTGAGCTCCGGCTACTACGACGCGTACTACGGCAGCGCCCAGAAGGTGCGCACGCTGATCACCCAGGAGTTCGAGGCCGCGTTCGAGCAGGTCGACGTCATCGTGTCGCCGACCACGCCCACCACCGCCTTCCCGATCGGCGAGCGCGCCGACGACCCGATGGCGATGTATCTCGCGGACCTCTGCACGATTCCGACCAACCTCGCGGGGAACTCGGCGATGTCGCTGCCCTGCGGCCTGGCCCCCGAGGACGGGCTGCCGGTCGGTCTGCAGATCATCGCCCCCGCGATGAAGGACGACCGCCTGTACAAGGTGGGGTCCGCCGTCGAGGCCGCTTTCGTGGAAAAGTGGGGGCACCCGCTGCTTGAGGAGGCTCCGTCGCTGTGAGTGCCATGGCAAAGAAGGCCAAGAACTTCAAGAAGTCCAAGACCGGCGTCTACGTCTCGCTGGCCAGTACCGCCTTCGGCGCGATCAGCGTCGCGAAGCAGGCGAAGATGGCCCGCAACGACGCCGACACCCTGCGGCTGATCGACGCCGCCGTGTCCGCCGCCGCCATCGTCACCGGTATGGCGATCCTCTACCGGGAGCTCAAGCGCCTGGGCGACGACGACGTCCTGCTGGGCTGAGAGGGAAGTTTCAACAATCGTGACTGCCACGACCACGTCCGAGCTGATGGGGTACGAGGACGCGCTCGCGTCGTACGACCCGGTCATGGGCCTTGAGGTCCACGTCGAGCTCGGCACGAAGACGAAGATGTTCTGCGGCTGCTCCACCGAGCTCAAGCAGGACGCCAACAGCCAGACCTGCCCGACCTGTCTCGGCCTGCCCGGCGCGCTGCCGGTCGTGAACGAGATCGGCGTCGAGTCGGCCATCAAGATCGGCCTGGCGCTGAACTGCTCGATCGCCGAGTGGTGCCGCTTCGCCCGGAAGAACTACTTCTATCCGGACATGCCGAAGAACTTCCAGACCTCCCAGTACGACGAGCCGATCGCCTTCGACGGCTACCTCGACGTACAGCTGGAGGACGGCGAGGTCTTCCGCGTGGAGATCGAGCGCGCCCACATGGAGGAGGACACCGGCAAGTCGACGCACGTCGGCGGTGCCACCGGCCGCATCCAGGGCGCCTCGCACTCGCTGCTCGACTACAACCGCGCGGGCATCCCGCTCATCGAGATCGTCACCAAGCCCATCGAGGGCGCGGGCGAGCGGGCCCCCGAGGTCGCCAAGGCGTACGTCGCCGAGCTGCGCGAGGTCATCAAGGCGCTCGACGTGTCCGAGGCCCGGATGGACAAGGGCCAGATGCGCTGCGACGTGAACCTGTCGCTGCGTCCGAACGGCACCGAGAAGTTCGGCACGCGCTCCGAGACGAAGAACGTGAACTCGCTGCGTTCCGTCGAGCGTGCCGCGCGCTACGAGATCCAGCGGCACGCCGCGGTGCTGTCCTCCGGCGGATCGATCGTGCAGGAGACCCGTCACTTCCACGAGGAGGACGGCTCCACCACGTCGGGCCGCATCAAGGACAACGCCGAGGACTACCGGTACTTCCCGGAGCCCGACCTGGTGCCCGTCGCCCCGTCCCGCGAGTGGGTCGAGGCGCTGCGCGCCGAGCTGCCGGAGATGCCGCTGGCGCAGCGCAACCGGCTGATCGAGGAGTGGGCGATCTCCGCCCACGACATGCAGTCGATCCGCAACGCCGGTGCCATCGGCCCGATCGTCGCCACCATCGCGGCCGGCGCCGACTCGGCGTCCGCCCGCAAGTGGTGGATGGGCGAGCTGGCCCGCTCCGCGAACGACCAGGGCGTCGAGCTCGCCGCGCTGCCGATCACGCCGGAGCAGGTGGCCCGCGTGTCCGAGCTGGTCGCCTCTGGTGACCTCAACGACAAGCTGGCCCGCCAGGTCATCGACGGTGTGCTGAAGGGCGAGGGCACGCCGGACGAGGTCGTCGAGAAGCGCGGCCTGAAGGTCGTCTCCGACGAGGGCGCGCTGTCCACCGCCGTGGACGAGGCCATCGCCGGTAACCCGGGGGTCGCCGACAAGATCCGCGGCGGCAAGGTCGCTGCCGCGGGGGCGCTCGTGGGCGCGGTCATGAAGGCGACCCGGGGTCAGGCCGACGCGGCGCGCGTCAAGGAGCTGATCCTGGAGAAGCTGGGCGTCTCCGACGGCTGATCGGATTCTGGGCGGCGGGGCATCGGGCAGCCGGTGTGCCGCCGCCTTTCCGTGTCCGACGTCTCGGGGCTCTGCCCAGGACCCCGCCGGCTCTCGTCCGAAAGGCGGGGCTTGAAATGGGGCTCCGCCCCGGGCCCCGCTGGCTCTCGTCCGAAAGGCGGGGCTTGAAATCCCGGACCCTGCTGGCTCTCGTCCCGGAACGGGGCTCAAGTGCTCGTCTCCCTCGCCCTCCTCGCCGTCACCCTCGTCTTCGCCGTCCTGCGCCCCCGTAAATGGCCAGAGGCCGTGGTCGCCGTGCCCGCGGCAGGCGTGGCCATGGCTACGGGAGAGGTGTCGCCCGCCCACGCCTGGGCCGAGACCCAAGAGCTGCTGCCCGTCGTCGGGTTCCTCGCCGGGATCCTCCTCCTCGCCCAACTCTGTGCCGACGAGGGCCTGTTCAAAGCGGCGGGCGACCTGGTCGCCCGGGCCTGTCACGGGAGTCCGAAGCGGATGCTCGGCGGGGTGTTCGCGGTGGCCGCCGGGATCACCGCCGTACTGAGTCTCGACGCCACCGTGGTCCTGCTCACCCCGGTCGTCTTCGCGACCGCCGCCCGGATCGGCGCACGCCCGCGCCCGCACGTCTACGCGAGCGCCCACCTCGCCAACTCGGCGTCCCTTCTGCTCCCCGTGTCGAACCTCACGAACCTGCTGGCCTTCGCCGCGAGCGGCCTCACGTTCATGCACTTCGCCGGGCTCATGGCGCTCCCGTGGCTGGTGGCGATCGGCATCGAGTACGCGGTGTTCCGCCGGTACTTCGCCGACGACCTGGCCGCGCCCGCGCACGAGCCGGACCCTGAAGAGCCGCCGGGTGTCCCGCTGTTCACCCTGACCGTGCTCGCGCTCACCCTCGTCGGCTTCGTCGTCACGTCCTTCGCGGGCGTCGAACCGCTGTGGGCCGCCTTCGCGGGGGCGGCCGTGCTCGCCGTCCGGGCCCTCGCCCGCCGCCACAGCACCCCGGTGGAACTGCTCAAGGCGGCCAACCTGCCGTTCTGCCTCTTCGTCCTCGCGCTCGGCGTCGTGGTCAAGGCCGTGGTCGACAACGGGCTCGGGGACGCCATCGCCCGCTTCCTGCCGGACGGTTCGTCCCTGCTCACGCTGCTCGCCATCGCCGGGGTCGCCGCGCTTCTCTCCAACGTCATCAACAATCTGCCGGCGATCCTCGCCCTGCTCCCGGCCGTCACTCCGATGGGCCCCGGGCCGGTACTCGCCGCGCTGATCGGCGTCAACCTCGGGCCCAACCTCACGTATGTCGGTTCGCTCGCGACCCTGCTGTGGCGGCGCATCGTGCACGAGCACGGCACCGAGCCCGAGTTGGGCGAGTTCACCCGCCTCGGCCTGCTCACCGTCCCCGTGACCCTCGCGGCGTCGACGGTCGCGCTGTGGGCCGTGCTGCTCCTTTGAGTGGGTGACGCCCCTTGTGAGTAAGGACACGAAAGCGACAAAGGATCACTTCCGGCTGTAAGAGTGTCTGGTCATTGCTCATGTGTTCTTTGCGGACGGTTCACGCGCCAAGCGGATGTTCCCGGACAAAGATCCACGAAATGACTCAGGGAGCACGTCCGTGGCCGCACTCGCCCGCTGGTGTGTCAATCACCGGCTCGTGGTCGTACTTCTGTGGCTGACCGCCCTTGTGGGCACGAGCGCCGCCGCGGCCGTCGCGGGCTCCGCGTACTCGAACGACTACGAGGCGCCCGGCACCGAGTCGGGGCACGCCACACGGCTCCTCGACGAGAACTTCTCCGGGCTCGGCGGCGACAGCGACACCGTCGTCTGGCACATCGAGGGCTCGACCGTGCGCGCCGACGACGTCGAGAAGACGATGAGCAACACGCTCGGCGAGATCGCTGACCTGCCGGGCATCGTCTCCGTCGGCTCGCCGTACGAGGCCGGGGGCACCGGCCAGGTCAGCGCCGACGGGCACACCGCGTACGCCACGGTCACCTTCGAGAAGCAGGCCGACGACATCCCCAAGGGGCAGGCGCAGGCGCTCGTGGACACGGCGCAGGCCGCCGAGGACGACGGGCCCGACGGGCTCCAGGTGGAGCTCGGCGGCAGCGCCGTCGCGCTCACCGAGTCCACGTCGGGCCACACGTCCGAGATCATCGGCGTCGTCGTCGCGGCCGTCGTGCTCTTCCTCGCCTTCGGGTCCCTGGCGGCCGCCGCACTGCCCATCGCCACCGCGCTGGTGAGCGTCGGCACCGCGTACGCGGGAATCGTGCTGCTCGGGCACGCCATGACCGTCGCGGACTTCGCGCCGATGCTCGGCATGCTCGTCGGGCTCGGCGTCGGGATCGACTACGCGCTGTTCATCGTGACCCGGCACAGGAGAGGCCTGAAGCGGGGGCTGCCGGTGGCCGAGGCCGCCGAGCGGGCCGTCGCCACCACCGGGCGGGCCGTGGTGTTCGCCGGGGCCACCGTGTGCATCGCCCTGCTCGGCATGCTGATGCTGGGCCTGAGCTTCCTCAACGGTGTCGCCATCGCCGCCTCCGTGACCGTGCTGCTCACCGTCGCGGCGTCCGTGACGCTGCTGCCGGGGCTGCTCTCGTACATCGGGATGCGGGCGCTGTCGCGGCGCGAGCGGCGCAGGCTCGCCGAGCACGGGCCCGAACCCGTGCTGCCGACCGGGCTCGCCGCCCGCTGGGCCGCCTTCGTGGAGCGCAGGCCGAAGCTGCTCGGCGCGCTCGCGATCGCCGTGATCGCGGTGCTCTCGCTGCCCGCCTTCTTCCTTCACCTGGGCACGTCCGACCAGGGCAACAATCCGGCGAGCAGCACCACGCGGCAGGCGTACGACCTCCTCGCCGACGGTTTCGGGCCCGGGGTGAACGGGCCGCTGACCCTCGTCACCCAGGTCGACGGCGCCAAGGACAAGGCCGCGCTCGCGGAGCTGACGGGCGAGCTGCGGGACACCGAAGGGGTGGCCTCCGTCTCGCGTGTTACGTATAACGCGGACGACAGCGCCGCCCACGTCACCGTCGCGCCGAGCTCGTCGCCGCAGTCCGAGCGAACCAGCGAGCTGGTCGACCGGCTGCGGACCGACGTCGTACCGGCCGCGGAGCAGGGCAGCAGCCTCGATGTGCAGGTCGGCGGCGTCACCGCGAGCTACGACGACTTCGCGGAGGTCATCGTCGACAAGCTGCCCCTGTTCGTCGGGGTTGTGGTCGGCCTCGGCTGCGTGCTGCTCCTGCTCGCCTTCCGGTCGATCGGCATCCCGCTCAAGGCCGCCGCGATGAACGTCGCCGCCGTGGCCGCGGCCTTCGGCGTCGTGGTCGCGATCTTCCAGTGGGGCTGGGGGAGCGAGCTGCTCGGGCTCGGGGCGGCCGGGCCGATCGAGCCCTTCCTGCCCGTGATCATGGTGTCGGTCCTCTTCGGGCTCTCCATGGACTACCAGGTGTTCCTCGTGAGCCGGATGTACGAGGAGTGGCTGGAGACCGGCGACAACCGGCGGGCCGTCCGGGTCGGGCTCGCCGAGACCAGCCGAGTGATCAACTCGGCCGCCGTGATCATGATTTCGGTGTTCCTCGCGTTCGTGCTCAGCGGGGACCGGGTGATCGCCATGTTCGGCATCGCGCTCGCCGTGGCCGTCGCCGTCGACGCGTTCGTGCTGCGTACGCTCCTCGTGCCCGCCCTGATGCACATGCTCGGCGGCGCCAACTGGTGGCTGCCCAAGTGGCTCGACCGGCGCCTGCCGCGGCTGAGCATCGAGCCCCCGGAGTGCCGCGCCGCCGCGGGTGCGAGGATCCCGGTGCAGTGCGCGGCCACCGACGGCGCGCTCGACGAGCTGCTGACGAAGGAGACCGAGGACACCGATGTACGCGATCCCGCTGGATGACGGCAGCGCCGAACTGAGGCCACTGGAGACCTGGCACGCCGAGGAGTTCCTGGCCCATCTGGACCGGGGCCGGGAGTTCATCGGGCAGTTCATCCCGTTCGGCGCCACGGCGACCGACCTCGCCTCCACGCGGGAGCTGCTCCAGAAGCACGCCGAGGCGACGGCCGCGGGCACGCGCGCGTACCACGGCATCTGGCTGGACGGAACGCTCGTGGGCGGCGTACTGGCGCTGAACTTCGACGCCGCGAACGGAAACTGCGAGGTCGGATGCTGGCTGGAGCCCGCCGCCGCCGGGCGCGGACTCGTCACGCGCGCGATGCGGCACCTCATCGACTGGGCCGTCGAGGAGCGCGGGATCCACCGGGTGGAGTGGATCGCCGCGTCCGACAACACCCCGAGTCTGAACGTGGCCCGGCGCCTCGGGTTCACGAAAGAGGGAGTGCTCCGGGAGAGTTTCCCCTGGCGTGGAAAGCGCCATGACCGGGAGATCTGGTCCCTGCTCGCCCCCGAGTGGCGCAGCGCACGGAGCGGGCACAGGGAACGTTAAGACACCTCTCAGACTTCGTCCGTACGGTGCGCAGCATGACTACGAAGACTGAAGCGCAGCGCGACGCCGAGACGCAGGAGGAGGGCGTGGAGGCCCAGGACGCCAAGGCCACCGAGGCGACCGGGAAGGCCGAGGCGACGGAGCCGGCCAAGGCGGCCGACGGGGCCACCGAGGACGTGCAGGACGACGAGGCGGCCGAGGAGGCCGCCGCCGAGGCCGAGCTCGCGGCCCTCGCCAAGGCCGAGGCCGACAAGCCGTCCGGCGTCGGCCAGGGCGCGGGCGCGATCGTCTCCGTGGCCCTCGGCATCGTCGGGCTCAGCGGCGGCTGGCTCGGCACCATCGCCTCGGCTCGCGCACAGCTCGAGGGCCAGCTCACCACCGCCCAGAACGCGGGCATCGCCAAGCAGATCTCCGCGATGTACGGCGAGGCCTGGCACTCCGCCGCCCTGGTCGGCGGCCTCTTCTCGCTCGTCGCCCTGGTGATCGGCGCGGCCGTCCTGGCCAGGCCCGCGTTCGGCGCCCCCGGCAAGCCGCAGGCGCCGTGGATCAAGTCGACCGCGTGGGCGGGTCTCGCCGTCGGCGTCATCGGGCTGCTGCTCGCCGTCGCCAAGTACACGGACCTCATCCTCGGCATGCCGGGCACCAGCGGCTGAGGCACTGACGTAAGGCGGCCGAGCCGCCTAAGGCACACCGTGGGCCGCGCCTAAGGAGGCGCGGCCCACGAACATGCGGCACTCTCCCGATGTGCCGCACCCCCCTGGGAGACGAGAGTCGAGGCATCGCGGAAAACGCTCCGCGAGAGCCACGGAGACCGTCACCAGGGAGACGAGATGTTCGAGTACGAGCTGCACCAGCTCCGCTCCGCCGAACTCATCGAGCAGGCCGAGCGGTTCCGCCTCGCACGCTTCGCCCGCAAGCAGGCAAGGGCCCAGCGCGCGGAGCGCCGAGTACGGGAACACGACACCGAGAGGCCGGTGAGCACCGGCCGCTCGAACCGGCGCCGCGCCCCGCGCACGGCATGAGCGCGCCCGCCGCGGCCGGCGGCACCGGCATCACGGCCCCGCTGTCAGACCCGTGTGCCATCCTCAGCGATGTGGAGACCAGGTCCGTCAGCCCGGTGTTCGTCGGTCGCGCCGACGAACTGGGTGTACTCAGCAAGGCCCTTGAGCGGGCCGAGGCCGCCGAGCCGCAGGCGCTGCTGCTCGGCGGCGAGGCCGGTGTGGGCAAGACGCGCCTCGTCGAGGAGTTCGGAGCGGCCGCCCGCGAGCGGGGCGCCGTCGTCGTCACCGGCGGCTGCGTGGAGATCGGCGCCGACGGACTGCCGTTCGCGCCGTTCTCCACCGCCCTGCGCGCACTGCGCCGCACCCTGCCCGCCGAGGTGGACGCGGCCGTGGCGGGCCGCGAGGACGAACTGGCGCGCCTGCTGCCGGAATTGGGCGACCCCGAGGGCCGCGGCCTCGACGGGCGGGGCGACGAGAGCGCCACGGCCCGCCTCTTCGAACTCACCGCCCGGCTCCTGGAGCGCGTCGCGGCCGAGCGCACCCTCGTCGTCATCCTCGAAGACCTGCACTGGGCGGACGCCTCCACCCGCCACCTGCTCACCTACCTGTTCCGTACGCTGCGCAGCGGCCGCCTCGCCGTCATCGCCAGCTACCGCGCGGACGACGTGCACCGCCGCCACCCCCTGCGCCCCCTGCTCGCCGAACTCGACCGGCTGCGCACCGTCACCCGCATCGAACTCGGCCGCCTCAGCCGCGACGAGGTCGCCCGCCAGATCGCCGGAATCATGGCCGCGGAACCCGAGCCCGCCGACGTGGACAACATCTTCCGGCGCTCCGACGGCAACGCGTTCTTCGTGGAGGAACTCGCCGTGTCCGCCGCCGAGGGCTGCGCCACAGGGCTGACCGACTCGCTGCGCGACGTCCTCCTCGTCCGCGTCGAATCGCTGCCCGAGCCCGCCCAGCGCGTCGCCCGGATCTGCGCGGAGGGCGGCTCCACCGTCGAGTACCCGCTGCTCGCGGCCGTCGCCGGGCTCGGCGAGGACGAGCTCATCGAGGCGCTGCGCGCGGCCGTCGGCGCGAACATCCTGCTCGCCTCGCCGGACGGGGACGGCTACCGGTTCCGCCACTCCCTGGTCCGCGAGGCCGTCAGCGACGACCTGCTGCCCGGCGAGCGCTCCCGCCTCAACCGCCGCTACGCCGAGGCACTGGAGGCCGAGCCGGCACTGGTGCCCGCGGACGCGCGCGTGACCCGCCTGGCCAGCTACTGGTACCACGCCCACGACGCGGCGAAGGCCCTGCCCGCCGTCCTCGACGCCTCCGTGGCGGCCCGCCGCCGGCACGCGTACTCCGAGCAACTGCGCCTCCTTGAGCGGGCGATGGAGCTGTGGGACGGCGCGCCGCGGGAGATCCGCGCCGCGCTGCGGATGGGCGACTACGTCATCGCGTTCAGCTCCTGCGGCTGCGATCCCGCCGAGGCCCCGCTCGACCACCTCGACCTGCTGTCCGAGGCCGCGGTGGCGGGGCGGCTGTGCGGGGAGCGGGAGCGTGCGCTGAAGATCGGCAAGCGGGCGCTGCGCATCCTGGAGGAGGCCGAGGGGACCGGGCAGGCCGATCCTCCCCCAAGCTCTCAACAGAGTTCGAGCAGGGGGGACCCCCTTCGGGCCGCGTGGTTCCACATCCAGAACTCCAAGATCGTCTCGCATATCGGCCGCGGCGACGGATGGGACGAGATCGCCACGGCCCAGGAGCTCGTCCGGGGCCTCCCGCCGTCCGCCGTGCACGCCGAGGTCCTGGCGAACGTGGCGGCCTGGGGCATGCTGCACAGCCCCGGCGCCGAGACCCTCGCCGCCGCCGAGCGCGCCGTCGAGTACGCGCGCATGGTCGACGACGCGGAGGAGATCGAACTCCACGCCCGCCTCGTGCGCGGCGGACTCCTCGTCGACGCGGGCGCCATCGAGGAGGGCTTCGCCGAGATGTACGCGGTCCGGGAGCGCTCCCTGGCCCTGGGCATGACCGCCCGCCTCATCAACGTCAACGTGAACCTGCCCTCCCACCTGGAGGGCGTCGGGCGCTCCGCCGAATCCGCGCGCATCTGCGAAGAGGCCGTCGTCCTGTGCCGCCGCTACGGCCTCGACGACAACAAGGGCTGGGTCCGTTCCAATCTCGCCGAGTCCCTCGTCTCCCTCGGCCGCTGGGACGAGGCGGTCGAGGTGGCCGAGTGGGTGAGCCGGCGCTTCGGACTCAGCGACAAGCCGCGCGGCACCGCGTGCGCGCACCTCGCGATGATCGCGCTCGGCCGCGGCGCCCTCCAGGAAGCGGCCGACCACCTCGCCGCGGCCAACGGGTACTACGGCGCACACGACCCGCAGCCCCAGTACACGCTGCCCCGCATCCACCTCGCCGTCGCGCTCGCCGCCGCCCAGGGCCGCCTCCTGGACGCCCGCGCCGAGCTCGAGCGGCTGGTCGCGGCGGGGCTGCCGCCCTCCATGCACCGCTACTCCTGGCCCCTCCTGCGCACCGCCGCCGCGGCCGAGGCGGACGCCCGCGGGCTGCCGGCGGCCGACGCCGGTCGCGCGGAGGCGGTCGCCCGGATCCGGGAAGCCGCGAAGTGCCAGGCCGCGCTGGTGCCCGTCTGGCGGGCCCATGAGCAGTGGGTGCGCGCCGAGCTGCTGCGCGCGGAGGGCCGCGACACCGCCGAGGACTGGTCCGCCGTGGTCACCGCGTTCGAGCCGCTCGACCGGCCGCACGACCTGGCCCGCGTCCGGCTGCGCCTCGCGGAGGCCCTGGTCGCGCGCGGCGCGGAGGGGGACCGGGAGCGCGCCACCGAACTCCTCCGGCTCACCGGAGCGGTCGCCGAGCACCTGGGCGCGCGCCCGCTCAGCGAGTCCGTCGCCCTGCTGGCCCAGCACGCCCGGCTGACCCTGACCCGCGAGGCGCCGCGCCAGAGCGCGCCGGCCGACCCCGCGCAGGGGTTCGGCCTCACGAGCCGCGAGCGGGACGTGCTGCGCCTGGTCGCGGCGGGCCGCAGCAACCGCCAGATAGCCGAGGAGCTGTTCATCTCGCCGAAGACGGCCAGCGTCCACGTCTCCAACATCCTCGGGAAGCTGGGCGTCGCGGGCCGCGGCGAGGCGGCGGCCCTGGCCCACCGCCTGAGCCTCTTCCCGGCGGACCGGGCTCCCGTACGCTGAGGGGGAGGGCCCGGCCGGGCCCCGCCCTTGGGAGGCGCCGTGTTCAACATGTTCGAGGAGCTGTTCTCGCCCGGCCGCAAGCACACCAACGACGAGCGCAAGCGCCTCGAGCTGACCCGGGTCGACACGAACGACGGGGACCCGGGCCGCGGCCCGATAGACCTGACCTCGGGCAAGGTCGTGGTCCGCCCGTCGCGGCCCGCGGAACCGGCCGAGGACGCCGAGGTGGCCGACGGCGCCGAGGGCACAGCGGACCGCGCTGAGGACACAGCGGACCGCGCCGAGGGCGACGCCGTCAGCTGACCTTCAGCTCCAGGATCCGGTCGTCCCCCTTCTCCGGCGTCCCGCGCGTGTCCGTCTCGCTCGTCACGAGCCACAGCTTGTCGCCGCCCGCCGCGACCACGGTCCGCAGCCGCCCGTACTTCCCCTCCAGGAACGCCTGCGGGTCATGGGCCGCCTTCGCGCCGTCCAGCGGGATCCGCCACAGCCGCTCGCCGCGCAGCCCCGCCATCCAGACCGACCCCTTGGCGTACGCGATCCCGCTGGGGGAGGCCTCCGAGGTGCGCCACTGGGCGACCGGGTCGTGGTACTTCTCGTCGCCGCTCTTCCCCTCGGCGTCGGGCCAGCCGTAGTTGTCGCCCGCCACGATGTGGTTCAGCTCGTCCCAGGTGTCCTGCCCGAACTCCGAGGCCCACAGCCGCTTGTCCGCGTCCCAGGCCAGGCCCTGCACATTGCGGTGCCCGTACGAGTACACGGGGGAGTCGCCGAAGGGATTGCCCGGCGCGGGCTCGCCCTCCGCGGTCAGCCGGAGGATCTTGCCGCCCGTCGACTTCTTGTCCTGCGCAAGCGGCTGGTCGTACGTCTCGCCGGTCCCCACGTACAGCAGCTTGTCCGGGCCGAACGCGATCCGCCCGCCGTTGTGGTTCGTGCCCTTCGGGATGCCCCGGAACACGGTGTCGGGCGCGCCCAGCTGCTCGCCGGACGGCTTCTTCTCGTCGTACATCATCCGCACGATGCGGTTGTCCGACTCCGTCGTGAAGTACGCGTAGACCATGTGGTCCGAGGCGTACGAGGGGGAGAGCGCGAGGCCGAGGAGGCCGCCCTCGCCCTCGGCCGCTACCCCGGGCACCTCGCCGAGCACGGTCTTCTTCCCGGTCTTCGTGTCGACGCGGGTGATCGTCCCCTCGTCGCGGGACGAGACGAGCAGGCCGCCGTCGGGCAGCTCGGCGAGCCCCCACGGCGACTTGAGGCCGTCCGCGACGGTCCGCTCGACGCTCACCGAGCCCTTCGCCGGGGGCACGTCCCCCTTGGGGGACGAGGAGCCGCCCGAGCCGCTCGCACTCGGCGCGGACGTCGAGTCCTTGCTCGGCGCGGGGGAGTCGCCGCCGGAGGAGCACCCGGCCGTGAGCAGGAGTGCGGCACAGGCGGTGAGGGCCAACGCGGGCCGCACGGCTGGAGATTGCACGATCAGGATCCCTTCGACGTGAAGCTCGGTCGTTCACACACCGCTCTACCGTTGAAACACCTCACACGCGGCTCAGGTTCCCGAGCCCGCCGCCGCGAGGCCGGCCGTTCAGTCCCAGGACCCCTGCGCCGCCGGAAGCCCCGCGATCTCCGTGAAGTCCTCCGGCGTGAGCCGCAGTTCGGCGGACGCCGCGTTCTCCAGCGCCCAGCGCTCCTGCTTGGCGCCCGGCACCGGCACCACGCCCTCACCTTGCGCCGCCACCCAGGAGAGCGCCACCTGGGCCGGGGTCACGTGCTCGCCGTGCCGCGCGGCGACGCGGCGCAGGCCCGCCACGATCGGCTGGTTCGCCGCCATCATCTCGGCGGTGAAGCGGGGGTGGCGGGCCCGCAGGTCGTCCGGCTCGAAGCCGCCGCCGGTGGTCAGCGTGCCGGTCAGGAACCCGCTGCCCAGCGGCATCGCGCCGAGGAACCCGACGCCGCGCGCCGCGCACCACGGCAGCAGCTCCGCGAGCGCCTCCGGCGACCACACCGACAGCTCGGCCATGACCGCGCTCACCGGGAACACCTGCTGCACGCGCTCCAGCAGGCGGATCGTTCCGGCATGCCGCGCGGCCCGGCCGCCGCGCCGCGAGCCCCGCGCGCCCACGGCGCAGAGCCCCAGCGAGCGCACCTTGCCCGCGCTCACCAGCTCCGCCATCGCGCCCCACGTCTCCTCGACGGGAACCTCGGGGTCCTCGCGGTGCAGCTGGTACAGGTCGATGACATCGGTCTGCAGGCGCCGCAGCGACGCGTCGCAGGCCCGCTTCACGTAGCCGGGCCTGCCGTTGGCAACGATGTGCTGCTCGCCGACGAGCAGCCCCACCTTCGTCGACACGAAGGCGTCCGCCCGCCGCTCCTTGAGCACGCGGCCGAGCAGCAGCTCATTGGTGAAGGGCCCGTACATGTCCGCGGTGTCGACCAGCGTGCACCCGTGGTCCAGGGCGGTGTGCAGGGTGCGCAGGGACTCCTCGCCGCGCTGCCGCGAGCACGTGTACGCCCAGCTCATCGGCATGCACCCGATCCCGACGGCACCCACGTCGAGGCCCGCCGCACCGATCGCCTTGCGTTCCACCTGCCCGTGACCCTCCCTGGCCCCTCCTGCCGAGGTCCCCAACCTAACCTCTGTACCTTCACCCGGCTGACATAGCCTCCTGACCATGACTGGTGATGTGTGGCTGCCCTTCCGCGCCGATGAGATCCCGGGCCTCCCGCAGGGGCTCAACTACCGCTTCTGGAACGGCGAACCCGACTTCCCGGCGGACCCCGCCGACTGCGCGTACTACGTCGTCCCCTACATGAAGCCGCCGGGCGTCGGCGTCCGCCCGATGCCCGAGATGTCGTCCGTGCGCGCCGTGCAGACGCTCTCCGCGGGGGTCGACCACGTACAGGGCGGCCTGAAGTACCTGCGCCCCGGCGTCCAGTTGTGCAATGCGCGCGGCGTGCACGACGCCAGCACCGCCGAGCTCGCGCTCACCCTGATCCTCGCCTCCCTGCGCGGCATCCCCGACTTCGTCCGCGGGCAGGACCGCGGCGAGTGGCGCGGCGGATTCCGGCCCGCGCTCGCCGACAAGCACGTCCTCATCGTCGGGTACGGCGCCATCGGCGGTGCCATCGAGGACCGGCTCACACCCTTCGAGGTCGCGCGGGTGACCCGCGTCGCGCGCTCCGCCCGTACAACGGAGCGCGGGCCCGTGCGCCCGCTCACCGAGCTGCCGGACCTGCTGCCGGAGGCCGACGTCGTCGTCATGGTGACGCCGCTCACCGAGGACACCCGCGGCCTCGTGAACGCCGAGTTCCTCGCGCGCCTCAAGGACGGCGCGCTGCTCGTGAACGTCGGCCGCGGCCCGGTCGTCGACACCAAGGCACTCCTCGCCGAACTGGAGAGCGGCCGCATCACGGCAGCCCTCGACGTCACCGATCCCGAACCGCTGCCCCAGGAGCACCCGTTGTGGCAGGCTCCAGGGGTGCTCATCTCGCCACACGTGGGCGGCCCCACATCCGCCTTCCTGCCGCGCGCCAAGCGTCTCCTGGCCGCTCAGCTCACGCGGTTCGCGGCGGGGGAGCCGCTGGAGAACGTCGTGCTCACCATCGACGGAAGCGGCGACTGACACCCGGTCACCCGCGACCCCGCACACCCCGCGGGCCTCGCGAACCACACCGGCCCCTCGGGCAACTCCCGTAAGGTCGCATGCCGTTCGTCGGGCACGCTGTGCGCCCGTCCGGATGCACCCCGTGCCCACTCCGCACCCGCATCGTGCCTGGTCGTCACGGAGAGTAGAGCAACTATGTCCCTGAGTGACGAGACTGGTGTATCGTCCCGACTGGGGCAGCGCCGTGTCAGCACACGGCGCCGGGGAAGAGTGACGGACTGCGAGGGGGGCGACGGGCGATGCACGGCCTATGGGCGAACGATCCGACGCGACGGGGCCGCCGACGGCTGTCCTGTGCGGTGACCCTGACAGTGACGCGCGGCCGAAGTCCGGGCTGTCGCAGGACCCCTGTGCATCGGACCGGCCCGCGCGGGGGCCGCAGAAGGCATCAGCAGCCGGGCCAGGCCAAGGCGGACACGGGGGCCGCCCGGCGGACCGGGGCGGCCCGGTGAGTACGTCCCCCACGCCGACGACAGCCCTGGGCGCCTCGATGTACTCCAGCGCCCAGGCCCCCGCCCGCGCGCCGCAGCGGGGCGCCTCGGGAGCCCAGCTGCTCCTCGCCCTGCTGTGCGCCGGCTTCGCGGTGGGGTCCGCGCTCGGCTGGGGATCCGACCGACTCGCCCTGATCATGGGGGACTTCGGCCTGAGCCTCGCGGCGGCCGTCGCCGCGGTGTCCAACTTCGTGTACGCGCGCCGCAGTCGCAGCCGCTTTCGACCCGCCTGGCTCCTGTTCGCGTTCTCCTCGCTCATGGCCAGCTTCGGCAACGGCGTGTGGGGCTGGTACGAGGTCGTCCTGCGCGAGCCGGTGCCCTCGCCGAGCCTCGCCGACCTGTTCTTCCTCTGCTTCGCGCCGCCCGCGATCATCGGCCTGCTCGTCCTCGCCCGGCGGCCCGTTACCAAGGCCGGCTGGATCTGCCTCGCGCTCGACGCCTGGCTCATCGCCGGCTCCCTGATCACCCTCTCCTGGAGCCTCGCCCTCGCGCACACCGCCGAGTTCGAGGGCCAGAGCGTCACCCGCACCGCGCTCTCGCTGGCCTATCCGCTGCTCGACATCGCCCTGGTCAGCATGGTGCTCGCGCTGCACTTCCGGCGCACCCCCGGCAACCGCACGGCGGTGAACACCGCGATCGGCGCGCTCGCCCTCACCGTGATGTGCGACGCGCTGTTCACCTCGCCGCTGCTGCACGCCAGTTACCGCTCGGGCGAGATTCTCGACGCCGGCTGGTTCGCGGGCTCGCTGCTGCTGGCGTACGCGCCGTGGGTGGGTGTCCGGCGCGGGGTGCGCGAGGAGGACCACGCGCCCGGGTCCGGCGGCCGCTACCAGGTCAGTTACACGCGGCCGATCTCCGGCTCGCTCGCCGCGCTCACCCCGTATCTGGCCGCCGCCGTCTGCACGTTGGGCATTCTCTACAACGTGCTGAACGGGCACCGGGTGGACCGCGTCGTGCTCTTCACGGCCTGCACGGTCGTCCTGGCGCTCGTCATGCGCCAGGGCATCATGCTGCTCGACAACATCACGCTCACCCAGGAACTGGCGCAGAAGGAGAACCACTTCCGCTCCCTGGTCCAGGGTTCGAGCGACGTCATCATGATCGCCGCGCCGAACGGGACGCTGAGATACGTCAGCCCGGCCGCCGCGGGCGTCTACGGGCGGGACGCGGAGGACCTCGTCGGCTCCGAGCTCTCGTCGATCATCCACCCCGAGGACCTCGGGCGTGTGATGCACGAGGTACGCAGATTCCTCGCCGCGAGCCAGGTCGAGGAGCCCACTACGCGCATCGAGTGCCGCTTCCGCTCCGGCACGGGCACCTGGCTGAACGTGGAGTCGACGATCAACCGCCACCACGGCGGCCTGATCCTCAACAGCAGAGACGTGACCGAAAGGGTCCGCCTCCAGGCCCAGTTGCAGCACAACGCCGAGCACGACCCGCTGACCGACCTGCCCAACAGGTCGCTGTTCACCAAGCGGGTCGGACAGGCCCTCGCCGGGCGCCGGGCCGGCGACCTGGGCACCGCCGTGCTCTTCATCGACCTCGACGGCTTCAAGCAGGTCAACGACACGATCGGGCACCAGGCGGGCGACGAGCTGCTGGTGCAGGCGGCGAGAAGGCTGGCCGAATCCGTGCGCGCGTCGGACACCGCGGCCCGGCTTGGCGGGGACGAGTTCGCCGCGCTCATCGTCGGCGACGGGGGGCGCGACCACACCGCGAGAGAGCAGCAGATCTACGAGCTGGCCGACCGGCTCAGAATCACCCTGTCCCAGCCCTACACGATCGAGGGGCACGACGGGGTGCGGGTCGCCGCCTCCATCGGCGTCGCCTTCGCCGAGCCGGACATCACCGCGGGCGAGCTGCTGCGCAACGCCGACCTGGCGATGTACCGGGCGAAGGCCGCGGGCAAGGGCCGCGTCGAGCTGTACGCGCCGCAGATGCAGGCCGATGTCGTACGCAAGGCGGAGCTGGCGACGCGGCTGCGATCGGCGCTGCACGAGGGCGAGTTCGCGCTGCTCCACCAGCCGATCGTCTCGCTCGACGACGGCCGGATCACGGCGGTCGCCGCGCAGGCCAGATGGCGCAGCGCGCAGGGCATCCTGTTCACGCCCGCCGAGTTCCTGCGGGTGGCCGACGACAGCGAGCGCACCGCGGAGCTCGGCCGCTGGATGCTGGAGGAGGCCGTCGAGCAGGCCGCCGAGCGCGGGCACAGCGGGCATGCGACGCCGGTCGCCGTGCGGATCAGCGCCCGCAGGCTCCTCGACCGGTCCATGCCGCTCGCCTCCATAGAAGCGCTCCTGACCCGGCACGGGCTGCCCTCGGGCGCGCTCATGATCGAGCTGGCGGACAGCGACCCCAGGGTCCCGCTGGACGAGCTGGAGCGGCGTCTGACGGCGCTGCGCCGCCTCGGCGTCCGGATCGCCCTGGACGGTTTCGGCAGCGGCTATGCGGCCATCACGGCGCTGCGCCGACTCCCCGTCGACGTACTGAAGCTGGACCGCTCGCTGATCGAGGGCGTCGTCGAGTCCGCCCGACTGCACAAGATCACCAGTGGGCTGCTGCGGATCGCGGGCGACCTCGGCCTCGGCTCCGTGGCGGACGGCGTGGACCTGCCCGAACAGGTCGCGGCGCTGCGCTCGATGGGGTGCACGCACGGGCAGGGCATGGCGTTCTCCGGGCCGCTCGACGAGTACCGGCTGCGCCGCGCGCTCACCTCGGGGGAGTACCCCGTCCCCGCGGGGCCCGCCGAGCCGGTGTTCGCGGGCTTCACAGCGCTGCGCTCACATAATGAGACGTCCGTCCCACCTACTTGACACGCCCTACGCGCCGGGGGGAGGGTCAGTGCCATGCGCACCCGAATTCTCGTACTTGGAAAGCGCGTCGGCTGAAGCTGGGACCACCGGTAGAGACACCGGAAACCCGGCGACCGCACCCGGCGCGCTCCCCTCGCTTGCCTCACGGCACGAGGGGTTTTTTGTTGCACCGGTGCCGCTTCAGACCCGCCGCCACCTGCCCGACAAAGACGTAAGACCCTGCAGAACCCTCGCAAAACACCCTCAGCATCGAGAAGAGAATGCCGATGACCGAGCAGGCCACCGGGGCCAGCCAGCCGCAGCCGCGGCCCCGTTCCGGAGGACAGCAGTCCGCCCCCGTCGAGCACGTCACGGGTGCGAAGTCCCTCATTCGCTCGCTTGAGGAGGTCGGGGTCGACACCGTATTCGGTATCCCCGGCGGCACGATCCTTCCCGCGTACGACCCGATGATGGACTCGAGCCGGGTGCGCCACGTGCTCGTCCGTCACGAGCAGGGTGCGGGCCACGCGGCCACCGGTTACGCGCAGGCCACCGGCAAGGTCGGCGTCTGCATGGCGACCTCGGGCCCGGGTGCGACGAACCTGGTGACGCCGATCGCCGACGCGATGATGGACTCGGTGCCGCTCGTCGCGATCACCGGCCAGGTCGTCTCCAAGGCCATCGGCACGGACGCCTTCCAGGAGGCGGACATCGTCGGCATCACCATGCCGATCACCAAGCACAGCTTCCTGGTCACCAAGGCCGAGGAGATCCCGCAGGCGATCGCGCAGGCGTTCCACATCGCGGCCACCGGCCGCCCCGGCCCCGTCCTCGTGGACATCCCGAAGGACATCCTGCAGGCGCAGACGACGTTCACCTGGCCGCCGCAGCAGGACCTGCCCGGCTACCGCCCGGTGACCAAGCCGCACGCCAAGCAGATCCGCGAGGCCGCGAAGCTGATCACGAACGCGAAGCGGCCCGTCCTCTACGTCGGCGGCGGCGTCCTCAAGGCGCAGGCCACCGCCGAGCTGAAGATGCTCGCCGAGCTCACCGGAGCGCCCGTCACCACCACCCTGATGGCGCTCGGCGCATTCCCCGACAGCCACCCGCTGCACGTGGGAATGCCGGGCATGCACGGTGCGGTCACCGCCGTCACCGCGCTGCAGAAGGCCGACCTGATCGTCGCCCTCGGAGCCCGCTTCGACGACCGCGTCACCGGCAACCTGGACAGCTTCGCGCCGTTCGCCAAGATCGTGCACGCCGACATCGACCCGGCGGAGATCGGCAAGAACCGCGCCGCCGACGTGCCGATCGTCGGCGACGCCCGCGAGGTCATCGCCGACCTGATCCAGGCGGTCCAGAAGGAGCACTCGGACGGCCACACGGGCGACTACAGCGCCTGGTGGAACGACCTGAACCGCTGGCGCGACACCTACCCCCTCGGCTACGACCAGCCCGAGGACGGTTCGCTCTCCCCGCAGCAGGTCATCGAGCGCATCGGCCAACTCGCCCCCGCGGACACGATCTTCGCGGCGGGCGTCGGCCAGCACCAGATGTGGGCCGCGCACTACATCCAGTACGAGAAGCCGGCCACCTGGCTGAACTCGGGCGGCGCCGGAACCATGGGCTACTCGGTCCCCGCCGCGATGGGCGCCAAGGCGGGAGCGCCGGACCAGACGGTCTGGGCGATCGACGGCGACGGCTGCTTCCAGATGACCAATCAGGAGCTGACCACCTGCGCCCTGAACAACATCCCGATCAAGGTCGCCATCATCAACAACGGCGCCCTCGGGATGGTCCGCCAGTGGCAGACCCTGTTCTACAACCAGCGCTACTCGAACACCGTGCTGCACGCGGGCCCGGACGGCGAGACCCCGCCCAACAGGGGCACCCGCATCCCGGACTTCGTGAAGCTCAGCGAGGCCATGGGCTGCTACGCCATCCGCTGTGAGCGCCCCGAGGACCTCGACAAGTGCATCGAGGAGGCGAACTCGATCAACGACCGCCCGGTCGTGATCGACTTCATCGTCCACGAGGACGCCATGGTGTGGCCGATGGTCGCCGCCGGCACCTCCAACGACGAGATCATGGCCGCCCGGGACGTCCGCCCCGACTTCGGCGACAGCGAAGACGACTGAGAGCCGCAGGAGAAGGAACCAAGACCATGTCCAAGCACACGCTCTCCGTCCTCGTCGAGAACAAGCCCGGTGTCCTCGCCCGGATCACCGCCCTCTTCTCGCGCCGCGGCTTCAACATCGACTCGCTCGCCGTCGGCGTCACCGAGCACCCCGACATCTCGCGCATCACCATCGTCGTGAATGTCGAATCGCTCCCGCTCGAACAGGTCACGAAGCAGCTCAACAAGCTGGTCAACGTCCTGAAGATCGTCGAGCTCGAGCCCGACTCGGCCGTGGCCCGCGAACTGGTGCTCGCCAAGGTCCGCGCCGACAACGAGACGCGCTCGCAGATCGTCGAGATCGTCCAGCTGTTCCGCGCCAAGACCGTGGACGTCTCCCCGGAGGCCGTCACCATCGAGGCCACCGGCTCCAGCGACAAGCTGGAGGCGATGCTCAAGATGCTGGAACCCTTCGGCATCAAGGAGCTCGTCCAGTCCGGCACCATCGCGGTCGGCCGCGGCTCGCGCTCCATCACCGACCGGAGCCTGCGGGCGCTCGACCGCTCCGCGTAGCGCTTCCGCGCGCCCCCTCTCGTATACCGAGACCCCGAAACCTCTCTTCCGCACCCCGCCGTACGGTGGGACGCAACACCAGCACACCAAGGAGAACCCCAGTGGCCGAGCTGTTCTACGACGACGATGCCGACCTGTCCATCATCCAGAACCGCAAGGTCGCGGTGATCGGCTACGGCTCCCAGGGCCACGCCCACGCGCTCTCCCTGCGCGACTCGGGTGTCGACGTGCGCGTCGGTCTGCACGAGGGCTCCAAGTCCAAGGCCAAGGCCGAGGAGCAGGGCCTGCGCGTGGTCACCCCGTCCGAGGCCGCGGCCGAGGCCGACGTCATCATGATCCTGGTCCCGGACCCGATCCAGGCCCAGGTCTACGAGGAGACCATCGCCCCGAACCTGAAGGACGGCGACGCCCTCTTCTTCGGTCACGGCCTGAACATCCGCTACGGCTTCATCAAGCCGCCGGAGGGTGTCGACGTCTGCATGGTCGCCCCGAAGGGCCCGGGTCACCTCGTGCGCCGCCAGTACGAGGAGGGCCGCGGCGTTCCGTGCATCGCGGCCGTCGAGCAGGACGCCTCCGGCAAGGGCTTCGAGCTGGCCCTCTCCTACGCGAAGGGCATCGGCGGCACCCGCGCCGGCGTCATCAAGACGACCTTCACCGAGGAGACCGAGACCGACCTGTTCGGTGAGCAGGCCGTGCTCTGCGGCGGCACCGCCGCGCTGGTCAAGGCCGGCTTCGAGACGCTGACCGAGGCCGGTTACCAGCCGGAGATCGCGTACTTCGAGTGCCTGCACGAGCTGAAGCTCATCGTGGACCTCATGTACGAGGGCGGCCTGGAGAAGATGCGCTGGTCGGTCTCCGAGACCGCCGAGTGGGGCGACTACGTCACCGGCCCGCGGATCATCACGGACGCCACCAAGGCCGAGATGAAGCAGGTCCTCGCCGAGATCCAGGACGGCACGTTCGCCAAGAACTGGATGGACGAGTACCACGGCGGTCTGAAGAAGTACAACGAGTACAAGAAGCAGGACGAGGACAGCCTGCTCGCCACCACGGGCGCCGAGCTGCGCAAGCTCATGAGCTGGGTGAACGAGGAGGCCTAGGCCTCCACGGAACGGGGTCGCGGCACACGCCGCGACCCCGTTCTCCATCACTCGTCCACGCTGTTGTCCACCGTGTCCAGCCTCGGACGAGTGATCCTTCCGGGGAGGCGCAAGACGCCCTCTCCAGCGCCACTACACTGCTGACTACATTCGCGTTGGGCCCACAGCGTCGTGCGTCTTCCACGCGGCAACCCTCCACCGCCTGCGGCCGTCGGGACGGCCGTCCGCACTGGACCTGTGAGGACTCACGTGAGCACTGCTGCCAACGGCAAACCCGTCGTACTCATCGCCGAAGAGCTGTCGCCCGCGACGGTCGACGCCCTGGGCCCGGACTTCGAGATCCGCCAGTGCAACGGCGCGGACCGGGCGGCGCTGCTGCCCGCCATCGCCGACGTCGACGCGATCCTGATCCGCTCGGCCACCAAGGTCGACGCCGAGGCGATCGCCGCCGCGAAGAAGCTGAAGGTCGTCGCGCGAGCCGGCGTCGGCCTCGACAACGTCGACGTGTCCGCCGCCACCAAGGCCGGCGTGATGGTCGTGAACGCGCCGACCTCCAACATCGTGACCGCCGCCGAGCTGGCCTGCGGTCTGCTCATCGCCACCGCGCGCAACATCCCGCAGGGCTCGCAGGCCCTCAAGGGCGGCGAGTGGAAGCGCAGCAAGTACACGGGCGTCGAGCTCGCCGAGAAGACCCTCGGCGTCGTCGGCCTCGGCCGCATCGGCGCGCTCGTCGCGCAGCGGATGTCCGCGTTCGGCATGAAGGTCGTCGCGTACGACCCGTACGTGCAGCCCGCGCGCGCCGCGCAGATGGGCGTGAAGGTCCTCTCCCTCGACGAGCTGCTCGAGGTCTCCGACTTCATCACCGTCCACCTCCCCAAGACGCCGGAGACCCTCGGTCTCATCGGCGACGAGGCGCTGCACAAGGTCAAGCCGAACGTGCGCATCGTCAACGCCGCGCGCGGCGGGATCGTCGACGAGGAGGCGCTGTACTCGGCGATCAAGGAGGGCCGCGTCGCCGGCGCCGGCCTCGACGTGTACGCGAAGGAGCCCTGCACGGACTCCCCGCTGTTCCAGTTCGACCAGGTCGTCTGCACCCCGCACCTCGGCGCCTCCACGGACGAGGCGCAGGAGAAGGCCGGTGTCGCCGTCGCCAAGTCGGTGCGCCTCGCGCTCTCCGGTGAGCTCGTGCCGGACGCGGTCAACGTCCAGGGCGGCGTCATCGCCGAGGACGTCAAGCCGGGCCTGCCCCTCGCGGAGCGCCTCGGCCGGATCTTCACCGCGCTCGCGGGCGAGGTCGCGGTCCGCCTCGACGTCGAGGTCTACGGCGAGATCACCCAGCACGACGTGAAGGTGCTCGAACTCTCCGCGCTCAAGGGCGTGTTCGAGGACGTCGTCGACGAGACGGTCTCCTACGTCAACGCCCCGCTGTTCGCGCAGGAGCGCGGCGTCGAGGTCCGCCTCACGACGTCCTCCGAGTCGCACGAGCACCGCAACGTCGTCACGGTGCGCGGCACCCTCGGCGACGGCCAGGAGGTCTCGGTCTCCGGCACGCTCGCGGGCCCGAAGCACCTCCAGAAGATCGTCGCCGTCGGCGAGTACGACGTGGACCTCGCGCTCGCCGACCACATGGTCGTCCTGCGCTACGAGGACCGTCCCGGCGTCGTCGGCACCGTGGGCCGCGTCCTCGGCGAGGCCGGCATCAACATCGGCGGCATGCAGGTCTCCCGCGCCGACGTCGGCGGCGAGGCCCTCGCGGTCCTCACCGTGGACGACACCGTCCCGCAGAACGTCCTGAACGAGCTGGCCGCCGAGATCGGCGCCACGTCGGCGCGGTCCGTCAACCTCGTCTGAGGCTGAGGCCTGACGGCTTACCCGAGTACGGCTTGAGGGCCGGGTCACCCACGGGTGGCCCGGCCCTCGTGCGTTCAGCTTCCGGAGGGGCTCGTCTCCGGTTCGATCAGGCCCTCGCGGTAGGCGATGCCGACGGCCTCGGTGCGGCTCGCGGCGCCCAGCTTGGCGAGGATGTTCGAGACGTGGACGCTCGCCGTCTTGCCGCTGATGAACAGCTCCTCGCCGATCTGGCGGTTGGTGCGCCCCCGGCCGAGCAGCCGCAGCACGTCGCTCTCCCGGGCGGTCAGCGCGGCGATCCGGTCACCGGCGGCCGGGGCGTCGGAGAGGCGGCCCCGCCGGATCAGCGTGTCCAGGGCCTCGCGCAGCGGCTCCGCACCGAGCCGGACGGCCGCCTCACGGGCCGCGTACGCCTGCTCGGCGGCCTCCTCGCGGCGGTCGTCGGTGAGCAGCGCCTCGGCCAACCGCCGCCGGCAACGGGCCAGTTCGTACGGTTCGCCGTAGCCGAACGCCGTCACGGCCCGCTCCCAGGCCGTGACGTCGGGGCCGGACTGGGCGCGCACCAGCTCGGCCTCGGCGCGGGCCAGCCAGGCCAGGCCCTCGGGGCCCTGCTCCGTGCCGTCCTCGCCGTGGGCCGCCGTGTCCCGGGCCAGCTCCACCAGCTCGGTGGCGGTCGCCGCCCAGCGGTCCGCGCCCGCCGTGTCACCGGAGAGCCGGGCCGCCTCCGCCGCGTCCGCGACGGCGGCCAGGGCCAGCGCGGCGAGCCGCACGACGGCGTCGGGCCGGGTGCCGCCCGAGACGTCGGTCAGCGACTCGACCGACGCGCGCATCTGCCGCACACAGCCCTCGGCGTCGCCGCGCAGCGCCGCCGCGTCGGTCAGCACGATCGCGGCGACGAGCGCCGCCATCCAGTCGAAGTGATGGTCGAGCAGCCCCCGGGCCCCCGGGACGGCCGTGTCGTACTCGCCGCGGGCCAGGGCCACGTACAGGGCGGGCGCGATCGCGAACCCGCCTGCGGGCGGCAGGAGTTCGGTGTCGGCGGCCGCCGCACGCGCGCACTCGTCCCAGCGGCCCAGCGTGTAGAGCAGCAGGGACTGGAGGTAGCGCAGCTCCAGGGCGTACGGGGAGGTGAGCAGGCCCGCGCGGCGGGCGATGGCGAGGCCCTCGGCGAGCCAGGGCAGGCACGCGTCCAGGTCGCCGGACTCGTAACAGCCGATGGCGAGGTTGTAGAGCGCCCGCATCTCCACCGCGAGGTTCCCGGCGGCGTCGGCGAGGCCGCGGGCCGCCACCAGCCGGTCCCGGCCCTGTGGCGTGCGCCGGTTGTGCGTCTCCAGGCCGACGAGCGAGATGGTCAAGTCGGCCTGCGCGTCGGTGAGTTGGAGCCGCTCGGCGACGGCGAGCGCCTGTCGGGCGACGCGCTCGGCGTCCTCGTTGCGGCCCACATAGCGCGCGGCCAGGACATGGGTCGCGGCGGCCCACACCCAGGTGCCGGAGGGCGGCTCGGCCGGGATCAGCGCCAGCGCCTCGCTGCTGTACGTGAACGCCGCGTCCATGTGGTCGATCCGGATCAGATTGTCCGCGAGGGTGTAGCGCACGCGCGCCGCGAGTTCGGAGTCGGCGTCGGAGCCCGCCCGGGCGAGCGCGGCGCGGGTGAGCTGGACCGCGCGATGCGGGTCGCCCGCGCGGGCCGCGGCGGCCGAGGCGCGCAGGGTGAGGGTGGCCGTGTCGTCGGCCTCGGGGTGCGCGGACGGGTCCACCACCGCCAGCAGTTCGAGCACGGTCTCCAGGTGCCGCAGCTCCTCGGCGGGCGCGCCGACGCGCTGGGCGTGGTCGGCGGCTTCGAGGGAGGCCGCGAGGGCATCGGGCAGGTCGTGGCTCTCGCGCGAGTGGTGGGCGCGCTCCGCCGCGCTCTGCGGCGAACGGCCCTCGCCCCCGAGGAGCGCGGCGAACCGGCCGTGCAGCCGGACCCGTTCGCCGGGCAGCAGATCCGCGTACACGGCCTCGCGGGTGAGGGCGTGCCGGAACGAGTACGTCGCGTCGTCGCCCGGCACGAGGAGCAGGCGGCCGACGGCCTCGCGCAGCGCCGACTCCAGTTCCTCCTCCGGCAGTTGCACGGCGGACCGCAGCAGTTCGTGCCCGACCCGGCGGCCCGCGACGGCCGCGGTGCGCAGGACCTGCTGGGCGGTCTCGGTGAGCTGCTCGACCCGGATGAGCAGCACGTCGGCCAGGCCGCCCAGGTCGTCGGGCGCGGCGGGGGAGTCGGCCGCCGCCCCGTCGCCGGGCAGCGCGGCGAGCAGTTCCTCGGCGTAGAAGGCGTTGCCCTCGGCACGGTCGACGATGCGGCGGACGGTGCTGTCGGGCACGGGACCCGTGCGGCGTGCGCGTACGAGCCGGGCCATGTCGGCGTCGGCCATGGGGCGCAGGTCGAGGCGGTCGACGGCGGGCAGCCTGATCAGCTCGGCGAGCAGCGGGCGCAGGGGGTGGCGGCGGTGCAGGTCGTCCGCGCGGTACGAGGCGAAGACGGCGAGGCGGCGGGGCGGGCCGCCCGGCGCGGGCCGCTGGAGTACGCCCCGGCTGAGCAGGAAGCGGAGCAGGTCGCGGGAGGACTGGTCGGCCCAGTGGAGGTCCTCGACGACGAGGAGCAGCGGGGTCACGTCGGCGAGGTCGGCGAGGAGTCCGGCCACGCCCTCGAAGAGCTGGAGGCGGCTGCCGGGATCGGGCGCGGGGCCCGCGCCCGAGGCTCCGCCGATGAGCCGGTCCACCGCGGGGTACGCGGCGAAGGCCGGGGCGAGCCTGTCGTCGGCCGCTGCCGCGCCGAGGATCTCCGTGAACGGGAGGTACGGCAGGCCCACGTCCCCGAGGTCCACGCAGTGCCCGGTCAGGACGGTCAGGCCGGTGGCGGCGGCGTGCGCGGCGGCCTCCGTCAGCGCCCGGGTCTTGCCGACACCGGCGTCCCCCGCCACCAGGACGGCGCGCGGGTCGCCGGCCGCGGCCCGCTCCAGGACGCCGGTGAGCCGGGCGAGTTCGTCCGCCCGGCCGATGAACGGCGTATCGAATGTCTGAGAGGGCCCGGCAGTAGGTCCCGCGGCGTCGCGGGCTGTGGCACGCACATCTGCGGCGTTGTCGTCAATCACCATCGCTCCGCGATGCCTCAATCCTCCGCCTTGCAGCTGCACGCACCACAGCCCGCTCCTTCTTCCGCGCTACCTACTGCCGGGCCCTCTGAGCCACGGGGCCATCCTGGCACGGTCCCGGCGCGGGCCTTCCTGACTTTCGGGCGGCTCCGCCGGAGCGGGCGGAGCCGGCCAGGTGTCGGCGGCGCCGGCGCGTCAGACCGCCGCCGTCTCGTCCGGCGCCGCTGCCGGGGCGGCGTCCTCGTGGGTCGGCTGGGGCTCGCGCACCACGACCTTGCGCAGGCCCGCCGCGGAGAGGGCCGCGGCGGCCAGGAGCAGGACCGCCCCGGCGATGGCCGCCGCCTGCATGCCGTTGGTGAACGCCTCCCGCGCGGCGGTGGTCAGGGCGCGGCCCGCCTCGCCCGGCAGCCGCGCGGCGACCGCGAGGGCGCCGCCCAGCGTTTCGTGGGCCGCCGCCGGGGCGTCGGCGGGGACGCCGTGGCGGTAGACGGCCGTGCCGATGGAGCCCAGGACGGCCATGCCGAGGGCGCCGCCGAACTCGGCCCCCGTCTCCAACAGGGACGCGGCGGAGCCGGAGTTGGCGACCGGGACGGTGCCGAGCGCCAGGTCCATCATCTGGGACATCACGGTGACGATTCCGGCGGCGAGGACGCCGGCGCCGGCCAGGACGAGCCACAGAGAGTCGGTGCCCGCCACGGCCAGTAGGCCGTATCCGCAGGCCGCGACGGTGAATCCGCCCGCCACGACATGGGCGCGGTGCACGCCCTTTTGGACGAGCCGCGCGGCGACGGGCGCCGCGACACCGACCAGGACCGTCGGAAGCAGCGCCCAGAGCGCGGCCGCCATCGAGCTCTTGCCCAGCACGGACTGGAGGTACTGCGTCGTGAAGTACGCCGAGCCCATCATGCCGAAGGAGGAGACGAGGTTGAGGACGACGGCGGGGGCGAAGCCGCGGCCGCGGAACAGGGCGGGGGAGATCAGCGGGGACCTCGTGGTGCGCTGGCGGTGCACGAAGAGGGCGGCGAACAGCAGGCCGACCGTGATCGAGACGACGTAGCGCACGTTCCAGCCCTCGGAGGGGATCTCCTTGATGCCGTAGATCACCGGCAGCACGGCCGCCATCGACAGCGGCACGCTGAGCAGGTCGAAGCGGCCGGGCTCCGGGTTCCTGGACTCCGGCAGCAGGACCGGGCCGAGGGCCAGGAGCAGCACCATCGCGGGCAGGTTGACGAGGAAGACCGAGCCCCACCAGAAGTACTCGACGAGGACACCGCTCATCACCGAACCGAGCGCGACGCCGCCGGTCATGACCGCCGACCACATGCCGATCGCCTTCGCGCGCTGCCCGGCGTCGGTGAACATCGTGCGCACGAGCGCCATGGTCGACGGCATGAGCGTCGCTCCGCCCACCCCGAGGAGCGCGCGGGCGGCGATGAGCGTCTCCGCGCTGTTCGCGTACGCGGCCAGCAGCGAGGCCCCGCCGAAGGCGGCGGCGCCGATCAGGAGCAGCTTGCGGCGCCCGATGCGGTCGCCGAGCGAGCCCATCGTCATCAGCAGGCCGGCGAGCACGAAGGCGTAGATGTCGAAGATCCACAGCTGCTGGGTGCCGCTCGGCGCCAGGTCGGCGCTGATCTCGGGGACCGCGAAGTAGAGGACGGAGACGTCCATCGAGACCAGGAGCAGCGGAAGCATCAGCACGCCGAGGGCGGTCCACTCGCGGCGCCCGGCAAGGGGTGCGGCGGGTGGGGTGGTACTCGTCGGGTTCGTCATGCCGGGAACTGTACGAGCGTCTTAAACGCTTGTCTAGTACGAGCGTTTAAGACGCACGTATAAGACGTTCGTCTGAACGCGGGCTAGGGTGGGCCCATGGGACATCGCGAGGATCTGCTCGAAGGCGCCAAGCGCTGCCTGGTGGAGAAGGGGTTCGTGCGCACGACGGCGCGCGACATCGTCAAGGAGTCGGGGGCCAATCTGGCCTCCATCGGCTACCACTACGGATCGAAGGACACGCTGCTCGCGCAGGCGTACGTGGCCCTCGTCGAGGGGGCGTCGCTCGACTGGGGCGAGCCGAACGAACTGGCGGGCGCGCCGGGCTCGCTGGAGCGCTTTCACGCGCTGATGGAGAACGTCGTCGCCAGCCTCGGCAAGCCGGACTCCGTGTGGCACCTGAGCATCGAACTGCTGACGATCGCCGACAAGATGCCCGCCCTGCGGGAGTACCTGGCGCAGGCCCAGGCGGAGGCCGGGCGCGGCTTCATCGGCATGATCGTGGGGGAGGAGCCGCCGGCCGACGATCCGCAGGTCGCGACGCTCGGCGGGCTGCTGTCGGTGCTGTTCCTCGGGCTCGTCGCCCAGTACACCTTCGACGCGGAGACGTCACCGTCCGCCGAGCAGCTCACCGAGGGGCTGCGGCAGCTGTTCGAGCTGTCACAGGCGTGATGCCTTCAGCCCCATGTGCAGGAGCAGCCGGTCCTCGCCCTCGTCCAGGTCGAGGCCGGTGAGCTGCTCCACCCGCGACAGGCGGTAGTACAGCGTCTGGCGGTGGATGCCGAGGGCCGCGGCCGTACGGCCCGCCTGGCCCGCGCAGTCGAGGAACATCTCGGCGGTGCGCGCCAGTTGGCGGTGCGCGGGGGAGAGCAGCGGTGCGACCGCCGGGTCGTGCGCGGCCTCCGCGGGCAGCGCCGTGAGCAGCCGGTACGGGCCGATCGACGACCACTGCGCGTCGGGGCCGAGGTTCGGATCGGCCAGCGCCGCGCGGGTCGCGGCCGTCGCCTCCTGCCAGGCCGTGGCCAGTTCGGCGAGGTCGTCGCGCGCGGCGCCGACGCCCGCCGCCACCGGGGAGCCCGCACGGCCACGCAGTTTCGCCGCCGCCGTCAGCGCGGGCGCCAGGGCCTCGCGCGAACGCAGCCGCACCAGCAGGGCGAGGCACTGGCCGGTCACCCCCCACGGCACCGTGCACAGCGCGTCCGCCGCCGGGATCGTGCGGACGGACGGGGCGTCGTCCGGGTCCGCCGAGGGCCACGGCGCGACGCAGACCACCGCGTGCAGGCCCGGCGCCCGGCTGCCGAGCGCCGTGCGCAGCGCCGCCACCGCCATGTCCCGCTGCCAGCCCCGCTCCGCCGTGAGCACGGAGTGGAACTCGCGGGTCAGGTCCGCGCCCGCCTGCGCCTCGTCGGCGAGCTGCGCGCCGATCCGTCCCGTCACCTCCATCGCGGCATCGAGCTGCTCCCGCGTGGGACCCGGATCGTCGTCGAGCAGCCATACGTAGCCGAGGACGAAACCGTGATGGCGTACGGGAAGACAGATGCGGCCGCGGTAGACGCCGGCCTCAGGGGTCGCCGGGATCCGGACCGGCTCCTTGGCGCTCGTGATGCCGAAGCCCTCGAACCAGGAGCGGACCGCCGAGGTCGAGCCGCGCGTCAGGATCGAGCGGGTGCGCACCGGGTCGAGCGCCGTCTCGTCGAACTCGGTGTCGCTGTCGGTGACCTGCGCCCCGAACGCGATGAGCCGGAAGTCCCGGTTCTCCAGGGTCGCCGGGGCGCCGAGCAGGGCCGAGATCTCGTCGACCAGTTCCTGGTAATCGCCTTTCACCCCGCCATTCTCGCCCATCCCGGGCGCCCCTTCATACAGATGTCTGAGGTGACGGCCACAGATGCGTGACAGCTGTCGATGGCACAGGATCGGAGGGATCCTTAGATTTCACGGTGGTTCCACGTGCTGTTCCCCGTTTGCGGCGGTACGGCACGTTTCTCAACTCATGCTTCGTGGAGGTGCCCCGTGCTGGCTCCCTTGATCCTCGCCGCGTCGCGCAGCGACAAGATGCGCGCCTTCGTGTCGGCGGCGCCGGGCACGAAGCAGGTCGTGGACCGCTTCATCGCCGGCGAGTCGGTCGACCAGGTCGTGCCGATCATCGAGGACGCCGCCGCCAAGGGCCTGGAGGTCACGCTCGACGTCGTCGGTGAGGACATCACCACCGTCGAGCAGTCGCAGGCCGCGCGGGACGCCTACCTGGAGCTGGTCGGCCGCCTCGAGAAGCTCGGCCTCGGCACGAAGGCCGAGATGTCCGTGAAGCTGTCGATGTTCGGCCAAGCGCTGGAGGGCGGCCACGAGCTGGCCCTCGCCAACGTCCGCCCCGTCGTCGAGGCCGCCGCGAAGATCGGCACCACGGTCACCCTCGACGCCGAGGACCACACCACCCTCGACTCGATGTTCGCCATCCACGAGGAACTGCGGAGGGACTTCCCGCAGACCGGCTGCGTCATCCAGGCCTACCTGTTCCGCACCGAGGACGACGCCCGCCGGCTCGCCGCCGCCGGCAGCCGCGTGCGCATCGTGAAGGGCGCCTACAAGGAGCCCGCCGAGGTCGCGTACCAGGACAAGGCGGAGATCGACAAGGCGTACGTGCGCATCATGCGCATCCTCATGGAGGGCGCCGGGTACCCGATGATCGGGTCCCACGACCCGCGGCTCGTCTCCATCGCGCAGGAGCTCGCCCGGCAGGCCGGGCGCAAGCTGGACGAGTACGAGTTCCAGATGCTGTACGGGATCCGCAGCGACGAGCAGCTGCGGCTCGCCGCCGAGGGACACCGGATGCGTGTCTACACCGCGTACGGCACCGACTGGTACGGATACTTCATGCGCCGCCTCGCGGAGAAGCCGGCCAACCTGCTCTTCTTCGCCCGCTCGATTCTGACGAAGGGCTGAGCCATGGCCGACTCGGCACGGCAGTACGTGTTCGTGCACCCCGGATTCGGCCGGGGGTCCGGGGGTTGTCCCCCGGGAAGGCACAGCATGCGCCGCCTCGCGGAGAAGCCGGCCAACCTGCTCTTCTTCGCCCGCTCGATTCTGACGAAGGGCTGAGCCATGGCCGACTCGGCACGGCAGTACGT
>NZ_JBHWKQ010000036.1:15396-17548 GCF_042730865.1 Streptomyces sp. NPDC059897 | reverse complement strand
GATTCGGCCGGGGGTCCGGGGGTTGTCCCCCGGGAAGGCACAGCATGCGCCGCCTCGCGGAGAAGCCGGCCAACCTGCTCTTCTTCGCCCGCTCGGTCCTCACCAAGGGCTGAACCAAGGGTTGACCCCCTCCCGCTTGCTCAACCGATAACTCCCCGACCCCCCGAAGGAGATACGGACCCATGACCCTCGACGCCGTGACCCAGGTCCCCGCCCCGGTCAACGAGCCGGTGCACGGCTACGCGCCCGGTTCTCCGGAGCGTGCCCGCCTGGAGGTCAAGCTCAAGGAGCTGGCCGAGAACCCGATCGAGCTGCCCTGCACCATCGGCGGTGTGCGTCGGATGGGCGGCGGCGAGCGCTTCGACGTCGTGCAGCCGCACAACCACAAGTCCGTGATCGGTACGTACGCCAACGCCACCGAGCAGGACGCCCAGGACGCGATCGACGCCGCCCTGGCCGCCGCTCCGGCCTGGCGCGCGACGTCCTTCGACGACCGCGCCGCGATCATCCTGCGCGCCGCCGAGCTGCTGTCCACGAAGTGGCGCGAGACGATGGCCGCGTCCACGATGCTCGGCCAGTCGAAGACCGCCCAGCAGGCCGAGATCGACACGCCCTGCGAGCTCATCGACTTCTGGCGCTTCAACGTCCACTACGCCCGCAACCTGCTCGCCGAGCAGCCGCCGGCGAACTCCACCGGCGTGTGGAACCGCATGGACCACCGCCCGCTGGAGGGCTTCGTCTACGCGATCACGCCGTTCAACTTCACGGCCATCGCGGGCAACCTGCCGACCGCGCCCGCGCTCATGGGCAACGTCGTCGTGTGGAAGCCGTCGCCGACGCAGACGCACGCGGCCGTGCTGCTGCTCCAGCTCCTGGAGGAGGCCGGTCTTCCTAAGGGCGTCATCAACCTGGTGACGGGTGACGGCCTGGCCGTCTCGGACGTCGCGCTCAACCACCGCGACCACGCCGGCATCCACTTCACCGGTTCGACCAAGACCTTCCAGCACCTGTGGAAGACGGTCGGCACCAACATCGACAAGTACCGCACCTACCCGCGGCTCGTCGGCGAGACCGGCGGCAAGGACTTCGTCGTCGCGCACCCGAGCGCCGACCGCGCCGTCCTCAAGACGGCCCTGACCCGCGGCTCCTTCGAGTTCCAGGGCCAGAAGTGCTCCGCCACGTCCCGTGCGTACATCCCCGCCTCGATCTGGAACTCCGGGTTCAAGGAGGAGTTCGCGGCCGAGGTCGACGGCATCAAGATGGGTGACGTCACCGACCTGACGAACTTCATCGGCGCCGTCATCGACGACCGCGCGTTCGCCAAGAACAAGGCCGCGATCGACCGGGCGAAGGACGACGCGTCCTGCACGATCGTCGCCGGTGGCACGTACGACGACTCCGTCGGCTACTTCGTGCGCCCGACGGTCGTCGAGTGCTCGGACCCGGCCAACGAGGTCTTCTCGACCGAGTACTTCGGCCCGTTCCTCGCCGTGCACGTCTACGAGGACGACCAGTACGACGCCATGCTGGAGCAGATGGAGTCGGCGTCCGACTACGCGCTGACCGGCTCGGTCGTCGCGAACGACCGTGCGGCCGCGGCCCACACGATGGAGAAGCTCCGCTACGCGGCGGGCAACTTCTACATCAACGACAAGTCGACCGGTGCGGTCGTCGGGCAGCAGCCGTTCGGTGGCGGGCGTGCCTCCGGTACGTGTGACAAGGCCGGGGCCCCGCAGAACCTTCAGCGGTGGACGCTGACCCGCGCCATCAAGGAGACGCTGGTCCCGCCGACGGACTACGTCTACCCGCACATGGGCTGACCGCCCCTGCACCAGCACCGCCCCCGGCCGAGCTTCCGCCTCGGCCGGGGGCGGTGCTGCGTGGTCCGGCCCTACGCCTCGGGGGCGTCGGCCGCCACCGCCTTGGGCAATCTGCTGCCTTGGGCGGCAGGGTGGGCAAGGCGGCCCCCCGGCGCGGCCGGCGCCCTCGGCATGGTCCGGCCCCGGGGCCCGTGGTCGACGCCTGGGGGGGGGGGGGCGGGCCCCCCGGGGCGGGGGGCCCCCCCCCCCGGGGGGGGTGAGAAACACAGGCCCGGGCGGGGAGGGGGAGCCGCCGGCGCGCCCCCCCCCCCCCCCCCGCAGCCGCCCCCCCC
>NZ_JBHWKQ010000036.1:0-15386 GCF_042730865.1 Streptomyces sp. NPDC059897 | reverse complement strand
CCCGTGGTCGACGCCTCGGGGCTCTGCCCCGGACCCCGCTGCTCAATCGCCGCAGGGGCTTGATTTGCCCACCCGCCGCAGGGGCCTGATTGCCGGTGCCGGTGCCGGCGCTACGGGCCCGTGCCGCCGCCCATCTCCCACCCCCCGCCCCCTCCGGGGGCGTCGGCCTCGCGGGGTGCCCGGTGCCGTACCGCCTTGGGCAATCTGCCGCCTTGGGCGGCAGGGTGGGCAAGGCGGCGCACGGTGCCGCGCAACGGTGATACGGCCCCCGCCACGGGTTCGCTCAGGGAACCGTCAGGACGATCTTGCCCTGGGTGTGGCCCGGGGCGCCCAGTTCGTGGGCCTTGGCGGCCTCCTCCAGGGGGAGGGTGGCCGAGACGTGGGGGCGGAGGCGGCCCGCCGCCAGGAGGGCCGCGGCCTTGCGGAGCGTCGCACCCGAGGGCTGGACCGAGACGGGCGCGAACCGGACCCCGCGGGTCTCGGCGTCCTCCTGGGTGACGCCCGGGTCCCAGATCACCGCCGAGGCGAGGAGGCCGCCGGGCCGCAGGGTGACCAGCGTGCGCGGGCCGTAGTCGCCGCCGATCAGGTCGAAGGCCACGTCCACGTCGCGCAGGGCGTGGGCGAAGTCCGTCGTCGTGTAGTCGATGGTTTCGTCGACGCCGAGCTCGCGCAGGAAGTCGTGCTTGTCGGGGCGCGCGGTGGCGATCACGTACGCCCCCTCGGCCTTGGCGATCTGCACCGCCACATGCCCGACACCCCCCGCCGCCGCGTGGACCAGCACCCGCCGCCCCGGACCGATCTGCCCGGTGTCGACGAGCGCGAGCCAGGAGGTGAGCGCCGCCGCGGGCACCGCCGCCGCGTGGACGTGGTCGACGTTGCCCGGCTTCGGCGCCAGGTGGTCCGTGCGGATCAGCACGTACTCGGCGTAGCCCCCGCCCCGGATCATCGCGAACACCTCGTCGCCCGGCCGGAACTCGGTGACGTCCTGGCCCGCCGACTCGACGACGCCCGAGACGTCCCAGCCGAGCGTGAACGGCGGGTCCCCGAAGAGTGGCGCGTCGCCGGAGCGCGCCAGCCGGTCCACCGGATTCACCCCCACGGCACGGACCCGCACGAGCACCTCGCCCGCCAACGGCTCGGGCCGCTCCACCTCCACCACTTCGAGCACCTCGGGTCCGCCGAGCCGGCGCTGACTGATGACGCGCATGGTGGGACTCCTCCCCAGGGCCCGCCGGGCCACCGCGGCCCGGCCGGTAGGGGACCCATCGTGGTGCGTGCGCGTCGGCCGCGCCATGGTCCGGACCGCCCGTGCCACCGGACTCGGCCACCGTCGTGACCCCTGTGACGGAAGGGGCCGGCGGGGCGGAAGACGCGGCTCCCGTCTCAGATAGTAGGAAGTCCGAGTAATTGTGGAGACAGAAGCAGAGACCTGTCCTAGCTTTGTAGAAGCCGAACGACTCGCCCGATCCGGCGAATGGCGGCCGTGAGCCGGAGCATCTGGCAGGCAACCCCTGCAGCTCCCGTTCCCCGCCCTTCCGGCGCCTCGAAATCCCATGCGCGCACCCGCGCGCGGATTCCCATGGATTCTCAAGGAGTCGATCCCTCATGGCCACTGCGACGCCCGTCCGCCGCCGAGTCCGTCACGTCTCCCCGTCGAGCGAAGCCGACCGCCAGGCCGCCAGGACCGCGGCCGCCGCCCTGCAGCGCGCCCTCGACCGCAGGGACAACGGCGGGGAGACCGGTCACTGAGACCGGCCGCCCCGACCCGCTTCACGACCCCAGCTTCACGACCCCCGCTTCACCTCGAAGTGGTCGATCCGCTCGCCGCTCTCGGCCAGCGCCGACACCTTCATCCGGCCCTTCTCCACCTCCACCGCGAGGAACGAGAAGCCGGTGTACCGAACCCGGGACCACTCGACGGTGTCCGGGTCGGGCAGGCGTGACCTGGTCCAGTGGAAGGTGACGATCGACTCGCGGTCGACCACGTTGCCCTCGTAGCTGTCCTGCACGCCGGGTCCGAAACCGTAGAGGTCCTTGCCGGCGCCGCCCGCGGTGACGTACACGATGCCGTCGCGCGTCGGATCGGTCGACGCGCCGACCGGCACCGGCTTGCCGACCTCGCCGTTGCCCGTGCCCTTGATCGCGTCGGTGCGCTCGTAGACGTGGTTGTGCCCGTTGATCACCAGGTCCACCTGGTGCTTCGTGAACAGCGGCACCCAGGCCTCGCGCACCCCGCCGTCCGAGGCGTGCGTGGACGTCGAGTAGGCGCAGTGGTGGAAGAAGACGACGATGAATTCGATCTCCGCGCGCGCCCGCAGCTCACCGAGCCGCTTGTCGAGCCAGGCCGTCTGCTTCCCGTCCAGGTAGCCCTTGTTGGCCGGGATCTCGAACGACACGTCGTTCGCGTCGAGCGCGACCACGCCCACGTTCCCGTACGTGAAGGAGTAGACGCCGGGCGCGTTCCTGGGGTCCGGGCCGTTCTCGGGCAGCGACCAGCGGGCGCTCTGCCCGCCGTAGCCGTTGGGCGAGTACCAGGCCTCCATGTCGTGGTTGCCGGTCGTCACCATCCACGGCACCGACTTGGCGACCGTCTCCGTCTGCGCGAGGAACGTGTCCCACACGCGCGCGTCGTACGTGTCCGATTCCTTGCCGTGGCCGCTGCTGTCGGCGTAGCAGATGTCGCCCGCGTGCAGGTGGAAGGACGGGTTCTGGCCGAGGATCACCTGGTCGTTGGCGAGCGCGTCGTAGCTGACGCCCTGGTCGCCGAAGGCCGTGAAGACGAACGACTCCGGGGCGGCCGGCGCCGTACGGAAGGTGCCGAGCGTGCCCAGGCGCTCCGCGTCGGCCGGGTCGAAGCCGTCGTGGCCGACGCCGTAGTAGTACGTCGTGCCGGGCTGAAGGTTGTCGAGCGCGGCGTGCAGGTAGTGCTGCTCGACCTCGGGGAGCTTCTTCGACAGGGACGGCGTGTGCAGGGCGCGCACCTCCGCCGGGATCTTCCGGCTCAGCTCCCAGGGCTTCGAACCCACCCGCAGATACGGGTTCTTGACCGCGAACGGCACCTGCCACGAGATCCGCATCTGCGTTTTCGGGTCGGCGCCGAAGGCGAGGTGCCGGCCGAAGGGGGCGACCAGCGAACCGTCGACCTGGGCGGCCGCGCGCGCCGGGAGCAGCGGCGCCGCGTACGCGCCGGTCGCCGTGCCGCCGCCGAGCAGCGCGGCCCCGCCCACGGTGGCCGCGGCCCCGGTCAGGGCGCGCCGCCTGCTGAACTTCGCGCGCAGGTACTCGTGTTGCTCGGGCATGCTCAGGCGTCTGGCGAGCTGCTCGGGTATGCCGACATTGGGGGTGTCGTTGGCGGTGGTCATGAGAGGGAACTTCCCAGTAACGTCCAACTGCCGCCATACGTAAGGGTGAACAGAAAGCGGCGACTCGGCGGATGTCCACATCATGGACAGCGCGTGTCATCCCATGGGACGAGGAGTACGGTGCTGGCATGTCTCGCAGCATCAATCTCGCAGTGATCCCCGGTGACGGCATCGGCCAGGAGGTCGTGGCCCAGGGTCTCAAGGTCCTCTCCGCCGTCCTTCCGCAGGATGTGAAGCTGGAGACCGAGGAGTACGACTTCGGCGCCAAGCGCTACCACGCCTCCGGTGAGACCCTCACGGACGCCGACCTCGACTCGCTCAAGAAGCACGACGCGATCCTGCTCGGCGCCATCGGCGACCCGTCGGTGCCGTCCGGTGTCCTGGAGCGCGGCTTCCTGCTCAAGCTCCGCTTCGCGTTCGACCACCACGTCAACCTGCGCCCGTCGAAGCTCCTTCCGGGCGTCTCGACCCCGCTCGCGGGCGAGCCGGACATCGACTTCGTCGTCGTCCGTGAGGGCACCGAGGGCCCGTACACGGGCAACGGCGGCACCATCCGCAAGGGCACCGAGCACGAGGTGGCCACCGAGGTCTCCGTCAACACCGCGTTCGGTGTCGAGCGCGTGGTCCGTGACGCCTTCGCCCGCGCCCAGGCCCGCCCCCGCAAGAAGCTCACGCTGGTCCACAAGAACAACGTGCTGACCTTTGCCGGCCACCTGTGGACGAACATCTTCAACAAGGTGGCCAAGGAGTTCCCCGAGGTCACCACCGACTACATCCACGTCGACGCCGCGACGATCTACCTCGTCACCGACCCGGCGCGCTTCGACGTGATCGTCACCGACAACCTCTTCGGCGACATCATCACCGACCTCGCCGCGGCCGTCTCCGGCGGCATCGGCGTCGCGGCCTCCGGGAACATCAACCCGAGCCGCGAGTTCCCGTCCATGTTCGAGCCCGTGCACGGCTCGGCCCCGGACATCGCGGGCCAGGGCAAGGCCGACCCGAGCGCCACGATCCTCTCGGTCGCCCTCCTCCTGCGCCACCTCGGCTACGAGGCCGAGGCCGCCCGCATCGAGACCGCGGTCTCCGCGGACCTCGGCGAGCGCGGCGACGCCGTGCGCTCCACCGACGAGATCGGTGACGCCCTCGTCGCCCGAGTAGTAGCCGGCTGACCCGGCGCTCACTGACGCAACAGAAGCCGCCGGGTCGCTTACGCGCCCGGCGGCTTCACCTGTGCGGCCTCCGGGTGCCACCATCAACCCCTGGGCCGCACCACACCACCGCACTCACCTGGCCCGTTTCGAGCACACCTCCTCACGCGCGATAATCGAACGTGGGGCCGCGATGTACGTGGAAGCTCGGACGTCCTAGTACAAGGAGTGCAGGCGTGAACGCGGTCCGTCACAACCAACGGTGAAGGACACGCAACCATGACGACGCCCACGATCGAGCTCAAGCCCACCGCCACCCCGCTGTCCGCCGCGCAGCGCGAGGAGATCCTGGCCAACCCGGGATTCGGCCGCCACTTCACCGACCACATGGTGACGGTCAAGTGGACCGAGGGGCGGGGCTGGCACGACGGGCAGCTGGTGCCCTACGGACCGCTCTCCCTCGACCCGGCCACGAACGTCCTGCACTACGCGCAGGAGATCTTCGAGGGCCTCAAGGCCTACCGCCGCCCCGACGGCTCGGTCGCCACGTTCCGGCCCGACATGAACGCCAAGCGCTTCCAGCACTCCGCCTGGCGCCTCGGCATGCCCGAGCTGCCGGTCGAGACCTTCGTCGAGGCCTGCGACCTGCTCGTCCAGCAGGACAAGGACTGGGTGCCCGCGCACGGCGGCGAGGAGTCCCTCTACCTGCGCCCGTTCATGATCGCGACCGAGGTCGGCCTGGGCGTGAAGCCCGCCAACGAGTACCTCTTCATCGTCATCGCCTCGCCCGCCGGCGCGTACTTCTCCGGCGGCGTGAAGCCCGTCTCCATCTGGCTCTCCGAGGACCGCGTCCGCGCCGTCCCCGGCGGCGTCGGGGACGCGAAGACCGGCGGCAACTACGCGGCGTCCCTGCTCGCGCAGGCCGAGGCCGCCGCCAAGGGCTGCGACCAGGTCGCCTACCTCGACGCCGTCGAGCACAAGTGGGTCGAGGAGCTGGGCGGCATGAACCTGTACTTCGTGTACGGGGACAAGATCGTCACGCCCACCCTCACCGGTTCGCTGCTCGCGGGCGTCACCCGTGACTCGCTCCTCCAGGTCGCCCGCGACCTCGGCTACGAGTCGGAGGAGCGCCGCATCTCCATCGACGAGTGGCAGGCCGCCACCGAGTCCGGCGAGCTGACCGAGGTCTTCGCCTGCGGCACCGCCGCCGTCATCACCCCGGTCGGCACCGTCAAGCGCGCGGGCGCCGAGTGGCAGCAGTCCGGCGGCGAGGCCGGCGAGGTCACGATGAAGCTGCGCAACGCGCTCCTGGACATCCAGCGCGGCAAGGCCGAGGACAAGCACGGCTGGATGCACCAGCTCGGCTAGTCAGGCCACACGCACGAAACCCGGCCCCCGTCCCGCGTTCGCGGGGCGGGGGCCGACGCATGCCCGGGGGAGGGGAGCCGGTCAGTCCCCGCCGCCGGAGCTGCTCGAACGGCTGCCCGAGCCCTTCTTCGAGGCCTGTCCCAGCGCGCCGAGAACGATCAGCAGGACCTGCGCACAGCGCAGCAGCGCGGCGCCGGTGTACTTGGCCGCGCGGATCGCCTTCGTTCGCGCGGGGGACCTTGTGGTCTCGGATCTGGTGGTCTCCGTCATGGGCGGCATATTCCCACTCCCGCGGCGTCCAGTCCTTGGAACCGCGCTCTATACGCTCACCGCATTACTGCACCGGGTCTATGGGCGTAGAGGTGCTTGGGGTTTAGAGTGGCGTTCTAAGAACGACGAGGAGGCGTGACGGCGTGAGACTGACCCCCACGGAACGCGACCGGCTGCTGCTGTTCGGCGCCGCCGAGCTCGCGCGGGCCCGCAAGGCGCGCGGCCTGCGGCTCAACGTGCCGGAGGCGACGGCCCTGATCGCGGACACCGTCTGCGAGGCGGCCCGCGACGGGAAGCGGCTCGCCGAGGCCATCGAGGCGGCGCGCTCCGCGCTCGGGCCCGACGACGTGCTGCCGGGCGTCGCCGACGTGGTGACCGAGGTGCACGTGGAGGCGGTCTTCGACGACGGCTCGCGGCTCGCGGTCGTGAGCGACCCGATCGGCTGCGGTGGGGACTCCGGCTCCCTGGGCGACGACGCCCCCGGCGCGCTGCTCCCCGGGCCCGAGCACGAGGACCCGCAGGCCGTCCTCACGCTCACCGTCACCAACACGGCCACCGTCCCGGTCTCCGTCACCTCCCACTTCCACTTCTTCGAGGCCAACCCGCGCCTGGACTTCGTACGCGACGAGGCCTACGGGATGCGGCTCGCGGTGCCCGCCGGTTCGTCGGTGCGGTTCGGTCCTGGGGAGACCCAGGACGTCGGGCTGCTGCCGATCGGCGGGGCCCGGATCGCCATCGGTTTCGCCGGCCTCGTCGACGGACCGCTGGACGCGCCCGGTGCCCGCGAGGAGGCGCTGCGCCGCGCCGCCGCCTGCGGATATCTGGGTGTCACGACTGAGGAGGAGGGCCGATGAGCCGCCCCGGAGGCCACGCCGCCGAAGCCCGCCGACTGACCCCGTACGAGTACGCGGGGACGCACGGCCCGCGCGCCGGTGACCGCGTCCGGCTCGGGGACTCGGGGCTGACCATCAAGGTCGAGTCCGACTCGCAGGCGTACGGGGACGAGTTCCTCGCCGGATTCGGGAAGACCGCGCGCGACGGGCTGCACCTGAAGGCCGCCGCCGTCCGCGACACCTGCGACATCGTGATCAGCAACGTCGTCGTGATCGACGCCGCGCTGGGCATCAGGAAGGTGTCGATCGGCATCCGCGAGGGGCGGATCCACGCCGTCGGGCGGGCCGGGAACCCGGACACGATGGACGGCGTCGACGTCGTGGTCGGCACGGGCACGACGATCGTCTCGGGCGAGGGCATGATTGCCACCGCCGGAGCCGTCGACACCCACGTCCACCTGCTGTCGCCGCGCATCATGGAGGCCTCGCTCGCCTCCGGCGTCACCACGATCATCGGCCAGGAGTTCGGCCCGGTGTGGGGCGTCGGCGTCAATTCGCCGTGGGCGCTCAAGCACGCGTTCTCCGCGTTCGACGCGTGGCCGGTCAACATCGGCTTCCTGGGCCGGGGTTCGTCCTCCGACGGTGCGCCGCTGGTCGAGGCGCTCGCCGAGGGCGGCGCCTGCGGGTTCAAGGTGCACGAGGACATGGGCGCGCACACCCGCGCCCTCGACACCGCGCTGCGCGTCGCCGAGGAGCACGACGTCCAGGTCGCCCTGCACAGCGACGGCCTGAACGAATGCCTCTCCGTCGAGGACACCCTGAAGGTCCTCGAAGGCCGCACGATCCACGCCTTCCACATCGAGGGCTGCGGCGGCGGCCACGTCCCGAACGTCCTGAAGATGGCGGGCGTCCCGAACGTCATCGGCTCCTCCACCAACCCCACGCTGCCTTTCGGCCGGGACGCGGTCGCCGAGCACTACGGCATGATCGTCTCCGTCCACGACCTGAAGACGGACCTGCCCGGCGACGCCGCGATGGCCCGCGACCGGATCCGCGCCGGGACCATGGGAGCCGAGGACGTACTGCACGACCTGGGCGCCATCGGCATCACCTCGTCGGACGCGCAGGGCATGGGGCGCGCGGGCGAGACCGTGCGCCGTACGTTCGCGATGGCCGGGAAGATGAAGGGCGAGCTCGGCGACCCGGGCGTCGGCCACGACAACGAGCGCGTCCTGCGCTACATGGCGAAGCTGACCATCAACCCCGCCATCGCCCACGGCCTCTCGCACGAGATCGGCTCCCTCGAACCCGGCAAAATGGCCGACATCGTCCTCTGGTCGCCCGAGTACTTCGGCGCGAAGCCGCAGCTCGTCCTCAAGTCCGGCTTCCCCGCGTACGGGGTGGTGGGCGACCCCAACGCCGCCACCGACACCTGCGAACCCCTCGTGCTGGGCCCGCAGTTCGGGGCGTACGGTGCGACGGCCGCCGAGCTCTCGGTCGCCTTCGTCGCCCAGGCCGCCGTGGACGACGGGCACGACACGATGCCTACCCGCAGGCGCCGCGTCGCCGTCCGCGGCACGCGCGGCATCGGCCCCGCCGACCTGCGCCTCAACTCCCGCACGGGAGCGGTCGACGTCGACCAGCGCACCGGCCTGGTCACCCTCGACGGCGACCCGCTGCGCTCCGAACCCGCCGAGTCCGTCTCCCTCAACCGCCTCTACTTCCTCTAGGGACCAGACCCATGACGTACGTGATGCCTCCCGAATGGGCCCCGCACGAGCGCACCTGGATGGCGTGGCCGGGCCCCAACCCGACCTTCTCCGACGACGCCGAACTGGCCGAGGCGCGGGCCGCGTGGGCGAAGGTCGCCAACACGGTGCGCCGCCACGAACCGCTGACCATGGTCGTCGGCACGGGCCAGGCGGAGTCCGCGAAGGCGCTCCTCGACCCGTCCGTCGAACTGGTCGAGCGGGACCTCGACGACGCGTGGATGCGCGACATCGGCCCGACGTTCGTGAAGTCCGCCACGGGTGAACTGGCCGCCGTGGACTGGACGTTCAACGGCTGGGGCGCGCAGAGCTGGGCCCGCTGGGACCATGACGCGAAGATCGCCCGCCACGTCGCCGACCTCGCGGGCGTGCCCGCCCACTCCACGTCCCTCGTGAACGAGGGCGGCGGCATCCACGTCGACGGCGAGGGCACGGTCCTGCTCACGGAGACCGTGCAGCTCGACGAGGGCCGCAATCCGGGCCGCTCCAAGGAGGAGGTCGAGGCCGAGATCCACGCCAGGCTCGGCACCACCAAGGCGATCTGGCTGCCGCGCGGACTCACCACGGACTACGGCGAGTTCGGGACGCGTGGACATGTCGACATCGTGGCGGCCTTCGCGGCGCCCGGCGTCGTCCTGGTCCACTCCCAGCGCGACCCGGCACACCCCGACTTCGAGGTCAGCCGCGAGATCATCGCGGCCCTCTCCGGCGAGACGGACGCGCAGGGCAGGCCCCTGGAGATCGTCGAGGTCCCGGCCCCGACCGTCCTCACCGACGAGGACGGCGACTGGGTCGACTACTCGTACATCAACCACTACCTCTGCAACGGCGGCGTGGTGCTGTGCGGCTTCGACGACCCGAACGACGAGGAGGCCGCCGCGATCTTCCGCAGGCTCTTCCCGTCCCGGACCGTCACGCTCGTCGACGCCCGCACGATCTTCGCGGCGGGCGGCGGCATCCACTGCATCACCCAGCAGCAGCCGGTCGCGGGGGCCTGAGCGGTGACCGGGACGCAGCGCCGGCGCACCCCGGCGCCGCCGCGCGAGGACGTGCTCGCCGCGACCATGGAGATGATCGCCGAGCACGGCCTCGAACGGCTGACGATGGCCGCGCTCGGCCGCGAGGTCGGCATGAGCAGCGGGCACCTCGCGTACCACTTCGGCAGCAAGGACGAGCTGCTGCTGCGCACCCTTGAGTGGAGCGAGGGCCGGCTCGGCGCGCGCCGCAGGGAGCTCCTCGTCGGGCCCGCCGGGGCCCGGGAACGCCTCGACGCGTACGTCGACCTGTACGTCCCCGATGCCCCGCGCGACCCGCACTGGACGCTGTGGCTTGAGGTGTTCAACCGCTCGCGCAACGCCGACGACGACGCGCGGGCCCGGCAGGCCGCCATCGAGGGAGCCTGGCACCGCGACCTCGTGGCGCTGCTCGCCGAGGGCATCTCCCGCGGCGAGTTCGGCGCCCTCGACCCGGACCGCTTCGCGACCCGCCTGCGGGCGCTGCTCGACGGCTTCTCCATCGCGGTGGCCATCGGCCTGCGCGGCGAACGTGACGACGTGATGGGTCACGTACGGGAGTTCCTGGACGAGGGCCTTCGAAGCTAGAGGGTGAACCTCAGCGGGGTGCCGGGCGCGGCCTGCGCGGCGGCGCTCAGCGCGGGCTCCGCGACGACGGCGATCACCGGGTAGCCGCCGGTCGTCGGGTGATCGTGCAGGAACACGACCGGCCGCCCGTCCGGCGGCACCTGCACGGCGCCGAGGACCATCCCCTCACTGGGCAGTTCACCCTCCAACGCCCGTTCCAGGGCGGGTCCTTCGGTGCGCAGCCCGATCCGGTTGCTGTTGCCGGACACGGTGTACGTGGCGGTGGTGAAGGTCCGCCGGGCGGCCTCGGTGAACCAGTCGTCGCGGGGCCCGAACCGCACGGGCAGCACGAGTTCGGCCGGGGGAGCGGGCCACGGCGCGGCGACGGGTGTGGCGGGGCGGGTACGGGGGGCCTCGCCGACGGGCAGCACGTCGCCCGCGCTCAGGGGCGCGGGGCCGAGCCCCGACAGCAGATCGGTGGACCGGCTCCCGAGGACGGGCTCGACGGCGATGCCGCCGGCGACGGCGACGTACGACCGCACGCCCGCGCCGGGCGCGCCCACGTCGAGGGTCGCTCCGGCGGGTACGTGCACGGGGGTGCCCCAGGCCGCGGGGGCGCCGTCGACGGTGACGGGGCAGGGGGCTCCGCCCACGACCACGGTGACGCCACGGTCGGGGCGCAGCGCGCACCCGGTGAGGGTGGTTTCCAGTACGGCGGCGTCCTCGGGGTTCCCGACGAGTCGGTTGCCGAGCCGCAGCGCGTTTTCGTCGAGCGCGCCCGACCGGGGTACGCCGAGGTGGGCGTGCCCACCGCGCCCCAGATCCTGCACGGTGGTGAGCGCCCCGGCGCGTACAACGCTGAGCTTGACGGTCATGGCCCCTCCGAGAGTGCACGCTGCGCCGGGGGCCGCCTTGCCCACCCTGCCGCCCGATGGGGTCTCCCCTGCTCGGAGCTTGTCGGAGAGCTTGGGGAAGGCAGATTGCCCAAGTCGGAACCGGCACCGGGCATATTGAGCCCCGCCGGCGATTGAGGCGCGGGGGCCGGGGCAGAGCCCCGTGACGTCAACCCCGCCGCGGCGAAACGGACCCGCGTGCCAGGGGCCAACAGTGCCGCCGGCTCCCGCAACGGATCCCACAACCCGGCAGGGTCCGGCATGGACCCGATCAACTGCCACCCACCCGGCGTGGCCCGTGGATACACCGCCGAGTACCCCCCGGCAACCGCAACCGCCCCCGCAGGGACCCGCGTACGCGGAGTCGACCGCCGCGGCACATGCAACTCCTCCGGCAATCCGGCCAGATACCCGAACCCGGGGGCGAACCCGCAGAACGCCACCCGGTACTCGTACGAGGAGTGCACCGCGGCGACCTCCGCCACCGACACCCCCCAGAGCTCCGCGACCTCGGCAAGGTCGGGCCCGTCGTACACGACAGGAATCGTCACGACCTCCCCGTCCGCCGCGGCCCCCAACGGCACGTCCCAGCCGTCCAGTTGGCGAGCGAGCGCTTCCGGTTCCGCGACCCCGTCGAGCAGCACGGTCCGGGCCCCCGGTACGACCTCCCGCACCGGCGGCAGCACGCCCGCCGCCCGCCTGCGCAGCACCTCCGCGTGGAACGCCCCCGCCTGCCCGGCGTCGGTGAACTCCACGAGCAGCGCGTGCCGTCCGGCGGTCCGCACGCGCGGCGCGACGCTCACGCGAACGCCCCGACCTTGACCCCGGCGTCCTCGAGCGCCACCCGTACCCGCGCGGCGATCGCCGCCGCGCCCGGGGTGTCGCCGTGCACGCACAACGACCTCGCGGCGACGGCGACTTGGGACCCGTCGACCGCCTCGACCCCGCCGTCCACCGCGAACGCGACGGACCGGCGCACCACGGCGTCCGCGTCCTCGACGACGGCGCCCGGCTCGCGGCGCGGCACGAGCGTGCCCTCCGGGGTGTAGGCGCGATCGGCGAACGCCTCCCGCACACCCGCGAGCCCCGACTCCTCGGCGGCAGCCAGTAGTTGAGATCCGGGAAGCCCGAGCACCGGCAGCGATCCGCCCGCGAGCCGCACCCCGTCGACGACGGCGCGCGCCTGCTCGGCGTCCCGCACGGTCCGGTTGTAGAGCGCGCCGTGCGGCTTCACATACGCCACCTCGGCCCCGGCCGCCTCCGCGAACACCCGCAGGGCCCCGATCTGGTACGCCACCTCGGCCGCCAGCTCGTCCGGCGGCACGTCCATCGCGCGCCGCCCGAACCCGGCGAGGTCCCGGTAGGAGACCTGCGCCCCGATCCGTACGCCCCGCTCGGCGGCCAGGTCGCAGACCCGGCGCATCACGGAGGGGTCGCCGGCGTGGAAGCCGCAGGCGACGTTGGCACTGGTCACCACGGAGAGCAGGGCCTCGTCGTCGGTGAGGGTCCACCGGCCGAAGCCCTCGCCGAGGTCGGCGTTGAGGTCGATGACGTCCTGGATCACCGGCTCAACGTAGAGGATTGTTCAACGATCCGACAAGGGTCGATTTTTTTCGCGCCTTCTGGACGTCCGAATTCCGGAACCTCTTGTTAGATCGTTGAACGATCCCCTAAGGTCCGTGCATCCCTCATCCATAAGTGCGTCCCTCATCGAAAAGGCCGCCGCATGATCGTTCTGCTCGGCGTGCTCGTGGTGATCCTCGGATTCGTCACGCGCCGCAATCCCGTTCTCGTGGTCGGCGTCGCCGGCATCGTCACCGGGCTGCTCGGCAAGATGAACCCGCTGGAGATCCTCGCCGCCTTCGGCACCTCCTTCGCCGACAGCCGTTCCGTCACCGTCTTCGCCATCGTGCTGCCGGTGATCGGTCTTCTGGAGCGCTACGGCCTGCGCGAACAGGCGCGCACGCTCATCGGGAAACTCGGCAAGCTCAGCGCCGGCCGCTTCCTCACCGCGTACCTGCTGGTCCGCCAGGTCACCGCCGCCTTCGGCCTCAACAACCTCGGCGGCCCCGCCCAGGCGGTGCGCCCGCTCGTCGCGCCGATGGCCGAGGCCGCCGCCGAACGCAAGGCGGGGGCCGCGCTGCCGGACAAGCTGCGCGAGAAGGTCCGCTCCTACTCGGCGTCCGCCGACACCGTCGGCGTCTTCTTCGGTGAGGACTGCTTCATCGCGATCGGCTCGATCCTGCTGATCACCGGATTCGTGAACTCGACGTACCACGAGCACCTGGAGCCCACCCAGCTCGCACTGTGGGCGATCCCGCTGGCCGTCTGCGCCTTCGTCATCCACGGCGCCCGGCTGCTGCTCCTCGACAAGCAGCTGGAGCGCGAGATGGCGCTCGCCGTCGCCGAACACGACCTGCCGCTGCCGAAGCAGCCCGGGAACGAGAAGGAGTCGGCCAAGTGATCAAGGTCGAATGGCTCTACTGGCTGATCGGTCTCGTCTTCGTCGTCATGGCCGTGCAGATGGCGAAGGACCGCAGCAACCCCAAGCGCTGGACATCGGCCGCCTTCTGGGGGCTGCTCGGACTGACCTTCCCCTACGGCACCGGGGTCGCGGGCGGCTCGAAGGCGCTGCCCGCCGAGCCCCTCGGCGTAGCGGTCCTCGCGCTCATCGCCCTCGCCGGGTTCAACTTCATCGGCAAGGGCGAACCGGTCACCACCACCCAGGAGCAGCGCGAGGCGTCGGCCGCCCGCCTGGGGAACAAGCTCTTCATTCCGGCGCTCACCATCCCGCTCGTCGCGATCGTCTGTGCCTCCTTCCTCGACGAATCGGGCCTGTTCGAGACCGGCCAGGCCACCCTCCTCGGGCTCGGCGTCGGCTGCGTCGTGGCGCTCGTCGTCGGGATGTTCGTCACCGGCGAGCGCAAGGTGTCGACCCCGATCCACTCCGGCCGCTCGATGCTGGAGGCGATGGGCTCGGCGCTGCTGCTCCCGCAGCTGCTGTCCGTCCTCGGCTCGATCTTCGCGGTCGCCGGCGTCGGCACCCAGGTCGGGAGGATCACCAACGCGGTGCTGCCGGACGACTCCAAGTACTTCGCCGTCATCGCGTACTGCGTCGGCATGTTCCTGTTCACCGTGATCATGGGCAACGCCTTCGCCGCGTTCCCCGTCATGACGGCGGCGATCGGCTGGCCGGTGCTCATCGTGCAGATGGGCGGCAACGAACCGGCGATCCTCGCGATGGGCATGCTCGCCGGCTTCAGCGGCACGCTCGTCACGCCCATGGCCGCCAACTTCAACATCGTGCCCGCGACCCTCCTCGAACTGAAGGACCAGTACGGGCCGATCAAGGCACAGCTCCCGACGGGCTTCGCGCTCCTCGGCTGCAACATCGTGATCATGTCGCTGTTCGCGTTCTAGGAGGTCGAGAGATGACTCAGGTGCTGGTCACCGGGTTCGAAGCGTTCGGCGGGGAGTCCGTGAACCCCTCCTGGCAGGCGGCGGAGGCCGTCGCCGCCGCCCCGCCGGACGGCCTGACCGTCACCGCCGTACGACTCCCGTGCGTCTTCGGCGAGTCGATCGCGGCGCTGCGGACGGCGGTGACGGAGACGGCGCCCGACCTCGTCGTCTGCCTCGGCCAGGCGGGCGGCCGCCCCGGCGTCACCGTCGAGCGGGTCGCCGTCAACGTCGACGACGCCCGCATCCCCGACAACGCCGGGGCCCAGCCCATCGACACACCGGTGGTGCCGGACGGCCCCGCCGCGTACTTCTCCACGCTCCCGGTGAAGGCGTGCGTGGCGGCGATGCGGGAGGCGGGCGTCCCGGCGGCGCTCTCCAACACGGCCGGAACGTTCGTCTGCAACCACGTCGCGTACGGCCTCGCCCACCTCCTGGCCACCGAACTCCCGCACGTACGCGGCGGCTTCGTCCACGTGCCGTGGTCCCCGGCCCAGGTCCCGGACGGCACGGCGCCGGCGCTCCCGGTGGAGACGGTGGCGGAAGGCATCCGCGCGCTCCTGCTGGCCGCAGCATCGACCAGCGAGGACCTCCGGGTCACCGAGGGCGCGACTCATTAGAGGCGGCGCCAGGCACCCCTGAAGCCTGCCCCGTGGTGGCGGTTGCGCAGTTCCCCGCGCCCCTTTCAGGGGGGGGGGGGGCCC
>NZ_JBHWKQ010000035.1:0-76693 GCF_042730865.1 Streptomyces sp. NPDC059897 | reverse complement strand
CCCTCCCGCCGTGCGGCAGGAGGGCGGACGCCCCTTCGTCATGGGCCCGGTCTAGCTCAGCGTCTTGAGCGCCGCAGCGTCGTACGGCATCAGCTCGTCGAAGCGGCCCGCGAGGACCTTCGCCGCCCACTGCGGGTCCTGGAGCAGGGCGCGGCCGATGGCGACCATGTCGAACTCGTCGCGCTCCATGCTGTCGAGGAGGTCGTCGATGCCCTTGACGGGGGAGCCCTCGCCCGCGAAGCCGCGGATGAAGTCGCCGTCGAGGCCGACCGAGCCGACGGTGATGGTCGGCTTGCCGGTGAGCTTCTTCGTCCAGCCCGCCAGGTTCATGTCCGAGCCGTCGAACTCGGGCCGCCAGTAGCGGCGGGTGGAGGCGTGGAAGACATCGACACCGGCCGCGGAGAGCGGGGCGAGGATGGCCTCCAGCTCCTCCGGGGTCTCGGCGAGCCGCGCGTCGTACGCCTCCTGCTTCCACTGCGAGTAGCGGAAGATGACCGGGAACTCGGCGGAGACCCGCTCGCGGATCGCGGCCACGATCTCGGCGGCGAACTTCGTACGGGCCACGGCGTCGCCGCCGTAGGCGTCGCTGCGGCGGTTCGTGCCCGACCACAGGAACTGGTCGAGGAGATAGCCGTGCGCGCCGTGCACCTCGACACCGTCGAGGCCGATCCGCTCCGCGTCCGCGGCGGCCTGCGCGAAGGCGCCGATGACATCGTCCAGGTCGCCCTGGGTCATCGCCCGGCCCGCGTTCTCCGTGCCGTCGACACGGATGCCGGAGGGGCCGACGGCCGGCGCCTCGGCGAAGGGCGGCTGCCCCTCCTTGCGCACCATGCCGATGTGCCACAGCTGCGGAACGATGGTGCCGCCCGCCGCGTGCACGTCCTCGGCGACCCGCGCCCACCCGGCCAGCTGCTCCTCGCCGTGGAACCGCGGCACCCGGTCGCTGTCACCGGCCGAGTCGTGGCCCACGTACGTGCCCTCGGTGATGATGAGACCGACACCGGCGGCGGCACGCCGCGCGTAGTACGAGCGCACATCCTCACCGGGAACGCCGTCCGGCGAGAACATGCGGGTCATCGGCGCCATCGCGATGCGGTTCGGCACGGTCAGGCCGTTCAGCGCGACGGGGCGGGAGAGTATCTCGGCGGCGCGGGACGTGGGGTCGGCCACGGGTGCTCCTCTGAAGTGCATGTGTATGAGTCGGCAGGGCGCGAGCTGTGATCGCGCCCGTGCCAACCGCCCCGCCCGCGCACACATTCCGCAGGTCTCCCGCACCGCTCTGTGATCCCCGACACGGTCGCGCAGGTGTGCGCGACCGCGCTCAGAAGCCGACCTTGTCCCGTCCCTTCAGGGCGAGGATCTCGCGGGCCTCGTCGGGCGTGGCGACCTCCAGATTGAGGGCCTCCAGGACGGTGCGGATCCGGGACACCTGCTCGGCGTTGGTCCTCGCCAGTTCGCCCGGGCCGATCCACAGCGAGTCCTCCAGGCCCACCCGTACGTGGGAGCCCTGGGCGGCGCCGATGGTGGCCAGCGGCAGCTGGTGGCGGCCCGCGCCCAGGATCGACCACTCGTAGCCGTCGCCGAGGAGCCGGTCCGCGGTGCGCCGCATGTGTGCGAGGTCCTCCGGGTGCGCGCCGATCCCGCCGAGGAGACCGAAGACCGACTGCACGAACAGCGGCCCCTCCGCGAGACCGCGGGAGTGGAAGTGCGCCAGGTTGTTCAGATGCGAGATGTCGTAGCACTCGAACTCGAAGCGGGTGCCGTTCTCCGCACCGATCCCCAGGATCTTCTCGATGTCCGCGAAGGTGTTCTTGAAGACGAGGTCACGGCTGCGCTCCAGGTGCTCGCGCTCCCAGTCGTGTGTGAACTCCTTGAAGCGGTCGAGCATCGGGTAGAGCCCGAAATTCATCGATCCCATGTTGAGCGAGGCCAGTTCGGGCCTGAACTCGGTGGCGGGCCGCATCCGCTCCTCGACGCTCATGTGCGGGGAGCCGCCCGTGGTGATGTTGATGACGGCGTCGGAGTGCGCGCTCACCTCGGCGAGGATCGGCGCGAAGTGGTCCGGGTCCTGCGAGGGACGCCCGTCCTTCGGGTCGCGGGTGTGCAGGTGGACGATCGCCGCTCCGGCCTCGGCAGCCCCCAGGGCGGCCTCGGCGATCTCACCGGGCGAGGCCGGAAGATGCTCGGACATCGACGGGGTGTGAATGCCTCCGGTCACCGCGCAGGTGATGATGACCTTGTCGCGGGCGGAGTGGGCGTGTGCGCTGGACATGGGGGTACGTGGGTCCTTCCGGGAGCGCCTAGTAGAGCTTTTCCGTGTTGCCGTCGACCGCCATCGCCTGGCCGTTGACGCTGCGCGCCGCAGGGCCCGCGAGGAAGACCGCCATGTCGGCGATGTCATCGGCGGCGACCATGCGGCGCATCGACGACTGGTCGTTGTAGAGCGCCGTGATCTCCTCGACGGGACGGTCCAGCATCCGGGCCTTCGCCTCGATGACGGACCGGATGCGGGGGCCGTCCACCGCGCCCGGACAGATCGCGTTCGTCCGGATGCCCTCGGGGCCGAGCTCGATCGCGAGGGTCTTGGTGAAGCCCACGACCGCCCACTTGGAGGCCGAGTACGCGCTGCGGCCGGCCATCCCGAGCCGCCCGGCCGCCGACGACAGATTGACGATCGCCGGGTCGGTGCCCCTGCGCAGCAGCGGCATAGCGTGCTTCACGCAGTAGAACTGGCTGTGGATGTTGACGTCGAACGTCCTGGTCCAGTCGGCCGCGTCCACGCCCTCCACGGGCCCGGTGGGTCCCGCTATGCCCGCGTTGTTCACCAGGACGTCCAGGCCGCCGAGTTCGCGCTCCACGGTCGACATCAGCGACCGCACCTGCGCCTCGTCGGAGGCGTCGGAGACATGGGCGGCGAGCCCGGCCTCCCGTGCGGACCGGACGGCCGGCTCGGCCACGTCGGTCACGAGGACCCGTGCGCCGTGCGCCGCGAACCGGTCGGCGATGGCGCGGCCGATGCCGGCGGCGCCCGCCGTGACGAGGACCCGCTTGCCGGTCATTTCCACGATCTGTCTCCTCAAGTGTGGTGGTGTGCGGCCCGGTCAGCGGGCGGTGGCCTCGTCGCCGCGCCGTAGGAACAGCGACAGGACCGTGCCGACGGCGGCCACCGCGACCACGAACCACAGGCCGGACAGCTTGTCGCCGGTCAGGTCCTCCATGGCCCCCATCACGTACGGGCCGATGAACCCGCCGAACAGGCCGATGGTGTTGACGAACGCGAGCCCGCCTGCCAGCGCCGCCCCGCTCAGCCGCGACGCCGGGAAGGTGAACAGGATCGCCTGCATGGCGAAGCAGGAGAACGCGCCGAGGCAGAAGCCGAGGAGGCCGACGACGGGTCCGGACAGGGCGCCGAGCGCGAAGCCGACGGCGATGCCCGCGGCCGTGACGTTCACCAGGCGCCGTGAGGTGGTGCCGTTCGTGGCGCGCAGCGGCACCAGATACGCGCCGAGGCCCGCGAACAGCCAGGGGATCGCGGTCAACAGGCCGATCTGCAGCGGCGACAGCGTCCCGTACGTGCCGATGATCGACGGCAGGAAGTACGACATCGCGTACACGGCGATCTGCTCGGCGAGGTAGACACCGACGACGAGCAGGATCTGCGGGTTCCGCCAGACCTGGCCCATGCGGTGGGTGCCCGAGGCCGCGGCGCCGGCCTCCTCCTCGGCGGCGATCCGCTGTTGCAGGTCGACGGCCTCGGCGCGGGTCAGGAACGTGGCCTGCTCGGGGCGGTCGGGCAGCAGCTTCCACACCGCGACCGCGAACACGCAGGCCGGTAGCCCCTCGACGAGGAACATCCACTGCCAGCCGTGCAGTCCGCCGAGCCCGTCGAGCCCGAGCAGCAGCCCGCCGATCGGCGGGCCCACGACGCTCGCGGTGCACACACCGAGCAGGAAGATCCCGTTCGCCTTGGCCCGGTCGGCCCGGGCGAACCACTGGGTGAGGAAGTACATGACACCGGGGAAGAGGCCCGCCTCCGCGGCGCCGAGCAGCAACCGCATCGCGTAGAAGGACCACTCACCCTGCACGAAGGCCATGCCCGCGGATATGAGTCCCCACGTGACCATGATGCGGGTGATCCAGAAACGCGCGCCGACCCGGTGCAGGACCAGGTTGGAGGGGATCTCCACCAGCGCGTACGTGATGAAGAACAGGCCCGCGCCGATCCCGTACGCCGTGGCAGAGATCCCCAGGTCGATTTCCAGGCGCTCCTTGGCGATTCCGATGTTCGTCCGGTCCAGGAAGCTGATCACGTAGGCGGCGACGAGCAGCGGCATCAGGTGGCGCAGGATGACCCGGTTCAGTTCGGCCGGGGAGCGCAGCGCCGTGGTGGCGGTCGCGTCAGTCGTCATGGGCAGGACCTTCGTCTTCGTCGACAGAGGTGACGCGGCTGCGTCGGTGCGGTGAAGCTAGGCGCGGCCGTGAACGTTAAGCAACGTTCAGTACGTGGACGACCGTTGCCGGGCGGCCGGGAGCTGCGTACCTTCACGCGGCAGGCAGCACGCGACGGGTCGGAGAACCCCGCGACAGGGCGGGCAGCACTCGGCAGGGGAGAGCGATCAGTGGAGACAGTCGAGCCACGGCAGGCCATGCGGGCCCGGCGGCCCACCCGGGTCTCAGCCGCCGCGGTGGCCCGGGCCGCCGGAGTCTCCACGGCCACCGTCTCGTACGTGATGAACGGCAAGGTGGGTGTGTCCGCCGAGACCAGGACACATGTGCTCGCGGTGGCCCGTGAACTCGGCTTCACACCGCGCGGGGGCGAGGCCGTCGACCCGGGCCGCAGCCGGGTGATCGCGCTGGTGCAGCCGAACATCGTCAACCCGACGTACCCGCGCTTCGCCCAGGCGATCATCTCCGCGGGCGCCGCCGTCGGCTACCAGGTGTTCATCGCCACCACGCAGGACCAGCGGCCCGCACTGGAGCACATCACCGCGACCCTGGTGAACCGGGAGGTCGACGGCGTGATCCTGTCGGCCGCCTTCCGCGAGGACGCGAGCGCGCTGCGCACCCTGCGCGCCGCGCGGATCCCGTACGTCTATCTGTCGCGGCGCTCGCTGTTCCTGGAGGGGGACTTCGCCGGGGCCGACGACGCCACCGCGGCCGGTGAACTCATGGAGCATGTCCTGGGGCACGGACACACGGAGGTGGCCACGGTCGTCGGGCCGCGCTTCTCCTCCGCGTCCTCGGTCCGGGAGGCGGCCTTCGTCCGCACCGCGGGTCGGCACGGGGTGCGGATCAGCGGCGCCCGCAAGATCAGCACGGAGCTGGACAACAACGGCGGACGGCGCGCCGCCCAGCGCCTCTTCGCCCTCGACACACCACCCCGTGCGGTGGTGTGCGGCAGCGACGAAATGGCCATCGGTGTCATGGAGTTCGCCGTGGAGCACGGCATCCGGGTACCCGAGGACGTGGCGGTCACCGGCTGCGACGGCACACCCCACTACACCGCGGGACTGATCAACCTCACCACGATCGTCCAGCCCCACGAGGAGATGGCCACCGCCGCGTTCGGCATGCTGATGCGCCGGATCGAACGGCCGACGCTGCCCCGGCAGGAACGGATCCTGCCGCACCGGCTGCACCTGGGGCGCACCTGCGGGTGCGCGGCGGCGAGCGTGTGACCAGGAGGGACCTGCCGCACACCCCATCCGGTCACTCCCGTAACGTGCGCCGACGACGGGGTCGGCACCCCCTCCCGGCCCCGCGGAGGGAGTGAGACGTGGTGCGTACGCTCGACACGGGTGTGGTCGTCGTCGGAGCCGGCCCCGCAGGGCTGACGCTCGGTGTGCTGTTGCGGCGGTGTGGGATCGACTGTGTGGTGGTCGACAAGTTCACGCGGGAGCAGCTGCTGGCGCGTTCGCGCGCGGGGTTCCTGGAGCGGCGGACCGTGCAACTGCTCGACCGGCACGGGCTGTCCGGCCGGCTGCGCGCCGAGGGGCTCGCGCACACGCGCTGCGAGATACATGCCGAGGGCGAGCGGGTCACCGTTGACTACGAGGCGTGGTGCGGCGACGCGCCCAGCTATGTGTATCCCCAACAGGACGTCGTGGCCGACCTGTTGGACGCATATGTCGGTGAGGGCGGCAGCCTGCTGCTCGGCGCTGCGGTCACCGATGTCGTGGCGGGCGAGGCGCCGAGTGTGGTGTGTGCCGACGGCGCCGTTATTCGCGCGGACCTCGTGGCCGGGGCCGATGGGTGGCACGGGCCGACCCGCGCGGCTCTGCCGGACGGGGCCTTCATCCGGTACGACGTGCCGCACGACGCCCGCCTCCTGGGCGCGCTCGTCCAGGCGCCGCCGTCCGCCGGGCATACCGTGTACGCGCAGCACCCCGACGGCTTCGCGGGGCACATGCTGCGCTCCCGCGACGTGACCCGCATGTACCTCCAGATACCCGCCGGTGACACCCTCGACCAGTGGCCGGACGATCGGATCTGGAAGGAGCTGCACATGCGGCTCGACCTGCCGGACTGGACGGTCAACGAAGGACCGGTCCTGGACCGGGCCGTCGTCGACATGCACACCAAGGTCGTGGAACCCATGCACCACGGGCGGGTGGTGCTGCTCGGCGACGCCGCGCACATCGTGCCGCCCTCCGGCGGCAAGGGCATGAACCTCGCGGTGGCCGACGCCGCCGACCTCGCCGCGGCCCTGCCGGAGCACTTCACGGGCGAGGCACCCCTGGAGGCGGTGCTGGCCGCGTACTCCCGGCGGCGCCTGGCCGACGTGTGGCAGGTGCAGGAGTTCAGCCACACCATGCTGGAACTCCTGCACGCCGACGAGCCCGGCACCCCGCACGCCGCCTACCGCGAACGGCTGCGGCGCGCCCGGTGGCAGCGGCTGCGCGACGACCCCGCCTACGTACGGTCCTTCGCGGAGCAGTACATGGGGCCTTCGCTCACCGAGTAGGCCAGGGGACCACAGGCCGGTGTCATTGCTGGCCCGCGAAGCGCGGACGCTCCAGCTCTCCGAAGGAGTCCGGGGCCGCGCCCGTGAGGCGGTCCGGGGCGAAGTCCGCGAGGAGCGGGTCGCGTTCGCCGGTCAGCAGCTCGTGTGCCGCGAGGCGGCCGAGCAGCGGGCCGAGGGTGATGCCGCTGTGTGTCGCCAGCGCATAGACCCTGCCGTCCGGGCGCAGCCGGCCCGCGACCGTGAGGCCGTCCGCGGGCAGGGCGCGTCGGCCCACCCGGAAGGATTCGAGGCGTGCGCCGCGCGTGCCGTGGAGCAAGTCCGCCAGCCGGTCGAGGAGTTGGGCGGCGTGCGGGCCGTCCAGCGGCGGGGGTGCGGCCGGGTCGGCGTCGGTGTCGAGGTCGAGGCCCTGAACGACGAGGCGGCCGCCGCCGTCGGGGCGGACGTTGAGGCGCGGCGTGGTGAGCACCGCGTCGAGGCGGGTCGCCGTCGGGGAGGTGTAGCCGAGGAGGCCGACCGTGGCGGAGCCGGGTTCGGTGGTGTCCGCCATGGGCAGCGACACACCGGTCAGCGCGGCGGTCCGCTCGCTCCACCGCCCCGTCGCGCTGACGACGAGGTCGAAGGTCTCGTTGGTGCCGTCGGCGAGCCCGAGCCGTACGTCGGAGGCGCGCTCGTCGATGGCGGTCACCTCGGCCGGGCAGCGCAGCTCGGCGCCGTGGTCGCGGGCCTCGCCCCACAGCCGGGCGACGAGCGGGTGCGGCAGCACGTACCCCTCCTCGGGGAAGTGTGCGATGCGCCGCACTGCGTCGGGGATACGTAGGTCGGGCACCAGCTCACGGGCCCGGTCGGGCTCGATCCACCGCCAGGGGTAGCCGCGGCCCTCCAGGAGTTCGAGGGCGTCCGCGAGGCGTGCGTCGCCCACGTCGTCGGCCGCCCACTCCAGGTTCCCGGACGGGAAGAACCAGTGCGGCGCGGGGCCGCCCGCCTCCCGCAGCGCGTGGTGTTCGGCGACACCCGCCATGTTCAGCTCGTGGTACGAAGTCGGGTTCTTGGCATGGGAGTTGACCCAGGCGAACGTGGTTCCGGTTGTCCCGGCGGCGAATCCGGTGCGCTCGAAGACGGTGACCGCGGCGCCGCGCACGGCGAGCGCGCGGGCGGTCGCGGCGCCGAGGGCTCCGGCGCCGATGACGGCGGTGCGGGGGGTGGGTGAGGTCATGCGGAGGTGCTGCCTTCCGGTGCGGGGACGGGGGAGGGCTGCGCGGGCACGGGGGTCGTCGGGCGTCCCGAGGAGAGCGCGCAGCCGAGCAGGACGACGGCCGATGCGGCGATGCCGTACACCGCGTACGGCACGACGGTGTCGGCGAGTTGGGCGGCGCCGCAGCCCGCGAGGCCGGCGAGCATCGCGGCGAGGGCGGCGGCAGGTGTCAGCCGGAATCGGCGGCGCAGCGCGTAGCCGAGGAAGAGTGGCGCGGCGAGCGCGGCGGCCGAGTACGCGTAGGTGGCGACGAGCCAGGTGAGCGCGGTCGGGAAGGAGATGGCGAGCACGGCGGCGACGGCGGTCACCACGACCGTGCAGAGCCGGGAGAGTGTCACCATGCGGCGGTCGGTGCGCCGCCCGCCCACGACGCTGCTGTACAGGTCGCGGACCAGGCTGGTGACGACGGACTGGAGCGCGCTGCCCGACGTGGAGACGATGGTGGCCACGAGGAACGCGCCGTAGGTGACCAGGAGGAGCGGCGGCAGCTGCGTGATCAGCCAGCCCGCCGCGTCCTCCGGGTTGGTCAGGCCGGGGTGCTGGGCGCGGACGGACAGGCCGATGGCCGCCGCGTAGACACCGCCGACCAGGATGGTGAGCCCGCTGAGGATGATGCCCCGGCGGGCGTCGGAGACGTTCTTGGTGGCGAAGATGCGCTGGTAGTAGAGCTGGTTGGTGAGGGTGCCGGGCAGGATCGCGGCCACCCACAGCCACACCTGGTCGCCACCGGCCGCGAACAGGCCCGACGGCTGCCACAGGCGCTCGGGCACATGTGTTGTGATGCCGCTCCAGCCGCCCGCGAGATGGACGGCGTAGGCGGCGACCACGAGCGACATCACGATCTTGAAGATCCCGAAGACGAAGTCCGTCCAGGCCACCGATGTCAGCCCGCCGGGCAGCACGAACAGCAGCGATCCGGCGGCGATGACGGCGATCAGCAGGCTCGGCGAGAGCCCGGTCAGCTGCCCGAACAGCTGGGAGAACGCGACGAATTGGGTGGCCAGCCAGCCGAACGGCACGACCAGGGCGCACACCCCGGCGAGCGCGACGACGACCCGGCTGCGCCCGAACAGGCGGGTCACGACGTCGGGGACGGTGCCGAAGCCCTGGTCGCGAAGCCAGCGCGCGGTCAGGGCGAGCCCGAAGAAGCCGAGGACGACGCAGAGTTCGTACGCGAAGACCGACCAGCCCGACGCGTAGGCGATGCCGACGTGGGCGATGAGCACACCGCCACCTGCGGCGGTCGCGAACTGGGTGATGACGACGACGATCAGCGGGAGCGACTCGGGTGCGGAGAGCCAGTCGGCCGAGTTCTTCGCGCGGCGGCCGAAGTACACCGAGAGCAGCGCTCCGGCGGCGATGATGACAAGGCCTGCGACGACGATCGCGGCTATTTGGGCAGTGGAGTGGTGCGGCAAGGGGTCACGCTCCTCGGGAGGGCAGGGGGAAGCCAGGAGGGTGTGCTGTGCCGTGCGGGTGGGGGAGTGCGAGCGGTGTGTGTCAGCCGGTGGAGCCGAAGCGCGCCGGGTCGAGGAACCCGATGTCGTACGGCGACTTCCCGTCCACGACCAGGGATGCGGCGATCTCACCGAAGACGGGGGCGAGCTTGAAGCCGTGCCCGGAGAACCCGGCGAGCAGCGTGGCATCACGGGCGCCGGGCAGCGGGCCGACCAGCGCGTGCTCGTCGGCGCTGAACGCCTCCGCGTACACACCGATCCGTACGGGATGCGGGACGAGGCCGGGCAGTAGCCGGGCCACGGCGGCGGACGCGGCCTGCGCGAACGCGCTGTCCGCGCTGCGGGGCAGGTCTTCGGGGGCGTCCGTCTCGTGCCAGGGCAGGTGGTGCGGGACGATCTTGACGGCGGTGCCGTCGAGGACGGGGAAGCAGGAGAAGCCCGCCTCGTGGTGGCGCCGGATGGCGATCGGCAGCCGGTCGGGCCGGTGGGCGGCGACGTCCTTGGCGGCGAACCACGCGGCGGTGATGCGCCGCCCCTGAAGCGGCAGCCCGGCGAGCCGCGCGAACGAACCGGACCACGGGCCGGGGCTCAGCACCACGTGATCGACGTCGTACGCGCCCTGCCGCGTGCGGATGTGCCAGCCGCCGCCGGGGCGTTCGTCGAGCCCGTCCACCCGGTGGTACGGCAGCAGTTGGGCGCCCAGTTCCTGCGCCCGGGCGAGCGCGGACTGCACGGCGGGCTCGGGGCGCAGCACCCCGGCGCCCGGGTCGAGCACGGCGACCTCGTCCGCGTCGAGCCGGTGCTGCGGGAAGCGCCGCGCGGCGTCGACCGCGTCCAACACCTCGATGTCCAGGCCGTGTTCGGCGGCGCTGCCCCGAACGGCGCGCAGATCGGGGTGGTCAGGCGGTCCGAGGGTGAGCCCGCCGCAGAGGGTGAGCAGCTCGCGGCCGGCCTCGCTCTCCAGGCGGCGCCACAGTTCGTACGAGCGGCGCAGCAGTGGGACGTAGGACGCGCCCTCCTTGTAGGCGGTGCGGAAGATCCGCGACTCGCCGGCCGAGGCGCCGCGGTCGTGGCCGGGGGCGTACGCGTCGAGGGCGAGCACCTCGACACCTCGGGCGGCGAGGTGCCAGGCCGTCATGGCGCCGATGACACCGGTGCCGACGACGGCGACGCGCAGCGGGGAAGTGGGCATGAGGGTTCCTTCCAGTGAGCACGAGAAGGGTCAGGAACCGCCCGGCACCTCCGGTGCGTCCGGCACGTCGAGGACCGACTGCTCGACGAAGAACTCGGTGAGGCCGGGCCGCATGATGTGCCACATGGCCTCCGCGAGCGTGCCGTCGGTCAGCCGCGTCAGCCGCCGCAGCCGCAGGACGGCCTCGCCGGGCGGGGTCTCCAGCAGGGCCGCGGTCGGCTCGTCCAGGACCTGGGCCTCGACGTACATCCGCGAAGTGCTGACGGGGATGCCGGTGCGGTGGAAGTAGTGCAGGACGGTGAGCTGTTCCAGGTCCTCGTCCAGCAGGCGCGGGGCGAGGGAGAAGGGAACGGCGGACAGTTCGACGGCGAGCGGTTCGCCCTCCTCGTTGTACTTGACGCGCCGCAGCTCGTTGACGGGTTCGGTGTCGGACACCCCGGGCAGGGTGACGCCGGCGTCACCCGCCGGAACGACCTTGGCGGACTGGACGATGTGCGGACCCGGTACCTCGGGCCCGGTCTGCCGCACATCGGTGAAGCGCAGCAGATTCTCCTGGCGGGCCCCCTCGGCGACGAACGTGCCGCGCCGCCGGTAGCGGACCACCAGGCCTGCCTGGGCGAGTTCGTGCAGGGTGCGCTGCGCGGTGGCGCGGCTCACCCCGTACTCCTCGCGCAGCTCGGCCTCCGTCGGTACGCGGGAGCCGGGCCGCCAATCACCCGAGGTGATGCGGGCCTCGATCTCGGCCCGGATCAGCTGGTACTTGGGAATGCCCATTGATTTGATCCAACCATTCGCCAATTGACCGGTCAATAGTGTGGACGGTGACTGTTCGCCTCCGCTTCACTGTTGACAGTCGCCAGTTAGGATGTTGACACCCTGGAGGGAGTCGTCTTGTCTATTGAGCCTTTGCCCGTGATGGACCGCAGTACCTTGCGGGAGCGCGTGCTGCAGGCGTTGCGGTCCGCCATCACGGCGGGAGCGTACCGGCCCGGTGATCACCTGGGAGAGGTGGAGCTGGCCGGCCGGCTCGGCGTGAGTCGCGGAACCGTGCGCGAGGCGCTGCGCCATCTCCAGCAGGAGGGCCTCGTGCGCGCCGGTGTCCGGGGCATGCTGCGGGTGAACTCGCTGTCCGCGGAGGAGATCCGCGGGATGTTCCGGGTGCGCGCGGCACTGGAAGGGCTGGCCGTCGCCGAGGTCATCGCCCGGCCCGACCGGGCGGAGGCGGTGGCCGCGTTGCGTGCCGCGGCGGGTGAACTGGATGCGGCCGGGGACGACTTCGCCGCCCGTGTCGAGGCGGACCTCGGCTTCCATGTGCGGCTCTGCCAGGTTTCCGGCAACTCGATGCTGGTCGAGTCGTGGCGTCATCTGGAGGGCCGGATCCGCGTCACGATCATGTCCCGGGACCAGGAGGATGCTCCCGCGATGATGACGCGCGACCGGCACGCGGCCATCATCGACGCCATCGAGGCCGGTGATGTCGCGGGCGCCGTCGCCGTTGTCGAGGAGCACATGGCCGTGGCGGCCGAGCACTTCGCCGTGATCGATGGCTGAGTGCTTCGCCGTGACCGACGGCTGAGCGACTTCCTGCTGAACGGGCATTGACAGCCGGGCGCCTGGCCTGGATGGTTTCTTCATGCCTGCCGAGTGTTAACAGTCAACACTCGACTGTCGGGCGTATGGCTTCCCGGAAGCCGAACCGCCGTTGGATCAATGGAGATCTCCCATGTCCGCACAGCAATTGGCCGCCGTCCAGGGCACCCCCGCGCGGCGACGCGTCGCCATCGGCTCATCAATCGGGGCGACGATCGAGACCTACGACTTCATAGGCTTCGGCACCGCCGCGGCCCTGTACTTCAACGATGTCTTCTTCCCGTCCGAGGACCCGCTGTCCGGCACACTGCTGTCCTTCGCCACACTGGGCGTCGGCTTCGCGGTGCGGCCGATCGGCGGGATCGTCGGCGGACACCTCGGCGACCGGATCGGCCGCAAGCCGGTCCTCGTGGGATCGCTGCTGCTCATGGGGGCGTGCACGGTTCTGATCGGCATGCTGCCCACGTATCAGATGGTCGGCGCGTGGGCCGGTGTCCTGCTCGTCCTGGTCCGCGTGGTCCAGGGGCTGGCGTTCGGTGCCGAGTGGGGCGGCGCCATCCTCATGACCTTCGAGCACGCGCCGTGGCGCAAACGCGGGCTTTACACCGGAATCACCCAGGCCGGCTTCCCTGTCGGGCTGCTCCTGGCGAACGGCGCCTTCCTGCTCAGCGTGCCGCTGGGGGAGCAGTGGGCCTGGCGTGTGCCGTTCCTGTGCAGCGCCGTGCTCATCGTCGTCGGCATCCTCATCCGCCTCAAGGTCGAGGAGTCCCCGGAGTTCGAGGCACTGAAGTCCGAGGGCGAGGTGGCCTCCAACCCGCTCATGGAGGTGCTGCGCACCGACTGGCGCAACGTCCTGCGCGCCTTCTGTCTGCGCAGCACGGAGACCGCCGGCTACGCCCTCTCGGTCACCTTCGCCATGTCGTACCTGGCGAGCGAGGGCCTCGCCGACCGCTCCGTGACCCTGTTCGGCCTCATGCTCGCCTCCGCGCTCGGTATCGCGGCGACGACACTGTGGGGCGCGCTGACCGACCGCGTCGGTCGCCGCCCCGTCTATCTCTTCGGTACGGCGTTCACACTCGCCTGGGGCGTGCCGCTGTTCCTGCTCCTCAACACCGGCTCCGCGACGGCCATCGTGCTCGCGTTGGTCGTGAGCTACGCCGTGTGCCAGAACGGCCTCGCCGGGGTTCAGGGAGCCTGGTTCTCCGAGCTCTTCCAGGCCAGGACCCGGACCAGCGGGGCCTCGCTGGCCTACCAACTCTCCGCCGTGGTCTCCGGGTTCACCCCGCTGATCGCCACCGCCCTGTTCTCCGCGACCGGTTGGGTCGGCCCGGCCGTGCTGTTCAGCGCGTACGGCCTGCTGGGACTGGTCGCCACGCTGCTGACCCGCGAGACCTGGGGCCCGGCCGAGCGCGCCGAGGTCGACGCCCTGGAGCGCCAACTCGCCGCCACCGCACAGAACACCGGGACCGGCTCGGCCAAGCACCTGGTCAACGGCGGCTGAACCCCGCCCCCCATTCCCGTACGACAAGGAGGTACGCGCCGATGACATCGGTGACGACACACCAACCCCCGGCCCCGGCCGCCGAGCGCGACCGCAAGATCGCCCGACTGCGGGAGGCCGCCACCCGCATCCGCCGTCACGCCCTCACCATGGGCGAGGTCCAGGGCCAGGGGTACATCGGACAGGCACTCGGCGTCGCCGACGTCCTTGCCATGTTCTACGCACGCGAGGACGGCGAGCTGCGGCTGCGCCCCGAAGACCCGGAGTGGGCGGGCCGCGACCGGTTCCTTCTCTCCATCGGCCACTACGCGATCGCCTTCTACGCCGCGCTCGCCGAGGCCGGGACGATCCCCGTCGCCGAACTGGAGACGTACGGGACGGACGACTCCCGCCTCCCGATGTCCGGCATGGCCAGCTACACGCCCGGCATGGAGATCTCCGGCGGCTCGCTCGGCCACGGACTCGGCGTCGCCTGCGGCATGGCGCTCGGTCTGCGTCAACTCGGCAGCGACGCGCGGGTGTTCAACCTCCTCTCCGACGGCGAGCTCGACGAGGGCTCGACCTGGGAGGCCGCCATGGCCTGCGCCCACCACGGCCTGGACAACGTCACCGCCGTCGTCGACGTCAACGGGCTGCAGGCCGACGGCCCCACGCCCGGCGTGCTGCGCACCGAACCCGTCACCGAGAAATGGCGGGCCTTCGGCTGGAACGCCGTTCGGGTCGACGGCAATGACATCCCCGCCCTGCTCACCGCGCTCGACGGCATCCGTGAGCACACCGGCAGCCCCTCCGTGCTGATCTGCGACACCCGCACCGGGCGCGGTGTGCCGTTCCTGGAGACCCGGGAGAAGGCCCACTTCATGCCCGTCGCCGCCCACGAGTGGCAGGCCGCCCGCGACCACCTAGAAGGAGCCCACCAGTGAGCACCGCCGCCGCTCAGGAAGCGCCCCGCAAGCGCCTCACCACGTCCGCGATGATCGCCTCGTTCGCCGACCCCGGGCAGCGCACCGCGCCCGCCCCGTTCGGACACACGCTGAACCGGCTCGCCGAGGAACGCCCGGAGATCGTCGGCCTGTCCGCCGACCTCGCCAAGTACACCGACATGCACATCTTCCGGGACGCGAACCCGGACCGCTTCTACCAGATGGGCATGGCGGAACAGGTCATGCTCGGCGCGGCAGCGGGCCTCGCCGAGGTCGGTCTGGTGCCGTTCGCGTCCACGTACTCGGTGTTCGCCACCCGCCGCGCGTACGACTTCCTCTGCCTCGACATCGCCGAACCCGGCCTCAACGTCAACGTCGTCGGCGCGCTGCCAGGACTCACCACCGGATACGGGCCGAGTCACCAGGCCACCGAGGACCTCGCGATCCTGCGGGCCTGCCCGAACCTGACGATCGTCGACCCCTGCGACTCGGTCGAGATCGAACAGGCCGTACCCGCGCTCGCCGCACACCCCGGACCCACATACATGCGGCTGCTGCGCGGCAAGGTCCCCACCGTGCTCGACGAGTACGACTACCGGTTCGAGTTGGGCAAGGCCGCCGAACTGCGCGGTGGACGCGACGTGTTGTTCATCTCGACCGGCCTCATGACGATGCGCGCGCTGCAGGCGGCGCAGTGCCTGGAGGCGGACCACATCGACGCGGCCGTCCTGCACGTCCCCACGATCAAGCCGCTGGACACCGACACCATCCTGCGTCAGCTCCAGAGTGACCGGCTCGTCGTCACCTGCGAGAACCACACAGTCGTCGGAGGACTGTCCGAAGCGGTCGCCGCCACCGCCGGCTTCGGTGGCGCCCGCGCCCGGATCCTGTCCGCGGCGCTCCCCGACGAGTTCCTCGCGGCCGGCGCCCTGCCCACCCTCCACGACCGCTACGGACTCTCGACGGACGCGCTGTGCGCCCGCGTCAAGTCCGCACTCTGACCCACTACTTCACCGATTCGTCGAGGAGCTGCACCACACCATGACCAAAGCCGAAACGAACGTCACCGAACTCACCGCCGTCGTCACCGGCGCCGCCTCCCGGCGCGGCATCGGCCGCGCCACCGCACACGCCCTCGCCGCCGCCGGCTGGAACATCGCGGTCCTCGACCTCGACGAGGCCGCCGCCAAGGAGGCCGCGGACGAGATCGCGGACCGGCACGGCGTCCGGGCGACGGGCCTGGCCTGCGACGTCACCGACGAGGACGCCGTCGCCGCCGCCGTCGACACCCTCGCGGCCGACGCGCCGCCGATCGGCGCGCTGGTCAACAACGCGGGAATCACGTCGCCCACCGCGTTCCTCGACGTCGACGGCGGCGAATGGGACCGCATCTTCGCCGTCAACGTCCGCGGCGCCTTCAACATCACCCGTGCCGTCGCCCCCGGCATGGCCGAACGGGGCTTCGGCCGCGTAGTGTTCCTCTCCTCCGTCTCCGCCGAACGCGGCGGCGGCGTCTTCGGCGGCGTCGCCTACTCCGCCGCCAAGGCCGCCCAGCTCGGCTTCGCCCGCGCCCTCGCCCGCGAACTCGGCCCCCACGGCGTCACCGCCAACAGCGTCGCCCCGGGCCTCATCGACACGGACATCACCGGCGGCGCGCTGGAAGGCGAACGCAAGTCGTCCCTGATCGCCGGCATCCCGGTGGGCCGCAACGGCCGCGTCCACGACGTCGCCGACCTGATCACCTACCTGTGCCGGGCGGAATCCGGGTATATCACCGGAGCGACGTACGACGTGAACGGCGGGTCGCACATCCACTGACCGCCGCGCGCCGTGCCGTGGTGCCGTCAGCGCGTCCCCTTGCCCGGGATCGCCGCGATCAGTTCGCGGGTGTACGGGTGTTGGGGGTTGTCGAAGATGTCGACCGGTGTGCCCTGTTCGACCACGCGGCCCTCGCGCATCACCAGGACGTGGTGCGAGACCAGGCGGACCACGTCCAGGTCGTGGCTGATGAAGAGGTAGCCGAGGCCCAGGTCGCGTTGGAGCTCCACCATCAGGTCGAGGATCTGGTCCTGGACCAGGACGTCGAGCGCGGACACGGCCTCGTCCAGCACGATCAGCCGCGGGCCGAGCGCCAGGGCGCGGGCGATGGCCACCCGTTGGCGCTGGCCGCCGGAGAGTTCGTGGGGGTAGCGGTCCATGCACGCCGAGGGCAGCGCCACCTGGTCGAGGACGTCGGCGGCCCGCGCGCGGTGGTCGGCGCGGCTGCTGCCGATGCCGTGCACCCGCAGCGGCTCGGCGACGATCCGGCCGACGGTGTGACGCGGGTCAAGGGAGGCGTACGGGTTCTGGAACACCGGCTGGACTGCGCGGCGGAACGGCAGGAGGCGGCGGCCGTGGCTCTTGGTGACGTCCGTGTCCTCGAAGTGTGTCGTGCCCGCGTCCGGGTCCTCCAGGCGCAGGGCGATGCGCGCCGTGGTGGACTTGCCGGAGCCCGATTCGCCGACCAGGGACACCGTGCGGCCGGGGTGCACAGTGAGGCTGAGGCCGTCCACCACGCGCAGGGGCTCACGGCGGCCGCGCAGCCGGTACTCCTTGGTGACACCGCGCAGTTCCAGGAGGGGGCGCGGTGCGGGCTCGCGGGGCACCGGGCTCACCTTGGCGCGCGCGATGCCGGGCGCGGCCGACAAGAGTCGGCGTGTGTACGGGTGTTGGGGTCCGGCGACAATCTCGGGCGCGGGGCCCGTCTCCACGATGCGGCCCTCGTGCATCACGACCACCCGGTCCGAGCGCTCGGCCGCCAGCGCGAGGTCGTGCGTGATGAGCAGCACCGACGTGCCCAAGTCCCGGGTGAGCGCCGCCATTTGGTCCAGGACCAGGCGCTGCACCGTGACATCGAGCGCCGACGTGGGCTCGTCGGCGATCAGGACGTCGGGGCGGCAGGCCAATGCCATGGCGATCAGGACGCGTTGGCGCATCCCGCCGGAGAACTCGTGCGGGTACTGGGAGAAGCGGGACGCCGCGTCCGCGATGCCCGCGCGTTCGAGGAGCGCCACCGCCTCGTCGCGGGCCCGCTCCCCCCGCGCGATGCCGTGCACCCGGAGCGCCTCGGTGATCTGCGAGCCGATCGTGGCGACCGGGTCGAGGTTCGTCATCGGGTCCTGCGGCACCATCCCGATCCGCGCCCCGCGCACCTGCCGCAGTACCTTGGCGGACGCGGTGGTGAGGTCCAGGTCGTCGAGGTGCACCGAGCCGCGGGTGATCCGCCCGTTGGCGGCCAGGAGCCGGTTGACGCTCGCCGCCAGCGTCGACTTGCCCGAACCCGAGGCCCCGACCACCGCCACCGTCTCGCCCGCCGCGAGGTCGAGGTCGACCCGGTCCACGGCGACGACATCACGGCCGGAGGTCTCGTACGCCACCGAGAGGCCCCGGATGCGCAGCGTGGCACCTCCGTGTGTGGTGGCATCCCCGCGCGTGGTGGCGCCGTCGCGCGGATCGGCCTCGGCCGGAACGGGGGCGGTCATGGCGACTCCAGGGTGGCGTGTCTGGTGTGTCCGGATAGGGGTGCGGGTTCGCCTTGTTCCGCGTTTCCGGTGGAGTGGGGCGGCGGGAAGGCGCCCGCCGCCTCAAGGGCCCGTACGGTTCCGCGGTGTGCGGCGGCGGACAGCTCGTCCACGGGCACCAACCCCGCCCGGTCCGTGCTCGTGCCGTGCAGGCGCGTGGCCGCGAGCGCCAGGGAGAGTGGGCGGTCGGTGGCCACCCCGACATGCGTTCCGGTGAAGCCGTCGTGGCCGACCATCGGGACCGGTCCGTGCGGCGTGTCCAGCATGAACCGATGGAAACCCAGGCCCTGTTCGGGGTTCCGCGGGTCCGCCGCCGCGAGGAACCGGGAGCGTACGGCGGCCGGGACGAAGGACTCGTCGTGCACGAGGGCCGAGGCCAGCCGGAGCAACTCGGCCGTCGGGGCGAACAGTCCCGCGTGCCCGCCGACACCGCCCAGGGCGTGCGCGGCGTTGCAGTCGGCCGCCGTGCCACGGACGGGCCCGGTGCGCCAGCCGGTGAAGTCGGCCGTCGTGCAGGGCGCGGGGTACGGGCGGCCGGTCTCCACCATCCGGGCCTCGATCCGGTCGCCGTCGCTGCTCACGGCGGCGGTCTCCGGCGGTACGGGCCCGTAGCGGGTACGGGTCAGGGCGAGCGGATCGGCCACCCGTTGGCGGAACGCCGTGGCCAGGTCCGTGCCCGTGATCCGTTCGACGAGTCGGCCGAGCAGCATGAATCCCACGTCCGAGTACGTGCGCCGGGTGCCGGGCGGTGTGTCCAGCGGGAGCCGTTCCGCCAGGTCGAGTGCGGTCTCGCGGTCCGTCGTCCGGCAGTACAGCGGCCACCACGGCGGCAGCCCCGAGCGGTGGCTGAGCAGGTGGGCCGCGGTGATCAGGGCCTTGCCGGGCCCGATCGCCTTGCCGGGACCGACCTGGAACCCCGCCAAGTACCGCCCCACCGGAGCGTCGAGGTCCAGCCGTCCCGCCGCGACGAGCCGCATGACCACGGCCGTCGTGGCCACCACCTTCGTCACCGACGCCACGTCGAACACCGTCCCGGTCGTCATCGGCTCACCCGGCACCGGCCCTCCGGGGCGCCGCGCCCAGCCCGCTGCCGCCAGCACGGTGCCCGTGGCAGGGGTGGACACGCCCAGGCACACCCCGGCGGGGCACCGGCCCCGGCCACCCGTCTCCAGCACCTCGGCGGCGGCCCCGGCCAGGTCGACGTTCATGCGACCCCGCCGGTGACCACCAGCCGATCGGGGCGCACCGGCGGCGTATCGAAGGACTTCAACCCTGTTGACCCCAGGGTGAGTTGACCGAGGACCCGCTCGCCCGAGGCGCCCGTGCACGCCACCACATTGCCTGGCAGCCCGTGCAGGCTGTGCCAGCCGATGAGGGCGAACGCCAGGGCCTCCTTCGCGTCGGACGGCACCCCGAGCGCGTCGCTCGGCAGCACCGTGAGCCCGTCGAGCCGGTCCGTGATCGCGGCCATCAGTGAGGGATTGCGCAGCCCGCCCCCAGACACGTACAGCACGTCGAGACGTGCCTCGCGGACGGTGCGTGCGACGGTCTCCGCGGTGAGGGCGGTCAGGGTGGCGACCAGGTCGTCGAGTTCGGTGACGAGAAGGCGGCCGGAGCGGCCCGCCGCCTTCTCCGCGTACCCGGACACGTACAGCGCGTCGAAGAGTTCCTTGCCGCAGCTCTTGGGCGGCGCGAGCGCGTAGTACGGCTCGGTGAGGAGTTCGGCGAGCAGGGCCTCGTCCACCGTCCCGGATGCGGCGAGGCGGCCGTCGCGGTCGAAGCCGTCCGGTGTGTCGGGGGAGTCGGCGACGACGGCGTCGATGAGGGCGTTGGCGGGGCCGATGTCCCACGCGGCCGGGGCGGAGTCGGGGGCGGCGACGGTGAGGTTGGCGATGCCGCCGAGGTTGAGTGCTCCGGCGCGCAGGCCCTGCTGGACGTCGGGCGCGAGCAGCATCCGGTCGAGCAGCGGGACCAGCGGGGCGCCCTGGCCGCCCGCCGCGATGTCGGCGGTCCGCAGATCGCTGACCACGGGCAGCCCTGTGGCCTGCGCGATCCAGGCCGGCTGCCCGATCTGGAGCGTGCCGAGGACCGTGTTGCCCGCCACCCAGTGGTACAGGGTCTGGCCGTGGCTGCACACCGCGTCGGCGGGCGCCTCCGCGAGCGCGGCGCGGGCCGCCTCCCCGAAGGCCTGCCCGATGCGGGTGTCCAGGGCGCAGACGTCCTCCGCCGTGATCCGACGCGGTGGCAGCGCGGCCACGAGATCGGCGCGCAGCCGCGGCGTGTACGGGGTCGAGCCGTGGTGGGTGAGATGGCCGCGCAGCGTCGTGCCGTCCTGTGCGAAGTCGACGACGGCGACATCGATGCCGTCGTGCGAGGTACCGGAGATCATGCCGAGGACGCGCATCGAAATCCTCTCTCATTCGAAGTGTTCGAAGTGTTCGAAGTGTCTGGAGCGGCAGTGGCGCGGGCGGTGGTCATCGGCTGCCTCCCGCGCGCGGGTCCAGCACATCCCGCAGTCCCGCGCCGAGCAGGTTGAGCCCGAACACGAACACGATGAGCGCGACGCCCGGCCCGGCGAGCAGCCACGGCGCGACGCTGGACAGGGTGCGCGCGTCGAACACCATCACGCCGAGCGACGCGGCGGGCGGCGGCGTGCCGAAGCCGAGGAAACTGAGCGAGGCCTCGGTGAGGACCGCCCAGGACAGGCTCAGCGTGACCTGGACCAGCACGATGCCGCGCATATTGGGCAGTACGTGGGTGAACAGCGTGGCCAGGCGCCGCTGCCCGACGGCGGTGGCGGCGATGACGTAGTCCGCGCCGCGCAGCGTCAGCACGGGCCCGCGCGCGACCCGTACGAAGATCGGCGCGTACACCACCGCGATGGCGAGGGCGACCGTGGCCCGGGTGCGGGACAGGGTCGCGGCAAGGGCCAGCGCGAGCAGCAGCGAGGGGAACGCGAACAGCACATTGGTCAGCACCCCGACGACCCGGTCGAGCACCCCGCCGAAGTAGCCGGCGAGGACGCCGAGGACGACACCCACGGCCCCGGACACGGCGACCGCCCCGCCCGCCACGAGCAGCGAACTGCCGAGTCCCGCGGCGACCCGCGAGAACACGTCCCGGCCGAACTGGTCGGTGCCGAGCCAGTGTTCGCCGCTCGGCGCCGTCAGCGCCGCCTCGACGTCCTGCGCGGCCGGATTGTACGGCAGCGCCCCGAGCAGACCGGCCGCGGCGGCGACCACGACGACGAGGGTGAGCAGGGCGCCGATCAGACCGGTGCGGCTGCGGACGAGCCCCCGCAGGAGGGAGCGACGGCGGGCCGGTGGCGCGGCGGAGGCGAACGGCCGGGGCCGCTGGGTCGGCAGCGCGCTCAACGTGACCACACCCTCGGGTCGACCAGCCGGTAGACGAGATCCGTCGCCAGGTTGACCAGCACGAACAGCACCGCGATCACCAGGACCGTGCTCTGCACCACCGCGTACTCCTTCTGCCCCATGCCGAGCAGTACCTGCCGGCCGATCCCCGGCAGCGAGAAGACCTGCTCGACGACGACGGCCCCGCCCAGCAGGAAGCCGAACTGCAGGCCGCTCATGGTGACGACGGGGATCAGCGCGTTGCGCAGCACGTGCCGCACCTGGAGCGCCCGTTCGGGCACGCCCTTCGCGCGGGCCGTGTTGATGAAGTCCTCGCCGCGGATGTCGAGGACCGCCGTCCGCGTGGTCTGCGCGATCGGCGAGGCGATGCTCACGCCGAGCACCAGCGCGGGCAGCACCATCTGCTGGAGGTTGAGGGACGGGTCGGTGGTCAGGGCCGCGTAGGTCTGCCCGTTGGGGTTCCAGCCGAACGAGTCGGCGAGCACGCGCGCGAGGACGGTGCCGGTGAGGAAGACCGGCGCGGACAGCGCGAGCAGGCTCACCGTCTGCGTCGCGCCGTCCCGCAGCGCGCCCGGCCGGGAGGCGGCGAGCAGCCCGCCGGACACACCGAGCACGAGGGCCAACACGATGGCCAGGACGGCGAGTTCAAGGGTCACCGGCAGGGCGTGCGCGGTCAGCCGCGCGACGCTCTGGCCCGCGTTCGAGGAGAACCCCAGATTGCCGGTGAGGATCCCGCCGAGCCAGGACAGATACTGCCCGGCCAGCGGCTGGTCCAGGCCGTAGTACGCCCGGAGCTGGGCACGCTGCGCGCCGGTGAGGTCGCCCGCGTCGGTGCCGTACGCGGCGGTGATCTGGTCGCCGGGCAGCACCCGCAGCACCACGAAGGTCAGCACGGACACACCGACCAGAGTGAGCACGGCCTCGGCGACGCGGCGCACGACCGGGTGCGTGACGAGCCGGCCGAGCAGGCCCCAGGACGACAGCTGTACGTGTGTCGTCATGCGAGCTTCGTCTCCCACAGGCTCTGCAGACTCGCGTCGATCACCGGCCGGAACCCCTGCACGCGCGTGTTCGTGGCGATGTGGCTGCGCCCGCTGTAGAGCCAGATCCACGCCGCGTTGTCCTCGAGGTTCCGCGAGATCTTGGCGTAGATCTCCTTGCGGGCGGCCATGTCGTCGGTCGCGATGCCCTCGGCGAACAGCTTGTCCAGGGCCGCGGAGCGGTGTCCGGCGACCTTGTTGAAGTTGCCGTCGCTGGTGAAGTAGCGGGCGTACGCGGGGGCGGGGTCGGCCACCGCGCCGTTCAGGGCGATCGCCGCATCGAACTTCCCGGCGAGCCAACGGTCCACGTAGGCACTGGAGTCCAGTGTCTCGATCCTCATCTTGATGCCGACGTCGCCGAGTTGGGCCTGGATGTTCTGCGCCTCGTCGGTGGCGGTGGAGTACAGGCCCTGTGGGACGAGCGCCGTGAACGCGAATCCCTTGGGCTGCCCCGCGTCCGCGAGGTGCTTCCTGGCTGCCTTGATGTCGCGCCGCGGGCAGGGGCGGGCGTCGGGGTCGGAGGCGAAGGCGGGGGAGGTGAACGGGCCCACGACCTTGCCCTGGCCGAGCGCGGCGGTCTTGATCACCTGCTTGCGGTCGATGGCGCACTGCACGGCGAGCCGGGTGTCCAGTTTGCGGAAGGTCGCGGAGTCTGCACGCAACTGAAGCGCGTGGTAGTCGAGTTGGTCGACGGCATGGATCTCGACGGACCCGGACTTCGCGGTCTTCGCGGTGACCGAGTCGTCAAAGATGGCCATGTCGACGGTGCCCGAGCGCAGCGCCGACGCCAGCGAGTTCTTGTCCTGGATGACGCGGAACTCCAGGGAGCGCAGCCCCGGCCTGCCCCTGAAGTGGTCGGCGTTGCGGACCAGGGTGACGGACTGGTTGGCGGTGCGGCTCTTGAACGCGTACGGGCCGGAGCCGACGGGCTTGCGCTTGAGCCCGGACAACGGCTTGTCGGACGGCAGGATGACCGTGTTGACGCTGGTCAGCGCGGTGACGAGGGATGCGTCGGGCGCCTTGAGGGTGAGGACGACGTGCGTCTTGTCGGGGGCGGCCACCTTCCGCACGGCGGCGAGCGAACTGCGCGCCACGGCCTTGGTGCCGGGATCGAGGATCCGCTCCAGGCTGTACTTGACATCGGTGGAGTCGAGCGCGGACCCGTCGGAGAACGTGACGCCGGACTTCAGCGTGAAGGTGTAGGTGCGGCCGTCCTTCGAGATCTCGGGCAGCCCGGCGAGCCCCGCGACCGGGGCGAGCTTGTCGTCCTGGTCGAGGAGCGAGCTGTAGACCTGGCCGAGAACCTGCTGGGACTGCACGGCGGTCGCCGTCCAGGGCAGCAACTGCGTCGCGTCCGCGGTGATCCCGAAGACCAGGGGCCCGCCCGCACCCTTGGAGGACGCGCCGTCGGAACCCGAACATGCGGCCACGGTGGCGAGGGCGATGGCGGCCGAGACGGTGGCCGACAGGCGGCGCGTCGTGCGGCGGTTTCGTCTGAGCACGTGCGTTCTCGCTTTCCCCGGTGGACCTGGAGCGGCGCGGTGCGGCCGCCTGCGGGCGCGTACGGATGGTGCCGAGAGAACTCAGGCGCAAGGATTTCCAGAAACGGCCGTTTCCATGTGTGTTCCAGTCCGGGGAAAGGTCCGAGTGAAGGACACGGCCGCCGTCCGTTGAAGAAAGCGAAGGACGCGGCCGCCGTCCGGAGGAGAAGCTGAGGCCATGGAATTCCTCTGCTACCACCGCGACCGCAAGGACTCCCTGGCGCTGCGCCATGAACTGGTGGAGACACACTGGGCCTACATGGACCGGTACGCGAAGGAGATGGTCGCCCGCGGCCCCACGTTCCTGGACGACGGCGAGACGCTGACCGGAAGCCTGCACATCCTCGACCTGCCCGACGCCGCGGCGGCCCGCGCCTTCGCGTTCGACGAGCCGGGCTACCAGGCGGGCGCCTACCGGGACGTGCTGCTGAGACGGTGGCGCAACGTACTGGGGCGCACCATGTGGGACTTCCCCGGCGGCCGGACCGGGGGCAACCGCTACCTGGTGCTCGGCCTCGGTGCGGAGCCGTCCGCCGACCTCGACCGGGACGCACCCCGCGGCGCACACGAACTGATCGCCTACGGGCCGCTGTTGTCCGACGACGGCACCGCCTGGCTGGGCACGGCGGCACTCCTGCGGGCCCCGGACGCGGACGCGGCCCGCGCCGTTCTCACCCCGGAACGGTACGCCGACATCGAGGTGCACAACTGGGAGTTCGGCGGGCGGTCGTGATCGCGGTCTTCCTCGGCGTGCAACTCGAGAGCTAAAGTCGCGGCGCGCCCAGGAGCCGGCCCCGTGAGACGACCGAGATAGGTGACGCCCGTGTCCGCACCGAACATCGTCCTCATCTGCGTCGACCAGTGGCGCGGCGACTGCCTCTCCGCCGCTGGACACCCCCACGTACGCACCCCGCACCTCGACCAGCTCGCCGCCTCCGGGACACACTTCACGTCCGCCTACTCCGCCACCCCCACCTGCATCCCGGCCCGCGCCGCCCTGTTCACCGGCCAGTCCCAGGAGCGGCACGGGCGCGTCGGATACGTCGAGGGGGTGCCCTTCGAGACCGCCCACCGGGTGACCCTCGCGGGCGAGCTGCGGCGCGGCGGCTACCAGACGCAGGCCATCGGCAAGATGCACGTGTGGCCCGAGCGGGCCCGCGCCGGCTTCGACGACGTGATCCTGCACGACGGCTTCCTGCACCACGCCCGCCGCGAGCACCGCCGCGACTTCGCGTTCTTCGACGACTACGTCCCCTGGCTGCGCCGCCAGCCCGGCATGGGCCCCGACGCCGAGTACGGCGACCACGGCGCGGGCTGCAACTCCGTCGTCGCCCGCCCCTGGGACAAGCCGGAACACCTCCACCCGACGAACTGGATCGCCACCCAGACGACCGAGTGGCTGTACCGGCGCGACCCCTCACGCCCGTTCTTCCTGTACCTGTCCTTCCACCGGCCGCACCCGCCGTACGACCCGCCGCAATGGGCCTTCGACGAGTACCTCCAACTCCCGCCCTACGAACCGGTGGTGGGGAACTGGGCGGACGACTTCGCCGCGCACCGCAAGGACGGCGACCACGAGGCCTTCGCCGGCCGGATCGACACCAGGACCCTGCACCGCGCGCGGGCCGGCTACTACGGGCACATGGCCCACATCGACCTCCAGATCCACCGGATCCGCACGGCCCTTGACGACTTCGGCCTGCGCGACGACACAGTCATCGCGTTCACCTCGGACCACGGCGAGATGCTCGGCGAACACCACCTGCTCCGCAAGGGGTACGGCTACGAGGGCTCGGCCCACGTCCCCCTGCTGTTCGGCGCACTGCCCGACGGATACGCGGCCGGGAACACGGCCGACGAGGTGGTCGAGCTGCGCGACATCATGCCGACCCTCCTCGACCTGGCCGGTCTTCCGGTCCCCGACACCTGCGACGGACGCAGCCTCGCACCGCTGCTGCGCGGCGAACGGCCGGACGACTGGCGGCCGGTGCTGCACGGCGAGCACGTGCTGCTCGGCCAGTCCCTGCAGTGGGTGACCGACGGACACACCAAGTACCTGTGGATGTCGGGCGAAGGGCACGAGCAGCTCTTCGACCTCGACACCGACCCGCACGAACAGCACAACCTGGCGGACGATCCGGCCGCGGACGACCTGCTGAACACCTGGCGCGGCCACCTCACCGAGGCACTGACCGGCCGGGAGGAGGGCTTCGTCGCCGACGGCCGGCTCGTCACCGGACGCCCCGTCGTGGCCGTCCTGCGCCCCACCCGCGAACGACTGGAAGCGGCGGGGGCCGCCTGACTCGGGCCTATTGCCCCTGTTGACCCTGGTGGCGCCGCCCCCGCACCTCCCGCGGCGACGCGCCCAGCTCCCTGCGGCACGTCTTGTTGAATGCCTGCAGGTCCGGGATGCCCACCGTGGCCGCGACCGCGGTGATCGCGAGTGTGGAGGACTGCAGCAGGTGCCGGGCGCGCTCCATCCGGCGCCTGCGGATCCAGGCCACCACGGTGTCTCCCGTGTCGGCGCGGAACAGGCGCGTCAGATGGCCGGGGGAGACGCCCGCCGCGGCGGCGATCCCCGGCACCGTAAGGGCCGTCGCCAGTGACCGCTCGATGTGCTCCGTCGCCGCCGCGAGCGCCGGATGGGGGCGCCCGGACCGTTCCGGCGGGCCCAGTTGGGTGGTGTGCCACAGCACCGTCCACACCTCGGCGGAGGCCCGCGCCCGCGCCGTCGGCATGGCCGCCACGGCGCTCCCGAGCAGCGTGCCCAGCAGCGCCGCCTGCGCCCCCGTGTCCTGCATCACCGGCACCCGGCGCAGCGCCCGCGGGTCGCGGCCCGGCAGCCGGAAGTGCGCGTACAGGTGCTCGCTGCGCCGCGACGCGTACCGGAAGTGTGCCTCGGTGTCCGGCCGGATCAGGCTGAGGTGTCCCGGCCGGATCGGGTGGCGGTGGCCGTCGACCGTCAGCTCGCCCGCGTAGCTGTAGAGGTGCAGTTGCCACAGGTCGGGCAGCCGGAAGGACTCGTGCAGCCCCTGTCCGCCGTGGACGCCGACGCCCGCGCTGACCACCTCGGGCGGCTTGTCCAATCGCAGTGCGACGCTCTCGGCCATGCTGGAAAATTACCAGTGGAGGCCCGATACAGCCCACGACCCGGGGGCATGCGCCGTCTACGTTCGCCTCATGCCAACCAGTGAGCAGCTGCTGAGCTCCGTACAGATGGCGCGTTTCGTCGCCCACGGTTCGCTCCGCCTCGACGCGGTCGTGCCGGATGAGTTGAACCATCAGGCCGTCGGCGTCTTCGAGGCCGGAATCCCTGCCGCGCCGTACGGGACTCCCGTCCCGAAGGCCTACCCGGAGGGCTCCTTCGCCCGGAGGCTCCTCGAACTGCCTGCCGTGGCGGGCGCGTTGCAGAGTCTCGTCGGCCCCGACCCGGAGGTCGACCACCACGCCGTGCATGTGCGCGAGGCCCGTGAGGGCACCGCGCAGCCGCTGCACGGAGACGCGATCATCGATGTGCGCCCCGACGCGTTCGACGTCCAGCTCATGTACTACCCGCAGGACGTGACGCTCGACATGGGCGGCACCCTGAGCGTGCCGGGGAGCCATCTGCGGCACACCAACGAGACCGACACCGGCCGCTACCAGAATCTGCGCGGCCAGAACCGGCTGACCTGCCCCGCCGGCACCGTCCTCCTGATGCACCACGGCATCTGGCACGGCGGGCGCCGCAACGACAGCGACATCCGGCGCTACATGTTCAAGATCCGCTTCAACCCGACCGTGCCCCAGGTACGTCTGTGGGACACCAGCGACCTCGACGACCCGGCGGTCGGCGACGAACTCCGCCACGTCTTCCCCTGGTACGAGCCCGCCACCGGCCGCCTGGAGATCCACAACCGGATCCGGCTGTGGCGCGCCCTGACCGGCGACGACACCTTCGACCTGGACCACTGGGTGACCCGGGTCTCCAACCGCCCCACCCTCGGGAGCCACGCATGAGACAGCAGGTACTCGTCCTCTACCTCGCCAACTCGGCGCTCGACGCGAAGGTGGTCGGCTGGGCCCGCTACGACGGCACCGGGACCGCCGAACACACCACGGGCGACAGCGACGAGCCGCCGTACGAGACGGGCCTCGAAGCCCTCCTCGACGGCTGGCGGCTCTTCCAGGCCGCCCAGCTTCTCCCGCCGTATCCCGGCCACGAGTACGACACGTCGTACCTGAAGCACGAGTTCTTCTTCGAGAAGCTGCAACCGACGCCCTGAGGCGAGGAGTTACGCCTTCGGTGACTCCTGCCCCGGCTCCCGCGGGGGCGGGGTCACCGTCTCGCCCTGGATGACGCGCGGCGGCGGCTGATGCTCGTCGTCCTGCTCCTTCATGGCCCGCGCCTCGGCCTTGAGGATGCGGGCCGACTTGCCCGCGCTGCGGGTCAGTTCCGGCAGCTTCTTCACGCCGATCACGACCGCGATCACGATCAGTACGATGGCGAGCTCACTGAGTCCGAACATGATCAGTCCTCGTCGCCCTCGTCGTCGCCTTCGTCGTCACCCTCGAAGAAGTCCCCGACCTCGTCGACGACTTCGGCGGCCACCATGCCGCCCACCACACCGACCGCGAGCCCGGCCGCGCCGACCGCCACGGCCGTTCCCACACCGGGTCCGGAGCGGTGCCCGCCATCATGCCCGTACGAGGCGCCCGACTCGTAGGCGGAGTGGTGCTCGACCAACTCCCGTACCCAGCCGTCCACGACCGTGTGCCAGTCCTGGCGTCCGGCGTCCTCGTGCGCAACGGTGAAGCGGGTGAGGGCGTCGTGGCCGTCGGAGAGGAGGCCGCCGCGCTTGTCGGCCTCCAGGACCACCTCCATGCCGCCCGGCGCGGCGAGGAAGGTCAGCTCGATCTCCTTGACGGCGTGCGCGTACTGCGGCGAGGGCGCCAGTTCGATCTCCTGGTAGAAGGGGAGCTGCTGGCCGGTGCCGCCGATGTGCCCGTACTCCAGGTCCGCGGACGTGAAGCCGAAGCCGAGCTGCCCGAACGCCTCCAGGATCGCCTCCTGCACGGGGAGCGGCCCGACGGCCAGCTGGTCGAGGTCGCCCTTGTCCTTGGCGCCGGCCACCGAGAGTTCGGTGCGCACGCCGAGGGCGATGCCAAGCGGCTGCCCGTGCAGCTCGGTGATCGGCGTCTCCCACGGCAGTGTCACCGTGAACGGCACGCTGTGCTCGGCGCCCTCGACGAGCCGGAAGCCGCCCCCGACCACGAACCGGTCGAAGGTCACAGTGCCGTGGCCCTCGCCCTCGTCGTGCTCCGCCTCGACGTGGGCGACGAGTTCCAGGGTGATGTGCTCGATCTCGAAGTCGCCGCTGCCGCCCTTGAGATGGACCTGGCCGGAGACGGTGCTGCCGGGGGCGCTGGTCCAGTCGGGCAGGACCGTGTCGACGGTGGGCCCGCCCACGCCGAGCGAGCCGAGCAGTCGTTTGAACACCATCGGGGGGTGAACTCCCTTGTGAGCTTGTGGGCGCGAGGCCTGTTCTACAGGCGTGTAGAAGTATAGGGGTGGGGCGGAACTTTCCCGGTGCTTCGCCAGTTTCTACAGTGCTGTAGAAGTAAGGCACAGTGGAGAACCGCAATCCGAGGAGTACCCGTGGCCCTGTGGGACCGCATCAAGGAGTCCGCGTCGACCATGCAGACGCAGCTCGTGGCGAAGAAGAACGACCTGAAGTCCGGCGCCTTCCGGGACGCCTCCATGGCGATGTGCGCGCTGGTGGCAGCCGCCGACGGCACCATCGACGCGTCGGAGCGCCGCCGCGTCGCGCAGCTCATCATGAGCAACGAGGTGCTGCAGAACTTCGACGCCACGGAGCTCCAGAAGCGCTTCGAGGCCAACCTCGACAAGCTGACGGCCGACTTCGACTTCGGCAAGGTCAGCGTCTTGCAGGAGGTCGCCAAGGCGAAGAAGAAGGAGGCCGAGGCCCGCGCCGTGATCCAGATCGGCATCGTCATCGGCGGCGCCGACGGCGACTTCGACCCGACGGAGCGGGGCGTCGTGCGCGAGGCGTGCCAGATGCTCGGCCTGGCGCCGGCCGAGTTCGACCTGTAGCCCCGGCTCGGTGACCGTGTCAGAGCGGGGTGGCGGCGTGCAGCGTGGCCGCCAGGGTGAGCGCGGAGTTGGCGGACGACATGGCGGAGACCGCCGTGCCGAACCCCGCCGTCCACGTGGCGAGCCCGACGGACGTGAACGCCGTGGCCCGCACCTGCGTGCCGGGTGGCGGCGCGAGCAGTGCGGCGACACGGCGGGGCAGCGGGCCGGGAGCGGCGAACGCCGCGAAGGCCGGCTCGCCCGCCCCGCCGGGCGCGAGGGCCGCCTTGCCGATGGCGCGGGCGACCACCTTGCGGTCACCGACCAGCGCGGCGGCCTCCTCGTCGGCCCACCGCTCGGCCGTGTACCCGACGGCCGAACTCAGCGGTCGCAGGAACGGGTTGGCGCGGGCGGCAAGCCGCACGGTCAGCAGCAGGCGGTGGTGCCGGGCCGTCAGATGGGCCCGCTCGTGGGCGAACAGGGCCCGCCGCTCCGCGGGCGCGAGCCGGTCGAGCAGCGCGGTGCTGGCGACGATCCGGCCGCGAGCGCCACCGGGCAGTGCGTAGGCGTACGCCTGCGGGTCGGGCAGCACCGCGACCTGCGTGGCGGGCAGTCCCGCGAGCGCGGCGTGGGCGCGGCGGCGCAGCGCGAAGTGGCGCCAGAGCGTGCGGGCGCAGGCGGCGAGGACGGCGAGCAGTGCCGGGATGGCCGCCTTGCCCGCGATCTCGTCCTGCGGCACGGCGGCCCGCACCTCGGGGTCCGACCAGCCGTCCGGCAGCGGATTGCCCGGCAGCTGCGCGGTGCCGACCACCATCAGGAGGGCCAGGCACACCGTGCTGCACACCGCCATCACGGCGGCCACGCCGGTCAGGAGCCGGGTCGCGGTGCGCGGATGCAGCCGGTGCGTGGCGAGCCGGGCCACCGGCCAGGCCGTCAGCGGCAGCACGAGCGGCAGGAAGACGAAGATGCCCACGGCTCAGTCCGTGCCTTCCTCGTCGCCGGCCGACGCGCCCTCGACCGCCGCGCCCTCGGCCGTCGCACCCTCGTCCGCCTCCGCGCGCCGCAGCAGGTCCCGCAGCAGTTGCTCGTCGCCCTCGGGCAGCGAGGTGACGAAGCTGGCGAGGACGGCCTCCCGGTCCGCCTCGCCGTCCAGCACCTTGCGCATCTTGAACGCCGCGAGCCCGGCCTCGTCGGCCACGGGAGTCCACACGAACGAGCGCCCCTCGCGCCGCCGGGTGACCGCGTCCTTGGCCTGCAGCCGGGCCAGGATCGTCACCACGGTGGTGTACGCGAGGTCGCCGTCCATCCGGTCGCGCACCCACCCGGCGCTCACCGGGGTCTCGGCCGTGCGCAGCGCGGCCAGGACCTGGGCCTCCAGCTCGCCCTGGGCGCGTCGTGGGGTGCTGTGGCGGGACGTCGTCACCGGCTCCTCCTGGTGGCTGGGTGTGCGGTGCGCTCCATCATCCCTGCTCGCCCCCGCGGCCCCGACGGGGAGGTGCGGTGGCGCCGCGTACGGGCCCGAAGGAAAGTGGTCGGGAACGACGGCGCCGGGCCGGACGTTGTCGTGATTAAGCAAAGAGAAAGTAAAATGCGAAGGAGTAGCCGGTTGTCCGCCAGACCGACGGACCCAGCGGGGCACAGTCCCCGACCACCCCGCCCCTTGATCGGTGAGCACGGCACGCGGCGAGGTGGTGGCACATGCTGAGTGCCGTGCTCGGCCTCCTCGCGGTCCTTGTGCTGACCGCCGGAACCGGCTACTTCGTGGCCCAGGAATTCGCGTACGTCGCGGCGGACCGGCTCGCGCTGGCCCGCGACGCCGAGGCGGGCGACAAGCGGGCCGCCAAGGCCCTCAAGGTCCTCGAGCGGCTGTCCTTCATGCTCTCCGGCGCCCAGCTCGGCATCACGGTCACCGGCCTTGTCGTCGGCTTCCTCGCCGAACCGTCCGTGTCGACCCTGCTGCGCCCGGCCCTGGACGGCATCGGCATCCCGGACGCCGCGGTGACCTGGATCTCGGTGGCCCTGGCGTTCGTCGTGGCCACGGTCGTCCAGATGGTCCTCGGCGAGCTGGCCCCGAAGAACCTCGCGCTCGCCGTCCCGGAGCGCCTGGCCAAGTCCCTCGCCGGGTCCACGCTCGGCTACCTGAAGGTCGTCGGCCCCGTCGTGCACCTCTTCGACAGCGCGGCGAACAAGCTGCTGCGCAAGGTCGGCATCGAGCCCGTGGAGGAACTGCACCACGGCGCCACCCTGGAGGAGCTGAGCCATCTCATCGGCGAGTCCCACCAGCAGGGCGAGCTGCCCCGCGAGACCGCGACCCTTCTCGACCACGCCCTGGAGTTCAACGAGCGGACTCTGGACCAGGTGATGGTGCCGCGCGCCGACGCGGTCTTCGTCCGCAAGGAGGCCACGGCCGCCGACGCGATCGAGCTGATCGCCAAGCACGGCCACTCGAACTACCCGGTCATGGGCGACCACCCCGACGACGTCACGGGCGTCCTCGGCGTGCGCGAACTGATGCGGCTCCAGCAGTCCGCGTACGCGGACACCCTCGCCGGGACCCTGGCCCGCCGCCCGCTCCTGCTGCCCGACACGCTCCAGCTCCCCGCCGCCGTCGACCGGATGCGGGAGGCCGACGACGAGTTCGCGGTCGTCCTCGACGAGCACGGCGGCGTCGCCGGCGTCGTCACGTACGAGGACATCGCCGAGGAACTGGTCGGTGACATCGCGGACGAGACCGACCGCGAGACACAGCTGGCGGTCCGGGACCAGGACGGCACCGGCTGGGTGATCGACGCGGGCCGCCGCATCGACGAGATCGCCGAGGCCACGGGTGTCGCACTGCCCGAGGAGGAGGGCTACGACACCGTGGCAGGACTGATCGTGGACCGCCTCGGCCGCTTCCCCGCGATCGGCGACCGGATCACGGTCGACCTGGCAGACGACGGCGAGCACGCGGTCATCGACGTCCGCACCCTCGACCGGCACGTACCGGAACTCGTCCACCTGACCCGCGAAACCGCCACCGCCGACACCGAGGAGGAGCCGCGCTCATGAGCTTCCCCATGGCCCTCTTCATCACGCTCCTCCTCCTGATCGGCAGCGGATTCTTCGTGGCCGCCGAGTTCGCCCTCGTCGCCGCCAAGCGGCACCGCATGGAGCAGGCCGTCGCGTCCGGCGCCCGCGGCGCCAAGGCGGCGCTCGCCGGGATGCGCGAGCTGTCGCTGATGCTCGCGGGCGCCCAGCTCGGCATCACCATCTGCACGCTGGGCCTCGGCTCGATCTCCAAGCCCGCGATCTCGCACGAGCTCGATCCGCTGCTGCACAGCTGGGGCCTGCCCAGCGGGCTCAGCTACGGCGTCTCCTTCGCCTTCGCGATGATCGTCGTGGTGTTCCTGCACATGGTCGTCGGCGAGATGGCGCCCAAGTCCTGGGCGATCGCCCACCCCGAGCGCTCGGCGATGCTCCTGGCTCCGCCGTTCCGCGGAGTGGTCAAGGTGGTCCGCCCGCTGATCTGGGTCCTCAACAAGGTCAGCAACGCACTGGTGCGGATGTGCCGGGTCACCCCGCGCGACGAACTCGCCGAGGTCCACAACCGGGAGCAGCTCACGCACCTCGTCGTGGAGTCCGAACGGCTCGGCCTGATCAGCAAGGACGACTCGGAGCTGATCACCAGCTCGCTGGTCGAACCCCTCACCCCCGTCGGCGACCTCCAGACGCCCGCCGCGCGGATCACGTCCGTACCGGCAGAAGCCGATCTCGACGCGATCCTCGCCACGGCGGCGGAGCGCGACCGCAGCCGCCTCCTCGTGCGGGCGGGGGACCGGATCGTCGGCTCCGTGCACGCCCGCGACGCGCTCATCGCCCGCAGCCGGGGGCGCGCCACCACCGCGGGCGAACTGGCGCGCCCGGTGCCGGAGCTGCTGGCCACCGACACGGTCGGCCAGGCCATCGAACAGCTCCGCCACCGCCGCGCCTCGCTCGCCGTGGTCCGCGACGACACCGGCCGGCTGACCGGCCTGGTCGCCCTCGACGACCTGCTGGCCCGCCTCACCGACCCGCAGGCGGCGGACTGAGCGGCCCTGTCAGCCGAGTGACTTCCAGAAGGCGTCGTGGTGCTCCTTCGCGAAGTCGACGGGCCGGATGCCACCCGGCCCCGATGCGAGGCCCTGGGCGTTGAGCACCGACGGCGTCGTGGGCTTCCACGGCGCCCGGCCGGTGCGGGCGAAGTCCGTCCAGATGTCGATCATCGTGGCGGACAGCGCCCGCTGACGCGCGTCCAGCGGCCGGTGGGCGGAGAGCTCGAAAAGGTAAGGGAGGTCGAAGGTGTGCATGGCGCCGGCGGGGAACGACGGCTCGGTGTAGGCCGGGTCGCTGTACCAGGGTGTGGGTTCGTCGGCGAACTCGTAGGTGTACGTGGGGACATGACGGGACAGGGCCTGCCCTGTGGCGACCGTGGCCAGGCCGTGGTCGCCGTCGGTGAGCGCCGCGCCGAGGGCGAGCGCGGGGGAGCCGCCGTGGGCGGAGACGGGATACTCGGCCGCGACCGCCCGAGCCCTGTCCTCGCCATAGGTGTCTTCGAGGTGGCTGCGGTAGTCGTTCGCGTCGAGGGTGGCGTCCGGGTCTCCGGTGCGCTGTCGCTTGGCCAGCTCCATGCCGTAGACGGCGCCGAGGTTCTCGTCGCGGGTGATCCCCTGCAGGACGGGCACTTTGTTGAAGCTGCCCTTGGCGAACGCCTGTTGAGGTGTGCGGGGCAGCAGCCTGCCGCCGTACACGGGGCCGTAGTGCGGCCCGGTGCCGAAGGGGTGCACCAGCTGTGCGGGGGAGGCGGTGCGCCAGTCGTCTATGTGCTGCGTCCGCTCGATGTCCTTCGCCGTCGCTTCGCCCTGCCGCAGCGCGTCGGACCGTTTCGTCGTCGCGTCGTCCCTTGTGCACGCGCCGCTCTGCAGGATCGCCCGGTCGAAGAGCCCGGCCGAGCCGGGGGCGACGAGGTGGGCGCAGGTGCTGGTGGCTCCGGCGGACTGGCCGAAGAGGGTGACGTTGTCGGGGTCGCCGCCGAACGCGGCGGCATTGCGCTGCACCCACCGCAGGGCGGCCTGCTGGTCGAGGAACCCGTAGTTCCCCGACTCGCCGACCCGCCTTTCCAGTTCGGGGTGGGCGAGGTAACCCAGCGCTCCGAGCCGGTAGTTGACGGTCACGACGACGACCCCGCCCCGGGCGGCGAGCCGCGCGGCGCCGTTCATCGCGCCCTCGCCGTCGGTGTGGTCGCCGCCGTGCAGATAGACCATCACGGGCCGAGGTCGCGGTGAAGTCCCCTTGGGAGTCGTCACGTTGACGGACAGGCAGTCCTCCGCGTCCGAACGCGGCCCCACGGGCGGCACGAGACCGGTCTGTGGGCAGGCGGGGCCCGGCCGGGTGGCGTCCCGGACACCGTGCCACCGGGAGGCGGGCGCGGTCGGCGCCCATCTGCGCTCGCCCACGGGCGGGGCGGCGTACGGGATCCCCTCGAAGGTGCGCACGGAGGCGTCGGCCGCGCCCCGCACGAGCCCCTTGTCGGTCCGCACGGTGGTGCCGGTGGCGGCGGCGGTGCTCGCTGTCGCCGTGGCCACCATGGCTCCGGAGGCGAGAGCGACGGCGATGGCTGCGTGTGCAGTCCGCTTCAACATGCCGCCGAAGCTACGGAGTTGTGATCGTCGCGGGGAGCCGGGCAGCCACCGTTCCCGTAGTGGGGCTGGCACCACCCCGCCGCTCAACCGTCGTCGGCGGGACTGCGTCCCCCATGCCGGGGAACACGTAAATCGACATTCGACAGCTGTGTCGAAACGTCGAAATGTCGGATCGAGGAGAGGCAGACAGGCATGGAGATCTCCGGCATCTTCACCGCGATACTCATAGGCATCGTGATCGGCGTACTCGGCCGACTGGCGATTCCCGGCCGGCAGCGCATCGGCATCCTGTGGACGCTCCTGGTCGGCATCGTCGCGGCGCTCATCGGAACGGCCCTCGCCGGCGCTGTCGACGTCGCCGAGACCGAGGGCGTCGACTGGGTCGAACTCGCCATCCAGATCGGCCTCGCCGCCATCGGCGTGGCGGGCGTGGAACGGATCAAGGGGCGGCGCTGAGGGACCAGTCGGCCCACGGTTCAAGCTCTACGAAAGCTGGACGCTCCGCCGCAGATCCGTAGCGGAACTCGGCTACGCTGGGGCAACGCCCAGCCAAGGAGCCCCGATTGTCCAGGCCGACCGGATCGGGGAGCGCACGCTCCCTCCTGCTCACCGTGCTCGGTGAGTACGTGCTGCCGCGGGACCGACCCGTGTGGACCTCGGCGCTGTTGCGCGTCCTCGACGGACTCGGCGTCGAGGAGAAGGCGGCCCGCCAGGCGCTCAACCGGCTCTCGGCGAGCGGCCTCGTCACCGCCGAGCGGTCCGGGCGGCGGGTGCGCTGGGCGCTGACCGAGCACGGCAGGACACTGCTGAGCGAGGGCGCCGAGCGCATCTACTCCTTCGGGCGGGCGCGGGCGAGCTGGGACGGGCGCTGGCTGGTGCTGCTCGTCAGCGTCCCGGAGTCCCGGCGCGAACTGCGCCACCGGCTGCGTGCCCGGCTGACCTGGGTGGGCCTCGGCAGCCCCGCGCCCGGCCTGTGGGTCGGCCCGCACACCTCCCGCGAGGCGGAGGCCAAGCAGGTGGTGGAGGACCTGGGCCTGGGGCCCGAGGTGTCCTCGTTCTGCGGCCCCTTCGCGGGCATCGGCTCCGAGCGGGACATGGTGGAACAGGCCTGGCGACTCGGCGACCTGGCCACCGAGTACGCGGAATTCGTCCACTCCTTCGCCGGAATGCGCGTCGCGTCCGGGGCGGACACCCTGCTCGCACAGGTCCGCCTCGTCGACGCATGGCGCCGCTTCCCGGCCCTCGACCCGCAGCTGCCCCTCGAGCTGCTGCCCCCGCACTGGATCGGGGTGCGCGCGGCGAACCTCTTCACCGAGCTGCACGAGCGGTGGCACGGCGCCGCGCAGGAGGAGTGGGACCGGCTGATCGCCCCGCTCACACCTCCGGCTTGAGCCGGTACACCTGCGCCGCGTTCCCCGCCAGGACCAGCCCCGCGGTCGCCTCGTCGGGGCACAGGGCCGCCACCGCTCGGGCGTTCCTCGCGATGCCCGGGACGCCAGGCCAGTCGGTGCCGAAGATCATGCGGCGGGTGAGGCGCGCCCAGTCGTGTTTGCCGTAGTACGTGCGAAGGCGGGACGGCGGCAGGCCCGAGAGCTCGATCCACACCCGCTCGTTGGACAGCGCCATGAAGGCCGCCGCGTCGTACCACCAGCCGCGCCCGCCGTGCGCGAGGGCCACGTCCAGGCGCCGGAAGTCGCGCAGCACGTCGTCCAGGAACAGCGGGTCCGCGTACTTGTTGAGGGCGCCGGGGAACGTGCTCGTACCGCAGTGCACGACGAGCGGGACGCCGGCCGACTGGCACAGCTCGTACGCCGGATAGAGCCGCCGGTCGTTGGCGGCGACGCCCGCGTGCACGGGGTGCAGCTTGCAGGCGACCGCGCCCAGATCGAGCTGGCGCCGCAGCTCCTCCTCGATCGGGTAGTGCAGATGCGGGTTGATGTTGGCGATCGGCTTGGCCCGCGACGGGTCGTAGGACGTGATCGGCAGCAGGTCCTCGATCGGCTGGATGCCGGTCGTCCGCGGGCTGTACTCCGACAGCAGCAGCGCGATGTCGACGCCCTCGGAGACGAGGTGGCGGTGGAACGCCTCGGGGTCCACCGTGTCGCCGTCGTAGACGCGGTCCAGGAGATCGTGGTCGGCGACGCCCTGGGTCCACTCCTCGTACGTGGGTTTCAGCGTGGACAGCCGTGCCGGGTGGAGGTGGACGTCGATCAGCGGGTGGCCGTCCAGCATCAGGTCTCCTCGTGCTGCTCTCGGGAAGCGGTGACGTCGCCGGCCACGCGGGCCCTCAGCTCCACGCGGCGGATCTTGCCGGTGGCGGTCGTCGGCAGCGCCTCGGTGATCAGCACGTGCCGGGGCCGCTTGAACGAGGGAAGACCGGTGCGGCAGTACGCGATCAGCTCCGCCGCGGTGGGCTCCTGTCCCGGCGTGGCGACGACGTACGCGACCGGTTTCTCCAGGCCGTCCGTGTCCGTCGCCGCGACGACCGCGGCCTGCGCGACGGCGGGGTGCTCCAGCAGGCGCGCCTCGACCTCGGCGGGGGACACCCAGATGCCACCGGCCTTGAGCATGTCGCCGGTGCGGCCGAGGCAGGTGAAGTACCCGTCCTCGTCGCGTACGTAGGTGTCTCCGGTGCGCAGCCACTCGCCGCGGAACACCTGGCGGGACGCGTCGTAGCGGGACCAGTAGCCGGTGGCGACGGAGCGGCCGCGGACGTGCAGGGTGCCCGGTGTGCCGGCCGGTGTCTCGCGGTCCTCCTCGTCGAGGACGCGCAGCTCGTAGCCGGGCACCGGGCGGCCGGTCGTGCCGGGGCGGATCGCTCCTGGCGCGTTCGACAGGAAGATGTGCAGCGTCTCGGTCATGCCGATGCCGTCGATGATGTCGACGCCGAAACGCTCGCTCCAGCGCCGCTGCAACGCGGCGGGCAGTGGCTCGCCCGCGGAGGCCGCGAGCCTGACACCCGCGAGCGCGTCGCCGGGCAGGCCGGCGCGGAGCATGTTGGCGAAGAACGTCGGCCCGGCGAAGAACAGCGTCGCGCCGAACTCGCGGGCCCGAGCGGCCAGCAACTCCGGTCGGGACGGCTCCGGTTCGAGCACGGCCGTCGCCCCCACCGCCAGCGGGAACAGCAGCGAGTTGCCGAGCCCGTACGCGAAGAACGCCTTGGCCGCCGACAGACACCGGTCGCCCGGCCGGATGCCGAGGACCCGGGCCGCGTACGTCTCGCAGACCTCGGCGACCGCGCCGTGCCGGTGCATCGCGGCCTTGGGGGAGCCGGTGGTGCCGGAGGTGTACAGCCAGAAGCCGGGGGAGTCGGCGGTGGTGGTGTACGTGTCGGTGGCCGGGTCCGCCTCGGCCAACTCCCGCAGCCGGTGCATCGGGAGGGCGCCGGTGAACGTGACATCGTCCCCCGCGAGCAGCCCCCGCAGCTCCGGCGCGTCCGGCACCGCCTTGTCCGCCACCGCCGCGTACGAGGAGCTGACGGCCAGGTACGCCGCCCGCGCGTCCCGCAGCAGCTCGGCGAGGTCGCCCGCGTGCAGCATGGTCGACACCGGCACCGGGATCGCACCGATCCGCAGCGCGGCGAGGAAGACGGTGACGAAGTCGGGGGAGTCGGCCATGAACAGCATCACGCGCTGCTCGGGCCGCAGGCCGGCCGCGCGCAGGCCGTTCGCCGTGCGGCACACCCGGTCGTGCAGTTCGGCGTAGGTGACCTCGCCCGCGGGGCCGCTCAGCGCGAGACGGTCGCCGTCCCCGTGGTCGAGCCGGCGGTCGAGCAGATAGCGGCACGCGTTGAAGGGTTCGCTCATCGTCGGGCTCCCGCTCATCATCGGCTCCCCGGTCGTCGGCTCCGGACGTCGTCAGGTGAGGTGCACGTACTCGTAGTCGAACGGCTTGCCGTTGATGCCCTGGCGCGGCGGGGCGATCCAGGAGGCGATCCGGCCGGGCTCGTGCACGGGCCGCATCAGCGAGCGGATGTACGTCTTGTCGACCTCGGCCGGCAGCCAGGCACTCCTGGCGTCCACCCAGTCGTCGGCGGTGAGGACCGTGCCGTCGGGCGCCGTCTCGACCGCGGCGAACGCGCCGACCTTGCGGTTGAACGCGATGTGCGGCAGATACAGCCGCCGGTCGATCCCGGCCTCCTCAAGGAGGCGGTTCCAGCGGTTCAGGCCGCTGTGGCAGTCGCGGATGTACTCGCGGCGCAGATCGGTGTTGAGGCCCACGAGCGCCGCGACCTCCCGCTGCCCGATGGCGCCCTCGACCAGCGCGTCGACCAGGAACGAGTCGTCGGTCAGGGTGTGGTCGTCCTTGCGGCGCTCCTCGCCCCAGCGGCCCTTGAGGCCCGAGGTGTAGTAGTTGGCGACGTTCGTCGAGGTCTCCGAGCCGAACAGGTCGAGGGAAACGGAGTAGTGGAAGTTGATGTACTTCTGGATGACGTCCAGCGGGATGCCGCCGGAGGCCGTCACGTCGTCGGTGTCGTGCTCGCGCATCAGCTCGGCCGTGCGCAGCACCACCCGGTCGATGCCGGTGGTGCCGACGAACATGTGATGCGCCTCTTCCTTCAGCATGAACTCGCACGTGCGTGACAGCGGGTCGAAGGCCGACTCCTTGAGCGTGCCCAGCTGGTACTTGCCGTCGCGGTCGGTGAAGTACGTGAACATGAAGAAGGACAGCCAGTCTGGTGTCTCCTCGTTGAACGCGCCCAGGATGCGCGGGGATTCCTCGCTGCCGGAGTTGCGGTGCAGCAGTTCCTCGGCCTCCTCGCGGCCCCCCCGGCCGAAGTAGGCGTGCAGCAGATACACCATCGCCCACAGGTGCCGACCCTCCTCCACGTTCACCTGGAAGAGATTGCGCAGGTCGTAGAGGCTGGGCGCGGTGGCGCCGAGATTGCGCTGCTGCTCGACGCTGGCGGGTTCGGTGTCGCCCTGGATGACGATGAGGCGTTGCAGATCGGCCCGGTACTCGCCGGGCACCTGCTGCCAGGCGGGCTCGCCGCGGTGTGCGCCGAAGGCGATCCGGCGGTCGGGTTTCGGCTCGGCGAGGAACACACCCCAGCGGTAGTCGCGCATGGCCACGTGCCCGAACTGCGCCCAGCCGTCCCGGCCGACGTCGACGGCCGTGCGCAGATATACGTCGTCGGTGGGCAGGGTGGGGCCCATGGAGTCCCACCAGGTGAGGAAGTTGGGCTGCCAGGACTCCAGGGCCCGCTGGAGGCGGCGGTCCTCGTGCAGGTCCACATTGTTGGGGATCTTGTCGGTGTAGTCGGCGGTGAGCGCCATCGTCACACCCGCTTCCGGTCGAATTCGGCGCGCTGTCCAGTGCCGTACCTGCGCAGGGCCCCTACGGGGCCCGCGGCGTTGGGACGGTTGAAGATCCAGTTCTGCCAGGCGGTGAGGCGGCCGAAGATCTTGGTTTCGAGTGTCTCGGGGCCCGCGAAGCGCAGGTTCGCCTCAAGTCCGGTGAGGGCGTCCGGGCTGAACCCGGCACGCTCCTCCAGCGAGATCCGCACTTCCTCGTCCCAGTCGATGTCGTCGGGGGCGAAGGTGACCAGGCCGAGCCGCTCGGCCTCCTCGGCGTCGAGCGGCCGGCCCTCGGCGGCCCGCGCGTGCGCCAGGGACTCCTCGTCGCCGAGGAACCGGGTCTCCAGGCGGCTCAGCCCGTTGCTCATGGGGAGCGGGCCGAGGTTCATCGGGCCGACGACGAGCGCGGCCGGTTCGGCGTCCGGGGCGATCTCCTCGAAGACACCGGCCAGTTGGAAGGAGCGGTCGGCCGCGAGCACGGTCTCCAGGAGTGTTCCGGCGAAGCAACTCCCGGGCTCGATCAGGGCGATGAGGCTGCGGCTGCTCAGATCCAGGCGCTTCAGCGTGCGCTTGAGGTAGAGCGTGATCTCGCGGGCGAGCCAGTCGTCGCGGTGGGCGAGCAGCAGCGCGTCGTGGTCGAGGACGCGGGAGGCGTCGCCCCGGCTGCGGACGACCCAGGTGCCCAACTCCGGTTCGTTCGTGCGCAGATCGAGCACGAGGTCGTCGAGCTCGCGGGCCAGGGCGAGCGGCCAGCTCGCGTCGCCCTGCCGGTGCAGGGCGGCGAGGTCGGCCGGCGCGTCCTCGGGCGGGCCTTCGAGTGTGATCTCCACGGTGCGGCGGGCACGGTCGAGGGTCGCGTGCACGTGCCGGTACGCGATCCGGTCCTCGGTCCGGGTCTTGTCCAGCGGGGTGAGGCGGATGCCCTGCGGGGCGCCTGCCGGGCGGTCGGAGCGGGCGGTGGCCTCGGCCGCGCGGGCGGCGACGGTGTGCTCCCACTCCCTGCGCGGCACGGTCTCGTCGACCAGGCGCCACTGCGCGGCCCGTTTGCCGCCCACGCCCTCCGGCTTCGTCGCGAAGAAGTCGGCCCGGTCGCGGCGCACATGGCGCTTGTCGACGAGTCGGGTCAGGCCGCCGGTGCCCGGCAGGACGCCGAGCAGCGGCAGCTCGGGCAGGGACACCGTCGATGAGCGGTCGTCGACGAGCAGGATCCGCTCGCAGGCCAGCGCCAGCTCGTAACCGCCGCCGGACGCCGTGCCGTTGAGGGCGGCGAGGTAGGTCTGTCCTGAGTGCGCGGAGGCGTCCTCGATGGCGCCGCGGGTCTCGTTGGTGAACTTGCAGAAGTTCACCTTCCAGGCGTGGTCCGACGCCGCCAGCATCCGGATGTTCGCCCCGGCGCAGAACACCTTCTCCTTGCCGCTCGTCACCACCACGGCACGCACCTCGGGGTGCTCGAAGCGCAGCCGCTGCACGGCGTCGTAGAGCTCGATGTCGACGCCGAGGTCGTAGGAGTTGAGCTTGAGTTCGTAGCCGGGCACGAGGCCGGCCTGTTCCGCCACGTCCATGGTGAGCGTGGCGACGGCCTCGTCGATCTTCAGCGACCAGTGGCGGTAGTGCGTCGGGGCGGTCCGGAACTCGACGCGCATGGCGGTCCCCTTGTCCTCGGATGACTCAACACTCCACGTTCGACTGGAGGAGCGTCAATATCCCGTAGTACGTTTCCTGAGGGGTGGGCAGGGTCTGGACGCGCGGCGGGAGGCAAAAGGTATGGTCGCGGCCATGACGGCCTACAAAACGGTGAACCCCGCGACCGGCGAGACCCTCGAGGAATTCCCCGAGGCGACCGCGAAGCAGATCGAGGCGGCGCTGGCGGACTCCCACGCGGCGTACCAGAGTTGGCGCACCTCGCCCGTCGAGACCCGCTCCGCGGTGCTGCGGCGCGTCGGCGAGATCTACCAGGAGCGCAAGGACGAGCTCGCCCGCATCATCAGCCTGGAGATGGGCAAGCCGCTCGCCCAGGCCAAGGGCGAGGTCGACATCGTCACCAGCATCTACGAGTACTACGCCACCCAGGGCCCCGGCTTCCTCGCCGACGAGGAGCTCTCGGTCAGCGGCGGCGGCACCGCCACCGTGCGCACCGCCCCGCTGGGCTCGCTGCTCGGGATCATGCCGTGGAACTACCCGTACTACCAGGTGGCCCGGTTCGCCGCGCCGAACCTGATGCTCGGCAACACCATCCTGCTCAAGCACGCCCCCAGCTGCCCGCAGGCGGCCCTCGCGATGGAGCAGATCTTCGTGGACGCCGGCCTGCCGGCGGGCGCGTACATCAACGTCTTCGCCACCAACGACCAGGTCGCCGACATCATCGCCGACCCGCGGAACCAGGGTGTGTCGCTGACCGGCAGCGAGCGGGCCGGTTCGGCCGTCGCCGAGATCGCGGGCCGCAACCTCAAGAAGTGCGTCCTGGAGCTGGGCGGCTCCGACGCGTTCATCCTCCTGGACACCGAGGACGTCGCGAAGACGGCCCGCAAGGCGGCCGGCGGCCGGCTCGGCAACGCGGGGCAGGCCTGCAACTCGCCGAAGCGCTTCCTCGTCCAGGAGGGCCTCTACGAGGACTTCGTGCGCGAGCTGACCGCGAGCGTCGCACGGGTGGAGGCGGGCGACCCGCTGGAGCCGGACACCAAGTTCGGCCCGCTGTCCTCGCGCGCCGCCGCCGACCAGCTGCTGGAGCAGATCAAGGACGCCGTCGACAAGGGCGCCACGCTGCACACCGGTGGCGCCCGCGGCGAGGGCCCGGGCGCGTACGTGCAGCCGACCGTGCTGACCGGCATCACGCCCGAGATGCGTGCCTACACCGAGGAGCTGTTCGGCCCGGTCGCCGTCGTCTACCCGGTGGCCGACGAGGACGCCGCCGTCGAGCTGGCCAACAGCTCGCCGTACGGGCTCGGCGGCGCCGTGTGGAGCGGCGACGTCGAGCGCGCCAAGCGGGTCGCCGACCAGCTCGACACCGGCATGGTGTGGATCAACGGCTTCGCGGGCACCCAGGCCGACCTGCCCTTCGGCGGCGTCAAGCGCTCCGGCATCGGCCGCGAGCTGGGCAAGTACGGCATGGCGGAGTTCGCGAACAAGAAGCTGATCCGCGTCCAGGGCTGATCACGCGGTGGCCGGCCCGCCCCTGCGTGTGTCAGGGGCGGGCGTACGGCCGGGTCATGATCTCCATGTTGTGGCCGTCCGGGTCGTCGAAGTAGGCGCCCCGGCCACCGAACAGGTCGTTGACCCGGCCGGGCTCGGTGTGTGACGGGTCGGCGTAGTACGTCACGCCGACCCTCTCCAGGCGGTCGATCATCGCGTCGAACTCCTCGTCGGGCACGAGGAACGCGTAGTGCTGTGCCTGGATCGGCTCGTCCCGCTTCTCGTAGAAGTCGAGCGTCACGCCGTTGCCGAGATCGACGGGCAGGAACGGCCCGAACGGGGCGCCCACCTTCAGGCCGAGGATGGCGGCGAGGAACTCGGCGGACAGGTGCCGGTCGCTCGCATAGACGGCGGTGTGGTTCAGCTGCACCTGCATTCGTGTATGGCCCAAGGCCGACCCGGTCGTCACGTCGGGGACCCTAATGGCGGTCACCGGCAGCGGCAACGCTATTTCCTGCGCCGGAAGAACAGCCACACCCGTGCGGCCATCAGGCCGAGGATCACCACGGCCGCCGTGATCTGCAGCCAGCGCGGGACCGCGTCCAGCTCCGGCAGGTATACGGCCAGTGTCAGCACCGGCACCAGGCCTCCTCGCTCCGCGGCACATCGGCCCCCACGCCGCGAATGTACCAAGCCACCCCGCCCGACATGCTCCCGTCCCGCCGCGCTGGCGCGCCCGTTCCCTCGCGGCCATCGGCCCCGGGCACGCTCACCGGGTGCTCACTCCCGGCGACGTGTCCCACGTCCACCGATACCGGCTGCTGGGACTCGCCGGTTCCGCGGCGGTGGCCGTCGGTGGCGCGGGCGTCGGCGCGGTCCCCGTCGCGGACACCCTCGACCCGGCGTCGGGGCCCGCCGCCCTCGGCCTGTTCGGCGCCTACTTCGGCCTGGTGCTGCTGGTGGCGGCCTGGCTCCTGCTGGGCCGCGCCGTTCGGGGGCCCCGGCCGCCGGGGACGCGCGCCATGCTCGGCACGCTCGCTCTGTGGGCCGCGCCCCTGCTGCCGGTGCCGCCCCTGTTCAGCCGCGACGTCTACAGCTATCTCGCGCAGGGCGCCATGATCGACGCCCAGATCGACGTCTACGCCCACGGCCCGGCCGTGCTCGGCGGCCCGCTCGCCGCGCAGGTGCCCGCGATCTGGCAGCACACCCCGACACCGTACGGCCCGCTGTTCCTGGCGTTCACCGCGCCGGCCGCGCGCCTCGCACGGGCCGAGCCGACCGGTGGCATCCTCGGGCTGCGGGGCGTGGCACTGCTGGGCGTGGCGCTGATGGTGCTGTCCCTGGTGCTGCTGACCCGCGGCGACCGGCGGCGCCGGGCCATGGCGCTGTGGCTCGGCGCGCTCAACCCCCTGCTGCTGCTCCACCTCGTGGCAGGCGCGCACAACGACGCCCTGATGCTGGGGCTGCTCGGCATCGGCCTGGTCGCCGCCCAGCGCCGCGCCCACCTCCTCGCCGCGGTTCTGGTGTCACTCGCCGCGCTGGTCAAGGCGCCCGCGGCGCTGGGCCTGCTGGCGGTCGTGGTGTGCTGGGCAGGGTGCCTCGGCGGGCGCCGCAGATGGGTGAGAGCGGCGGCAGCCACCGCCGGGACCGCACTGGTGACGACCGTCGCCGCCACCGCGCTCCTCGGCAGCGGATACGGCTGGATCGGCGCGCTCAACACGCCCGTCACGCATCACAATTGGGCACTCACCTCGGTGCTCGGCCGGGTCACCGAGGCGGCCCTGCAAGCGACGGGCAGTGGCCTCGCCCCGCTCGCCGTCCCGGCCTGGCGGGCGGCAGGCCTCGCCGCGGCGGTCGTCTGCGTTCTGCTGCTCTGGTGGCGCGGCCCCCGGCACGGCCCGCTGCTCGCGCTGGGCCTGAGCCTGCTTGCGATCGTCGCCCTCGGTCCGGCGATCCGGCCCTGGTACGCGCTGTGGGGCCTGCTCCCGCTCGCGGCGGCGGCGCCGTCCGGGCCCCTGCTCCGGATGCTCGTGGTGGCCAGCGGCGGTCTCGCCCTCGCCGAACTGCCCAGCGGAGTGGCCCCGAGCGGCGGCCAGTTCGCCGTCGCCGTCTGCGGTGCGCTCGCCGCCCTGGGAGTGCTGTGGTGGGCCGGCCAGTGGGTCGCGCCCGAGTCCCGGCTCGGCGCGGAAGAGGCGAGGAGTGCCCCGTGAGCACATGGCAGGGCCCCCAACGCGGGCCAGGCGCACGGGCGTTGGCGTCACTCGCCGCACTGTGCGCGGCCGTCGCCCTCTTCATTGCGCTGGTCCCTCTCCACCGGGACTGGTTCGACCTGCGGGTCTACTACGACGCCGTGCACTTCTGGACCGGGCGCTCCGGAGGCCTGTACGAGTACCGGGTGCCGGGGCAGGACTACGGGTTCACCTATCCGCCGTTCGCCGCGCTGTGCATGACGCCGATGAACCTGCTCAGCTGGCCCCTCACGGTCGCCGTCGCCACCACGGCGAACCTGGCCGCGGCGGTGCTCGTCCTGCGGCTGCTCGCGGGTCCCGTCATCCGGCGGCACGGGTGGCCGCCGCTGCCCGCGTACGTCGTCGCGGGCTGTCTGTTCGCCCTGCTGGAGCCGGTCTACGACACCGTGAGCTTCGGCCAGGTCAACCTCTTCCTGCTGCTGCTCGTCCTGTGCGACGCTCGGCAGTTGGCGCGCGGCGGCCGGTTCGCGGGCGTCGGCATCGGCCTCGCGGCCGCCGTCAAACTGACGCCCGCCCTGTTCATCGGCTATCTGCTGATCACCCGTCACCGGCGTGCCGCGGCCACCGCGGGCGTGGTGGCCGCCGCCGCGACCCTGCTCGCCCACCTGCTCGCGCCCGCCACCTCGCGGGACTTCTGGAGCGCGGCGCTGTGGGACACCAGCCGCCTCGGCGAACTGGCCTACGTATCCAATCAGTCGTGGCAGGGCGCGCTGGCCCGCCTCGCCCACCCGGCCGGACCGAGCGCGCTGTGGTGGGCGTGCGGCGTGCTCGCCGTCGCGGGACTGTGGGCGTACCGCCTCCACCGGGCCGGACCCGCGGACGTACGCCTCGGCATCGCGGCCACGGGCGTCGCCGCCTGCCTCATCAGCCCGGTCACCTGGGTCCACCACCTCGTCTGGGCGCTGCCCGCACTCGCCCTCCTCGCCGACCGCGCCCTCGAACTGCCGCTGCGGCGGGCCCGGTTGGCCTGGACGGCCGCGGCGTACGCACTGCTGTGCAGCAGCGTCGTATGGCTGTGGCGCTACGACTCCGGGGGCATCGACGGCTTCCTCGGCGGCAACGCCTTCGTATGGGTCCAACTCGGCCTGCTCTGCGCCCTGGTGGCCCGGCCGCCGTCAGATCACCTTGCGGCGCACCAGCACGGCCAGCACCAGGGCACCGGGCAGCAGCGGCCCCCAGACCGTGAGCAGGCGGAAGCCCACGACCGCGGCGGTCGCCTCGACGACCGGTGAGCCCGCGCCCACCAGCGCGATGGCGAGGGCCGCCTCGACGGACCCGATGCCGCCCGGCGTCGGCACCACCCCGGCCACGGCCGAGGCCGCCAGATACGCGAGGGCGATGTCCAGGGACGGCACCGGCACCTGCAAGGAGCGGGCCACCGCGACCATGACGGTGGCCTGCAGCGCGGGAAAGCCGACCGCCCCGCACCACAGGGCGAGCGCACGGGCGGGCCGGGCGTGCAGGGCCCGCACATCGGTCAGCGCGGTGGCCAGGAAGTCCCTCACGGCCCCGCGCAGCGGCCGCACCCACCACAGCACGCCCGCCGCGACGGCGACCGCCGCGACGAGCAGCAGCACCGCCAGGCCGCCCCGCTCCGCCGGCATGAGGCCGCCCAGCGGCAGCGTGTCCGGCGAGGCCGCCATCAGCGCGATCAGCAGTCCGTACCGGCCGATGGGCTGCGCCAGCGAGTACAGCGCGAGCGCGGCGCAGGCGCGGGTCGCCGATATCCCGCACGAGCGCATGAAGCGCAGCGTCACCACGTGCGCCCCGAGGCCCGCGGGCAGCAGGTGATTGGCGGAACCCGCGGCGACCTGCGAGGCGAACAGCCGCCCCGCGGGCAGCGGTTCGAGCACCGCGCCCTGCCGCAGCAGACACACCGGCACCCAGCACGCGACCGTGATCACCGCGGCGGCCAGCAACCACCCGGGGTCCGCGCCGCGCAACTGCGCGAGCCCCGAGACGAACACGGGCCAGTTCCAGGCCACCCACCCGGCGACCAGAAGGAGCGGAACGAGCGCAATCCATTTCCGTACGGGGAGTCGGCGTCGCGGGGCAGGCCGCAGGACAGGGGGAGGGGGAGTGGCCACGCTTGAGCCGTCCTTTCGGGGCGCGCACAGCGCAGGGCGAGGGGAGGGAGCGGTATGGGGCCACTACGGTGATGCCCGCTTTTGGCGACGTCGTAGTGTCGTGCGTCCGGCAATCTGCGAAACGGTGCGGGCCGATCGCCGGGGCGGTCTCCCGCCGGGCCCTCGGACGGTGGCCCGGCGCGGCGCGAGGTAAGATTTTTTCGGCGGTGTTCGCGATCACCGCGCGGCGGTGGGGCCCGCCGTCCTCCAACCGCGGCACGGTAGCCGCCAACGGTCCCTACTTGCGACGACGCACACCCGTAACCTGTGCCCGGCGAGTAGGAGACGTACGTGGGAGAGGCCCGCACCCCGATGCTGAACGAACCCGTCGACCCGGACGTGGACCTGCGCGCTCCCGCCCCGCGACCGTCCGCATGGCGGGGGCAGGGGCCCGTGATCGCGGTGGTCTCGCTGGGCGGCGCGGTCGGCGCGAGCGCCCGCTACGGCGCCGCCCTGCTGTGGCCCACCGCGGCCGGCGCCTTCCCCTGGACGACCCTCGTCGTCAACGCGATCGGCTGCGCCGTCATCGGCATCTTCATGGTCGTCATCAGCGACGTCTGGGCGGCGCACCGCCTCGTCCGGCCGTTCTTCGGCACCGGCGTCCTCGGCGGCTTCACGACCTTCTCCACGTACGCCGTGGACATCCAGACCCTGATCGACGGAGGACACCCGCGCACCGCCCTCGGCTATCTGGCCCTGACGGTGTGCGTGGCGCTCGCGTCGGTGTGGACCGCGGCGCACCTGACCCGCCTGGTCATCCGCCGTGTGGGGCGCGCGGCGAAGGACGGGGGCGTGGCGTGAACTGGCTGTTGGTGATCGCGGGCGCGATGGTCGGCGCCCCGCTGCGCTACCTCACGGACCGCACCGTCCAGTCCCGCCACGACACGGTCTTCCCCTGGGGCACCTTCGCCGTCAACGTGACGGGCTCCCTGATCCTCGGCCTGGTCACCGGCGCCGTCGCCGCGGGCGGCGCCTCCTCCCAGGTGCAGCTGCTGCTCGGCACCGGCCTGTGCGGGGCGTTGACCACGTACTCCACGTTCTCGTACGAGACCCTGCGGCTCGCCGAGAGCGGGGCGCGCTTCTACGCCGCGGTCAACGTCGTCTGCAGCGTCGTGGCAGGACTCGGCGCCGCTTTCACGGGCGCGGCGCTCGCGGCGGCCGTCTGGGCATGAGCGGGTCGCCCGGCTGACGTCGCAGCACGCGCGCGGGGAAGGACGCCGCTCAGCGGAGTCCGGAGATCCGGAACACCGATTGCGCCAGCTCCCCGTCCACCCGGCGCGCCAGCGTGCGCAGCGCGGTCGTCCCGCACAGCAGGAGTCCGCGCCGCTCCGAGGCACGGGCGGCGTCGTCGAGGAGGAGCCACAGCGGCGGGTTGGCCACGAGGACCTGAGGATCGATCTCCACCCGGCCGCCCAACCGGTCGCGCAGCACCAGCCGCTGGGCGACGCCGCCCACACAGCGCACGGACACCAGCAGGTCCGTACGCACCGTGCGCGCACGCCACAGGCCGCGCGCCGTGAGCCGGTCCGCGGTGGCGGTGACCCGGGCGGGCAGCAGTACCACGGTGAGCAGCGCTCCGAGTCCGAGCCACAACGCGCAGCGCCACAGGGTGAGTTGGCCCGACAGTGTGTCCACTCCGAGCAGCAGCGCGCTCAGCACCGCCCCGCACCGCACGGCGCTGCGCGCCTCGCCGGCCCACTGTTCGTCCCGTGCGCCCGACGTGCCCGCCGCGCTGAAGATGTCTGCCATACCGGGGACGCTAGGCAGCCGATCCCGTGCCGCTCGTCTTCTTGATGCGGCCCGAACGCCTTTCCGTACACCTTCTTGACGAGGCGCGCCGAACGGTCGTCAACGACGCGTCAAGGTGCGCGCAACGATCGCGAAGATCCCGCCAGGAACAGCGGCCTTGGCCGCCCGGGGGGCACAACCTGGCCGAACCGTTCCACCGGGCCACCGCCCCCGACCGTGAGCAGGACTCCCATGACGACCCAGGCCACTCGACCCGAGGACACCAGCACCGCCGAGGAACCCCCTGATCCCGCGGACACCGAGCGGCACCGCCTCACCGCCCTGACCGGGCTCGCCGCGCTCTCGCTCGACGCCATGGCCTCCGTCGCCTACGGCCCGGAGGCGATCGTTCTGGTGCTGGCCGCCGCCGGCGCCCACGGCCTCGGACTCACCCTCCCGGTCACGCTCGCGATCGCCGCGCTGCTCGCGGTGCTCGTCGCGTCGTACCGGCAGGTCGTCGCCGCGTTCCCGGACGGCGGCGGATCGTACGCCGTCGCCAAGAAGCACCTGGGTACCCGGACCAGCCTGGTGGCCGCCGCCTCCCTCGTCCTCGACTACGTGCTGAACGTCGCCGTCGCCGTCACGGCCGGGGTGGCCGCCCTGACCTCGGCCTTTCCGGAGCTGTACGGCGACCGGCTGTGGATCTGCCTGGCCGTGCTCGCGGTGATCACCGCCGTGAACCTGCGCGGCATCGTCGACTCGGCGCGCGCCTTCATCGCGCCGACGGCGGTCTTCGTCGTGTCGATCCTGGTCCTGATAGGCGTCGGCCTGTTCCGCGACGCCCCCGTCTCCACACAGGCCGCGGCGGGCCATGCCTCCGCCCTCGCCGACGACGCGACCACCGTCGGCGCGCTGCTCCTGCTGAAGGCCTTCGCCTCCGGATGCTCCGCGCTGACCGGCGTCGAGGCCATCGCCAACGCGGTGCCGCAGTTCCGCACTCCGCGCGCTCGTCGCGCCCAGCATGCCGAGGTGGCGCTCGGTGCGGTGCTCGGCGTCATGCTCATCGGGCTCTCCGTGCTCATCGCCCGCTTCCACCTCCAGCCGGTGGCGGGCGTCACGGTTCTCGCCCAGCTCGCGGACGCGTCCCTCGGCCACAACTGGGCGTTCTACGTCGTGCAGTTCGCGACGACGATCCTGCTGGCCGTGTCCGCGAACACGTCGTTCGGCGGCCTGCCGGTGCTGCTGGGGCTGCTCGCCCGGGACAACTACCTGCCGCATGTCTTCGCCCTCAAGGCCGACCGCCAGGTCCACCGGCACGGGGTCCTCGCTCTCGCCGGTGTCTCGGCCGCGCTGCTGGTCCTCTCCGGCGGTGACACCAACACCCTCGTGCCGCTCTTCGCCATCGGCGTCTTCGTCGGCTTCACCATCGCGCAGACCGGCATGGTGATCCATTGGCGCGGGGTACCGGGAGCCCTCGGAAAGATGCTCCTGAACGGGGCGGGCGCCCTGCTCACCGGTGTGTCCGCGATCGTCGTGACGGCCACCAAATTCCACGACGGCGCCTGGCTGATCGTGATCGCGCTGCCGCTGCTCGTCCTCGCGTTCAGGGCCGTGCACCGCGCGTACGACCGGATCGGCGAACGGCTCGGACTCGGCCGCGTCCCGCAGTGCCCGACACACGCCCGCTCGCTCGTCATCGTGCCGGTCTCCGGCATCTCCCGGCTCACCAGCGAGGCGCTGACCGCCGCGAACTCCCTGGGAGACGAGGTGCGCGCCGTCACGGTCGTGCACGCCGATCCGGAGGACCGGGCCGCGAGTGAGGCGCTCGTCCGTGACTGGGCGCTGTGGAACCCGGGCGTCGAGCTCGTCCCGCTGCCCTCCGAGCGGCGCACCCTCGGCAGGCCCGTCGCCGCGTACGTACGCGAGGCCGCGGAGCCCGGCACCCGCGTGACCGTGCTCGTCCCGGAGACCGAACCGGGCCGGGCCTGGCAGCGGCTCCTGCAGAACCAGCGGGGCGCCGTCGTCGCGCACGCCGTGCGCCGGGACACCGACGCGGTGATCTGCCGGCTGCGGTTCAAGCTGTCCTGACGCCGACGTCCTCAGGCCGCGACGGCCAGCCCGCTCACCGGGGCCGGGCACGACCGGTGCGGGGCCACGACGCCCCCGTCGGGCCGCAGCTCACCGGTGTCGTCGAAGACGATCGTGCCGTCGCAGCGCAGGCTCCAGCCCTGCTCGGGGTGGGCGGCGACGACGTGCTCGGGGTTCGGGCAGGCGGGGCGGTGGAAACACATGGCGAACCTCCGGGTCGGCCGGTGGGGCGGTCCTTGAGGGCTGCCCCCACATGTCGACGATGCGCCTGCCGGTCCCCGCGAACCAGGTCCGGGCGCCGAATGTGACAGCTCCCGGACACTCCCGGAACCGTTCCACGACCGCCGCCCGCCACCCCGCGCCGTAAGAGACCCGTCAAGGGCGCACGCGGCGCCGTATGGGAGCCGTCAACGGATCCCGAAACCGGCCCTGACCGGGGGTTTCCTCTGAGTGTCAGATCCAAGCCAAGAACTTGACTCAGGGAGCTCACGATGGCCGACGTGGCCTTCGTCGTCACCACGATCGCGGTCTTCGCGCTGGTGGCACTCGTCGCCAAGGGGGTGACCAAGCTGTGACCGCCGAGAACATTGTCGGCCTCGTCGTGGCCGTCGCCCTCCTGGGCTATCTCGTCCTCGCCCTCATCTACCCGGAGAGGTTCTGAGCACAGATATGAGCCCCGAACTCGCCGGAGTGCTCCAGCTCCTCGCGCTCATAGCGGCGCTGGCACTGGCGTACCGGCCCCTCGGCGACCACATGGCCCGGGTCTACTCCTCCGGCAGGCACCTGCTGGTCGAGAAGTGGATCTACAAGGGCATCGGCGCCGACCCCGACACCGAGATGCGCTGGACCGCCTATCTGCGCGGCGTCCTCGCCTTCTCCGCCGTGAGCGTCCTGTTCCTCTACCTGCTGCAGCGACTCCAGGGCAGCCTCCCCGGCTCGCTCGGCTTCGCCTCGATCGACCCGGACCAGGCCTTCAACACGGCGGCCTCCTTCGTCTCCAACACCAACTGGCAGTCGTACTACGGCGAACAGGCCATGGGCCACGTCGTGCAGACCGCCGGACTGGCCGTGCAGAACTTCGTCTCGGCGGCCGTGGGGATCGCCGTGGCGGTCGCCCTCGTACGCGGCTTCGCCCGCTCTCGGACCGGTGAACTGGGCAACTTCTGGGCCGACCTGGTGCGCGGTGTCATCCGCATTCTGGTCCCGATCGCCGTCGTCGGCGCGCTCGTCCTCGTCGCCTGCGGTGCCATCCAGAACTTCTCCGGCATCCACTCGGTCGGGCAGTTCATGGGCGGCTCGCAGCAGTGGAACGGCGGCGCCGTCGCCTCCCAGGAGGTCATCAAGGAGCTGGGCACCAACGGCGGCGGCTACTTCAACGCCAACTCCGCGCACCCCTTCGAGAACCCCACCGCGTTCTCGAACCTCTTCGAGGTCTTCCTGATCCTGCTCATCCCGTTCGCCCTGACCCGCACCTTCGGCACCATGGTCGGCTCGGTCAAGCAGGGGTACGCGATCCTCGCCACGATGGCGACCATCTGGGTCGGCTTCACCGCGCTGATGATGTGGACCGAGTTCGCCCACCACGGCCCGGCCTTCGACATCGCGGGCGGCGCGATGGAGGGCAAGGAGAGCCGCTTCGGCATCGGCGGATCGGCGATCTTCTCGGTCGCCACGACGCTCACCTCGACCGGCGCGGTGAACTCCTTCCACTCCTCCAACACCGGGCTCGGCGGCGGCCTCAACCTGCTCGGCATGCAGCTCGGCGAGATCGCGCCCGGCGGCACCGGATCCGGCCTCTACGGCATGCTGATCATGGCGATCATCGCGGTGTTCATCGCCGGCCTGATGGTGGGCCGCACGCCCGAGTACCTCGGCAAGAAGATCGGCACCCGCGAGATCAAGTTCGCGGCCTGCTACATCCTCGTCACCCCGGCCCTCGTGCTGACCTTCACGGCCTGCGCCATGGCCCTGCCGACCCCGCCGAACTCCATGCTCAACCCCGGCGCGCACGGCTTCTCCGAGATCCTCTACGCGTACACGTCCGGAGCCAACAACAACGGCTCCGCCTTCGCGGGCCTGTCCGCCGACACCCAGTGGTTCAACACCACGATCGGCCTCGCGATGCTGCTCGGCCGCTTCCTGCCGATGGTGTTCGTGCTCGCGCTCGCCGGCTCGCTCGCCGAGCAGCGGCCGATCCCCGCCACGGCGGGCACCCTGCGCACCAACAAGCCGCTGTTCACGGGGCTGCTGGTCGGCACGCTCCTGATCATCACCGGCCTGACGTACTTCCCGGCGCTCGCGCTCGGCCCGCTCGCGGAAGGGCTCGCGTCATGACCGTACGTAGCGCACGTTCCGCATCTACCGCATCTACTGAACGTTCCGAGAATTCCGAGGACGCGATGTCCACTGCCACACCCACCAAGGCGCCCCACCCGGACGCGCCCACCGGCCACACGCCCACCGGGACCGGGCCCGGCGGCGGCAAGGTCGGCGGGGGCCTGTTCGACCCCAAGCAGCTGCTGAAGTCGCTGCCCGACGCCTGCCGCAAGCTCGACCCGCGCGTCATGGTCAAGGCGCCCGTGATGTTCGTGGTGCTGATCGGGTCCGTGCTGACGACGGTGTTCTCCTGTCTGCACCCCTCCGACTGGTTCGGCTGGACGATCAGCGCCTGGCTGTGGCTGACGGTGATCTTCGCGAACCTGGCGGAGGCCGTCGCCGAGGGCCGCGGCAAGGCGCAGGCCGACACGCTGCGCAAGGCGAAGACCGACACCGTGGCACGGCGCCTGACGGGGGAGCGCGAGGAGCGGGTCCCCGGCACGGAGCTGCGGATCGGCGACCTCGTCGTCTGCGAGGCGGGCGACATCATCCCCGGCGACGGTGACGTCGTCGAGGGCGTGGCCTCCGTCGACGAATCCGCCATCACCGGCGAGTCCGCCCCGGTCATCCGCGAGTCCGGCGGCGACCGGTGCGCGGTCACCGGCGGTACGAAGGTGCTGTCCGACCGCATCGTCGTCAAGGTCACGACGAAGCCCGGCGAGACGTTCATCGACCGCATGATCAACCTGGTCGAGGGCGCCGCCCGGCAGAAGACGCCCAACGAGATCGCCCTCAACATCCTGCTGGCCTCGCTGACCATCGTCTTCCTGCTGGCGGTCGCCACCCTGCCGCCGTTCGCCGACTACGCGGGCACACACCTCACCATGGTCGTGCTCGTGGCCCTGCTCGTGTGTCTGATCCCGACCACCATCGGCGCACTGCTCTCCGCGATCGGCATCGCGGGCATGGACCGCCTGGTCCAGCGCAACGTACTCGCCATGTCCGGCAGGGCCGTCGAGGCCGCCGGCGACGTGTCCACGCTGCTGCTCGACAAGACCGGCACCATCACCCTCGGCAACCGCCAGGCCGCCGAGTTCGTACCGGTACGCGGCACCACGGAGGCCGAGGTCGCCGACGCCGCGCAACTCTCCTCACTGTCCGACGAGACACCCGAGGGCCGCTCCGTCGTGGTCCTCGCCAAGGAGAAGTACGGGCTGCGCGAACGGCACCAGGGGGAACTGACCGGCGCCGAATGGATCGAGTTCACCGCCCAGACCCGGATGTCGGGCGTCGACGTGGACGGGCGCAAGATTCGTAAGGGCGCTGCCGGTTCGGTCATCGCCTGGGTGAAGGAGCGGGGCGGCCGCATCGCCGAGGACGCCGACACCCTCGCCGACCGGATCTCCGAGGCCGGCGGCACACCACTGCTCGTGGCGGTCGAGGACACCGAAGGCGCCCGCGTCCTCGGTGTCATCCACCTCAAGGACGTCGTCAAGGACGGCATGCGCGAGCGGTTCGTCGAGCTGCGCCGCATGGGCATCAAGACCGTGATGATCACGGGCGACAATCCGCTGACCGCCAAGGCGATCGCCGAGGAGGCGGGCGTCGACGACTTCCTCGCGGAGGCCACGCCCGAGGACAAGATGGCCCTCATCAAGCGGGAGCAGGCGGGCGGCAAGCTCGTCGCGATGACCGGTGACGGCACCAACGACGCGCCCGCCCTCGCGCAGGCCGACGTGGGTGTCGCGATGAACACCGGTACGTCGGCCGCGAAGGAGGCCGGCAACATGGTCGACCTCGACTCGAACCCGACCAAGCTCATCGAGATCGTCGAGATCGGCAAGCAACTCCTCATCACCCGGGGCGCGTTGACGACCTTCTCGATCGCCAATGACGTCGCGAAGTACTTCGCGATCATCCCGGCGCTGTTCGCGGCGGTCTACCCCGGCCTGGACAAGCTCAACATCATGCGGCTGTCCAGCCCCGACTCCGCGATCCTCTCCGCGGTCGTCTTCAACGCGATCATCATCATCGCGCTCGTACCGCTCGCCCTGAAGGGCGTCCAGTACCGGCCGGTGAGCGCCGACAGGCTGCTGCGCCGCAACCTCGGGATCTACGGCCTGGGCGGGCTCGTCGCGCCCTTCATCGGAATCAAGCTCATCGACCTCCTCATCTCCCTCATCCCTGGAATCGGTTAAGGCCATGAACAACTCCGTAGGAAACACGGGCCGGTTGCTGTGGGCGGGGCTGCGCGCCCTGCTCGTCCTGACCGTCGTGTGCGGTGTGCTCTACCCGCTCGCGGTGACCGGCGTCGCCCAAGTGGCCTTCCACGACAAGGCCAACGGCTCGGAGATCACCTCCGAGGGCAAGGTCGTCGGCTCCTCCCTCATCGGCCAGACGTACCTCACCAAGGACGGCAAGCCCGACCTCAAGTGGTTCCAGCCCCGGCCCTCGAACGGCCTCGGCGAGAACAGCGTGAACACCCAGTACAAGCTGATCCTCTCCGGCGCCACCAATCTCGCCGGTGACAACAAGGAGCTGGTCGAGCAGGTCGAGTCCGCCAAGGCCGCCGTCGTCGAGGACAACTCCACGGCGACGTACAAGGTGAAGGCCTCCGACATCCCGGCCGACGCCGTCACCTCCTCGGGGTCGGGCCTCGACCCGGCGATCTCCCCCGAGTACGCCGACCTCCAGGTGCACCGGATCGCGGAGCGCAACCACCTCTCCGTCGCGCGGGTCCAGAAGCTCGTCGACGCGCACAAGGACGGCCGGGACCTCGGGTTCATGGGGGAGCCGCGGGTCAACGTCCTCGAACTCAACGTCGCCCTGCGGCAATTGACCCGCTGAACGGTCCCGGCCGCCGCGCCGTCACAGCTGGCCGGGGATGACGAGGATGACCCAGGTCGCGAGCGGGGCGATCAGGGTCATGCTCAGGCCCCATGCCATCAGCCGCCGGAAGACGGTGTCCCGCATGTCCTCCGGTGAGCTGGCCACGGTCAGCGCACCACTGGTGGAGAACGGTGAGGAGTCCACCACGGACGACGAGATGGCCAGGGCGCTGATCATGCCGATCGCGCCGATCTCGCCCCCTGCGAGGAACGGGACGGCCAGCGGGATGAGGGCGCCGAGGATGCCGGTCGTGGAGGCGAACGCGGACACCACGCCGCCGATCACGCAGATCAGCAGCGCCGACACCAGGGGTGTGCCGAGGTCGCTGACGCTCTCGCCGGCCCATTTGATGGTGCCCATCCTGTCCATCAGGCTGACGTACATCACGATGCCGCACACCAGCAGGACGGTCGGCCAGGCGCAGCGCTCTACGGCTCCCTTCGCGGAGGCGGGGGAGACGAGGCACAGGACGGCCGAGACCACGAAGGCCATCAGGCCCACGTCGAGGTCGAAGGCGAGGGAGCCGACGGCCAGGCTGATGACTCCGAGCACGGTGAGCGCGCGCACGGGGGTGAGGCGGTGGATCTCCTCGGTGTCGGTGTCGGTGTCGGTGTCGGTGCCGGATCCGGTGCCGGTGCCGGACGGCCGGGGTTTCGGCGGGGCGGCCGCCGGTGCCACCATCTGCCCGCCCGCCGGGGCCGACGCCGGTACGCGCTCGCCCGCCGGGGCCGGGACAGGCGCGGCGGGGGCGCCGCCGCCCGTGGTGTCCTCGGCTGAGTTCCCTCCGCCGCCGGACGCACCGGCAGGAATCTCCGCCCGCCGCCCAAGGAGCCCCCGGCCGCCGAACAGGAAGAAGACGATCACGCTCAGCGCCAGGTTGAAGAGGAACGAGGTCAGGAAGAGCAGGCCCTCGCTGCCGGGCAGGTCCTCCCGCTGCACCACGCCGTTGGTGATGGTGCCGAAGATACTGATCGGCGAGAAGCCGCCGGCGCTGGCACCGTTGATGATGAGCAGGCCCATCAGGACCGGGTTGATCTTGTGGCGCACGGCGAAGCCCATGCCGATGGGTGCCATGATGCCCACCGCGCCGGGAACGACCGCACCGGAGGCCGTGAGCGCCCCGGTGATCAGGAACATCACCCACGGGATGAGGGCGATCCTGCCGCGCACGGCACGGGTCGAGGCCTGGACGAGCCAGTCCACGGTCCCGTTGTTCTTGGCGATCGCGAACAGTAGCGTGACGCCGACGAGCACCACGAACAGATCGCCGGGAAAGCCGGCGAAAAGCTCGTCCGCCGACTCACCGGCGATGGCCGTGCCGACGATGAACGCGGCGACGACGGCGATCACGCCCATGTGCACCTTGGAGAAGGTTGCGATCAGGAACACGAGCACGAGGCCGATGATGGAGATGACTTGATCTGACACGAGGCTTCCTCGCCTTCGGTCGGTGGTCACCACACATTCAGGACGTTCCGGAATCCGGAATCTGCGTTTCGGGTTGGGGCGAGAGTATGGAAGGCCTCTGATGGCGCGTCAAGACACCTTGCGCTTCAGGAGATTCGGGCGCTGATGTGTCGCGCCGCCTCCTGGACCAGGTCACCGAAGGTGGCGGCCGCGTCCTCGGTCATCCGGCTCGTCGGCACATTGACGCTGACGCTGGCCACCGGCAGGCCCTCCGCGCCGAGCACGGCCGAGGCCACCGCCGACACGTCCGCACGCCACTCACCGGAGTTCGTCGCGTAGCCGCGCGCCCGGATCTCCCGTACCTCCGCCAGGAGTTGCTCCCGGTCGGTGACGGTGGTGCCGGTGTAGCGCGGGAGGCCCTCGTCGAGGTAGCGCTCGACCGCTTCGTCGGGGTCGGCGGCGAGCACCGCCTTGCCGTTGGCCGAGGCGTGCATCGGCAGGTCCTGGCCGAGCGGCAGGATGATGCGCACCGCCTTGGTCGTCTGCAGGCGCTCGACCAGCAGCACCTTCCCGCCCTCACGGACCGCCAAGTGGACCGTCTCGTCGGTGCGTCGGCGCAGCTCCTCCATCACTGGGAGCGCCGCGTCGCGCAGCCCCAGCTCGTCCGTCGCGTGCCGTCCGACGTGCAGTGCCTTGGTGGTCACCACCCAGCGGGTGGGGGTGCCGCCGGCCGGGCGGATCCAGCCCGTGGTGTGCAGCGTGACGAGCGAGCGCTGCACCGAGCTCTTCGGCAGGTCGAGGGCCCTGGCCAGGTCGGCGACGCCGACGGGCTGCCGGGCGGCCACTTCCTCGAGCGCCCGCAGGGTGTTGGCCACGTTCTGCATCATCGCGAGTCCTCACGCATCCGTTGATCCCAACCGGTTTCCTGTGGGCGGGTGTTGGTTGCGCGCCCGGCGAGCCGTGCGCGGCCGTTGACGCGTCGGCGACGGGAAGCCTACGCTCCATGTGCCGCTCAACGGTACGGCGTGCCGCCTCACGGCACAACACCCTTGAGGAGTCGACCGCATGACGCTCCGCACCGGCCGCCACTTCTTGCAGATCCCCGGCCCCACCAACGTCCCCGACCGGGTCCTGCGCGCCATGGCGGCGCCCACCATCGACCACCGCGGCCCGGAGTTCGCCGAGCTGACGAAGCGTCTGCTCGCCGCCCTGAAGCCGGTGTTCGGCACCTCCGGGCCCGTCGTCGTCTACCCGGCATCCGGTACCGGTGCCTGGGAGGCCGCACTGGTCAACACCCTCAGCCCCGGTGACCGTGTGCTGTCCTTCGAGACCGGGCACTTCGCGGTGCTCTGGCGCGAGATGGCCCGCGGCCTGGGCCTCGACGCCGACACCGACGCCATCCCTGGTGACTGGCGGCACGGCGCGGACCCGGAGGCGCTCGCCGAACGGCTCGCCGCGGACACCGACCACCGCATCAAGGCGGTCTGCGTCGTCCACAACGAGACATCGACCGGTGTCACCAGCCGCATCCCCGAGCTACGTGCGGCCATCGACGCCGCGGGCCACCCGGCCCTGCTGCTCGTCGACACCATCTCCTCGCTGGGCTCCATCGACTACCGGCACGACGAGTGGGGCGTCGATGTCACCGTCGCCGGCTCGCAGAAGGGGCTGATGCTGCCGCCCGGCCTCAGCTTCAACGCCGTGAGCGACAAGGCCCTCGCCGCCTCCCGCACCGCCCGGCTTCCCGGCTCCTTCTGGCGCTGGCAGCCGATCATCGACGCCAACGCCAAGGGCGCCTTCCCGTACACCCCGGCCACCAACCTCCTCTACGGCCTGGACGAGGCGCTGCGGATGCTGGAGGAGGAGGGGCTGACGAACGTCTTCGCCCGGCACACCCGGCATGCCGCCGCCACCCGCGCCGCGGTGCGGGGCTGGGGGCTCGAGGTGCTGTGCGCCGACGAGCGCGAGCACTCGGGCTCGCTCACCGCCGTCCTGATGCCCGAAGGACACGACGCCGACAAGCTCCGCAAGATCATCCTGGAGCGCTTCGACATGTCACTCGGCTCGGGCCTCGGAAAACTCGCGGGCCGTGTCTTCCGCATCGGCCACCTCGGCCACTTCAACGACCTGACCCTCGCGGGCACGCTCGCCGGAGTGCAGATGGGCCTGGAACTCGCGGGGGTGCCGGTCCAACGGGGTGGCCTCGAAGCGGCGCTGGACGTGCTGCGATGACGGCCCCCAGCGAAGTCCCCAGCGAGGTCCCCAGCGAAGTCCGCACCGCCGCCCGCGACCTGGAAGCCGCACTGCGCCGCGAGCTCGACGGCGAGGTCGCCTTCGACGACTACACCCGGCACCTGTTCTCCCGCGACGCCAGCATGTACGCCATCGAACCGCAGGGCGTCGTCTTCCCCCGCCACGCCGACGACGTACGGGCCGCGGTCGTGGCCGCCGCCGAGCACGGTGTGCCGCTGGTGCCCCGGGGTGCCGGGACCAGCCTGGCCGGGCAGACCGTGGGCCCCGGGCTCGTCCTCGACCTCTCCCGGCACATGCACCGCATCCTCGAACTCGACGCCGACGCACGCACCGCACTCGTCGAACCCGGCGTCGTCCAGGACCAGTTGAACCGGGCCGCCGCAGCACACGGCCTGATGTTCGGCCCCGACACCTCCACCAGCAACCGCGCCACCATCGGCGGCATGGCGGGCAACAATTCGGCGGGCAGTGGCTCGATCCGCTACGGCATGACCATCGACCACGTACGGGAGCTGGACGTCGTCCTCTCGGACGGCACCACGGCCCGCCTCGCCCCCGTCGACGAGGCGGAGCGCGCCCGCCGCGCCGGACTCGACACCCTGGAGGGGCGGCTCTACCGCGAGCTCCCCAGGATCGTGGACGCGCACGCCGCCTCCATCGCCACGGACTTCCCCGCCTACTGGCGCCGCTCCGGCGGCTACCGCCTGGACCGACTGGCCGACACCGGCGGCGACGCCCCCTTCGACCTCGCGAAGTTCGTCGTCGGCTCGGAGGGTACCCTCGTCGTCGCCACCCGCGCCCTGGTCGACCTCGTGCCCAAACCGGCCCGCACGGTCATCGCTGTCGGCCACTTCACCTCGGTCGCCGGAGCCATCGAGGCCACCGAGGACGCCCTCGGGCTCGATCCGGCCGCCGTCGAGATGATGGACCGGACGATCCTCGACCTCTCCCGGCAGAAGATCGAGTACGCCTCGCTCGGAAACATCCTCGAAGGCGACCCGGAGGCCCTGCTCTTCGTCAGCTTCACCGGCGACGACGAGGCCGAACTCACGGGCCGCCTCCAGGAGTTGACCGGCCTCTGGAAGCGGCACGGCCACGGCTACCACACGCTCCAGGCCGTCACCCCGGCCCAGCAGTCCGGGCTGCTCAAGGTCCGCAAGTCCAGCCTCGGACTGCTGATGGCGGCGAGCGAGGGCACCCGGCGACCGCTGGCCTTCATCGAGGACACCGCGGTGGACCCGCGAGACCTCGCCGCGTACACCCGCCGCTTCAAACAGGTCCTGGACCGGCACGGCCTCGACGCCGGGTTCTACGGCCACTGTTCGGTCGGCTGCCTGCACATCAGGCCCTTCGTCGACGTCGCCGACCCCGCCCAGGTCAAGACGATGCGGGCGGTCGCCGAGGAGATCAAGGAGCTCGTCCGGGAGTACGACGGCGTCAACTCCAGCGAGCACGGCGACGGCCTGGCCCGCAGCGAGTTCAACCGCGAACTCTACGGCGACGACCTGTACGAGGCGATGCGCGAGGTCAAGGGCCTCTTCGACCCGGAGAACCGGCTGAACCCCGGGAAGATCGTCGACGCCCCGGCGATGACCGAACACCTCCGCGACGCGGCGCTGCCGCCCGCGCCACGCCTGCGTACCCACCTCGACTTCGAGGTCGTCGGGGGCGGTGACATGCGCGGCGCCGCCGACCGGTGCATGAACATCGGCCTGTGCCGCAAGAGCGACGCGGGCGCCATGTGCCCCTCGTACATGGTCACCAAGCACGAACACGACTCCACGCGCGGCCGGGCGAACGCACTGGTCAAGGCGCTCTCCGAGCCCGACCCCAAGGCGGCGCTCGGCGACGAGGGGCTGCACGAGGTCCTCGACCTGTGCCTGATGTGCAAGGCCTGCAAGAGCGAGTGCCCCCTCGGCGTCGACATGGCGTCCCTCAAGGCCGAGACCCTGGCCCACCACCACGAACGGCACGGCACGCCGCTGCGGTCGCGGGTGTTCGGCGCCATCCGCCGCCTCAACCGGCTCGGTTCGGCGACCGCCCCGATCTCCAACCTGCCTTTGCCGAGGCGGCTGTTGGAGCGGGGACTCGGCATCGCCAGCGCCCGGCCGCTGCCCGTGTTCGCCCGCCGCAACCTCGTGACGTGGTTCCGGCGCAGGCCGGGGACGGTGGCGGGCAGCCAGGGCACCGTCACCCTCCTCGCCGACTCCTTCACCACCTACACCGACCCGGACGTCGGCCGCGCCGCCGTCGAACTCCTCGAACGGGCAGGCTGGCAGGTGCAGTTGGAGAGCGGCGGCTGCTGCGGCCGCGCCGCCTTCTCCAAGGGCCTGCTCGACCAGGCGAAGGCACAGGCAGGCGATCTCGTGCACCGCCTCGCGGACTCGGGGGACGGCCCCATCGTCGGCTGCGAACCCTCCTGCCTGCTGACCCTGCGCGACGAACACCGCGCCCTGCTGCCCGGCGACCCGGCCGTCGCCGACGTGTCCGGACGGGTCAAGCAACTGGAGGAGCTGCTCACCGAGGCCATCGACGACGGCAGGCTCCAGCTGCGGGACGACGTGGGGCCCGCGGGCCGCCGCGTCCTCTTCCACGGACACTGCCACCAGAAGGCCGAGGTCGGCACCGCCGCCACCGTCGCGCTGCTCCAGCGCATCCCGGGCGCCGAGGTCGTCGAACTCGACGCAGGATGCTGCGGGATGGCGGGCTCCTTCGGCTTCGAGGCCGAGCACTACGACACATCCATGGCGGTCGGCGAGGACCGGCTCTTCCCCGCGGTCCGGGCCGAGGCGGAGGACACCATCGTCGCCGCCACCGGTGTCTCCTGCCGCCAGCAGATCCACCACGGCACGGAGCGCACGGCGGTGCACCCGCTCCAGCTGATCCGGGAGGCCTTGCGATGACCGGCACCGCAGGCGCGCTGGACGGCGTCCGCGTCCTCGACCTCACGCAGGTCATGGCGGGCCCGTACTGCACGATGCTGCTCGCCGACCTCGGCGCGGACGTCATCAAGGTCGAGTCACCCGACGGTGGCGACCAGACCCGCACCTCCATGGGCACGCCACGCCCCGGCAGCGACACCCCCGCCTTCCACGCCCTCAACCGCAACAAGCGCAGTGTCACCCTCAATCTGCGCACCGACGCCGACCGCGCCGAGTTCTTCCGGCTTGTCGCCGACGCGGACGTCGTCGTGGAGAACTTCCGGCCCGGTGTCACCGACCGCCTCGGTGTCGGCTACGAAGCCGTCCGCGCGGTCCGGCCCGACATCATCTACGCGTCGATCTCCGGCTTCGGCCAGTACGGCCCGTACGCCGACCGGCCCGGCTACGACCTCATCGCGCAGGGCATGGCGGGCGCCGTCAGTGTCACCGGCGACCCGGACGGGCCGCCGGTCAAGTGCGGGCTGCCCGTGGGTGACCTCGGCGCGGGCATGCTCTGCGCGCTGAGCATCGCCGCCGCGCACGTGCACCGGCTGCGCACGGGGGAGGGCCAGTACCTCGAAACGTCGCTCTACGAAGCGGTGTTGGCGATGTCGGTGTGGGAGTCGGTCGAGTACTTCGCCGGTGGCGAGCCCCCGCAGCGCCTCGGCTCCGCGCACCGCATGTCCGCGCCCTACCAGGTCGTCCGCACCAAGGACGGCCACGCCACCATCGCCGCCAACAACCAGCGGCTGTGGCTGCGGCTGTGCGAGGCCCTCGACCTCCACCACCTCGCGGACGACGAACGGTTCGCCACCAACACCGACCGGATGGCCCACCGCGCCGAACTCATCGCCCTCCTCGAAGGCCGACTTGCGGCGACCAGCACCGAGGAGTGCGTGGCCCAGCTCCTCGACGCGGGGGTCCCCGCGGGACCGATCCTCGACTACGGGCAGATCCTCGACCACGACCCGCACGCGCGGGCCCGCGGCATGGTCGAGGAGTACGACCACCCCGTCGACGGCCGCAGCCGCGTCATCGGCTTCCCGGTGAAACTCGCCCGCACCCCGGCGACGTTGCGCCGTCACCCGCCGGTGCTCGGCGAGCACAACGACGAACTCCTGGGAAAGGAGACCGAGTTGATGTCGAACGACGACGAGGTCGGCGGGACCGTCACCTGGACCCGCCACGCGGTCCCCGGAACCGACACATACGCGGCCCACCTCACCCTGAACAACCCGGACCGGCGCAACGCCCTGACGCTGCGCATGTACGACCAACTGGAGCGCGCCTGCCAGGAGATCGACGCGGACCCCGGCATCCGGCTGACCGTGCTCCGCGGCGCGGGCGGGCGCGCCTTCGCGGCGGGCACCGACATCCGCGAGTTCCGCGACTTCGCGAGCGGCGAGGACGGCGTCGCGTACGAGCGTCGTGTCGGGCTCGCCGTCGACCGGCTCGCGGGGCTGCGGATGCCCCTCGTCGCCGCGGTCGAAGGCCCGGCGGTCGGCGCGGGCAGCGCGCTCGCGAGCTGCTGCGACGTGGTGCTGTGCACCCCGGACGCGGTCTTCGGCGCCCCCATCGGCCGCACCCTCGGCAACTGCCTTTCCCCCGCCATGATGTCCCGCCTCTACGCGGGGCTCGGCCGCGCCCGCGTCCTGCGGGCCCTCCTCGCCGGACGGCTGATCACGGCGACGGAGGCGTACGAGTCCGGATTCGTGGCGGACATCCTCGACCCGGCCGACCTGGACACACACGTCGTAGAGCTGACGGCGGACATCGCCCGATGCGCCCCGCTCACCCTGGCCGCCCTGAAGGAGGCGGACCGCCGCGTCCTGGCCGCCTCGGCCCCCGGCCACGCGGAGGACCTGTACGCCCGCGTCTACGGCAGCCGTGACTTCGCGGAGGGTGTGGCGGCGTTCCTGGACAAGCGGAAACCGGAGTGGGAGGGGCGGTAGGGCTCCTGGTCAGGGGTGCCGAACCCGGGCCCGTCAGCAGCGCGTCAGCATCGACGCCGGTCTCGTCAGCGTCCCGTCAGGACGGGCCGAGGGTGGGGGAGAGGCGCCTAGCGTCCTTGGTGAGCCACCACTACCGGACTCTCCAGGAGACACTCCATGGCACAACCCGTGAGCGACGAAGACCCGGAACCCTCCGAACCCTTCCCGGCCCGGCCCCTCTACGTTCCCGTCCGGCCGGGCCGGCTCGGGTGCGCCGCCCGGCTGTTCCGCACCCCGCTCGGTGACCGTACGGCTGTCGGCTTCACCTCAGAGGGCGCGCTGGCGGCCACCCTCGGCGCGGGCCAGCCATGGATTCGGCTGGCCGAGCCCGCTCTGCGCGACATGACCGTGCCGCTCGGCGCCGCCCGCGTCACGGTGGATCCGCTGTCGTACTGGATCGGCTGAGGGGCGACGACACCATGACCACCGTTCACGAAACCGTTCCCACCACCGCGAGCGCCGAGGACCTGTCGGTGTGGCCGCACTCCACCACCGAACCGCACCCCGGCGACGCGGCCGTCGGCGGTGTGTCGCTCGCCGAGGTCGCGGGCCGCTACGGCACACCGGTCTACGTCCTCGACGAGCGCGAGGTCCGCCGCCGCTGCCGCACCTACCGGGACGCCTTCCCGGAGGCCGAGGTCCACTACGCGGCCAAGGCGTTCCTGTGCCGGGCCATGGCGCGCTGGGTGTCGGACGAGGGGCTCGGGCTCGACGTGTGCTCCGCCGGTGAGCTGGAACTCGCCGTCGCCGCGGGCTTCCCCGCCGACCGGATCGTCCTGCACGGCAACGCCAAGACGCCGCACGACCTGAAGCGGGCCCTGTGGTACGGCGTCGGCCGCATCGTCATCGACAGCCCCTCCGAGATCGCCCGGATCGCCGCGGCGGTCGGCCCCGAAGGACACCAGCGGGTGATGGTCCGCGTGGTCCCCGGCATCAGCGCGGGCGGCCACGACAAGATCCGCACCGGCACCGACGACCAGAAGTTCGGCCTGTCCATCAGTGACGGCTACGCCCAGCACGCCATCGCCCGCATCCTCGACCAGCCGCAACTCCAACTCACGGGTCTGCACTGCCACTTGGGCTCACAGATCACCGACGTCAAGCCGTACCTGGCGGCGGTGCGCCGCATGGTGGGTCTGATGGCCCGTCTGAAGGAGCAGCACGGCCTGGTGCTGCGGGAACTGGACATCGGAGGCGGCCACGGCATCGCCTACCGTCCCGGTGAGCCCGCCATGGACCTCACCCGCCTGGCCCGAAAGGTCCGCGCCGAGCTGACCGAGGCGTGCGCGGCGGCCGGGCTGACCGTGCCGCGCCTGCTCGTCGAGCCGGGGCGGGCCGTCGTGGGCCCCGCCGGAGTCGCCCTGTACCGCGTCGTGTCCGTGAAGCGCACCGGCGGCCGCACCTTCGTCGCGGTCGACGGCGGCATGAGCGACAACCCGAGGCCCGCGCTGTACGGAGTGCGTTACGCGCCCCGCCTGGTGGGCCGCCGGTGCGGTGCGGGCACGGCCCCCGTCACGGTCGTCGGCCGGCACTGCGAGGCCGGTGACGTGCTGGCCCCCGATGCCCGGCTCCCCGACGACGTGCGGGCGGGCGACCTGCTCGCCGTGCCGGTGGCCGGCGCGTACCACCTGTCGATGGCCTCCGGCTACAACGCGGTCGGCCGCCCGCCGGTGGTCGCCGTCCGCGACGGCCGCGCCCGACTCCTCGTACGCCGCGAGTCGTTGGAGGACATGCGCAGCCGCGACGTGGGCCTTTAGAGCGTGGGCCTGTTGAACGTGGACCTGTAGAACCGCTGGGGCGGCCGGGCTCAGTCGTCCCAGCGCTTGCGCACAGCCGCCGCGGGCCCGGTCACCAAGGTGTCGGGTGGCACGTCCTTGGTGACCACGGCGCCGGCGCCGACCACGGCACCGCGGCCGATCGTGACACCGGGCAGCACCGTCACCGCCGCGCCGAGCCATGCGTTCGCCCCGATGGTGATGGGTGCCCGGGTGTAGTACTCGGGGCGCTCGGACGCGCGGATCGGGTGGTTGGCGGAGATCAGATTGGTCTTCGGCCCGATCAGCACGCCGTCGCCCAGAGTGATCCCGCCCTGGTCGAGGAACGTGCAGCTCTGGTTCACGAAGACGTGCTCACCGAACTCGGTGCGGAGCCCGAAGTCCGTGTAGAAGGGCGGATAGACGGTGGCGGAGTCGGGCAGCGGCTTGCCGAGGATGTCGGAGAGCAGCACCGCGCGTGCCTCCTTGTCGTCGAAGGGCAGGACGTTCAGCCGTGACGTCAGCATGGTGACGTGCTCGATGCGTTCGGCCACGCGCGCGAACTCGGGTGTGTGGACGTAGAGGCGATCCTGGTCTGGCATGGCAGTCATCCAAGCCATCGGCGGCCGCCGGGATCAAACAACGAACATGGCACGCGGGCACAACGGTTGGTTGTGCGCGTCGTGCCACACATTCGGGGCATAAAGGTGTGAATGTGTCGATATGACTTCGACACCCAAGGCCGCGCAGCCGTCCATCACTCACCAGCAGACGGAGGTTCGTGAGCGTCTCCCGTTCTCCGACACCCAGGACTTCGAGGACGCGAGGCGGGGCTTGATCGCCCGGCGTGCGCCGAACGCCGTCACCGCGGAGGACGGGCGTGTCGTGTGGGACAACGACACGTATGCCTTCCTCAAGGGTGACGCCCCCGACACGGTGAACCCGAGCCTGTGGCGGCAGTCCCAACTCTCCGCCGAACAGGGCCTGTTCGAGGTCGTCGAAGGCATCTACCAGGTGCGTGGTCTCGACCTGTCGAACGTCACGTTCGTCGAGGGCGACGCCGGTGTGATCGTGATCGATCCGCTGCTGTCGATGGAACCGGCCGCGGCGGCGCTGGACCTGTATCGCGAGCACCGAGGCGAGCGCCCGGTCACCGCCGTGATCTACACCCACTCGCACGCCGACCACTTCGGCGGCGTCAAGGGTGTCACCACGCAGGAGGACGTCGACGCGGGGCGCGTACCCGTCATCGCGCCCGAGGGCTTCACCGAGCATGCGGTCGCCGAGAACGTGTACGCGGGCACCGCCATGGCCCGTCGCGCCGCCTACATGTACGGGGCGGCGCTCGCCCGCGGACCGCAGGGGCAGGTCGGCGCAGGGCTCGGGCAGACGACCTCGACCGGTGGTGTCACGCTGATCCCGCCGACCCTGTCCATCACGACGACGGGTCACGAGGAGACCGTCGACGGGGTCCGCATGGTCTTCCAGATGGCGCCCGACACCGAGGCTCCCTCGGAGATGCTGATCCACTTCCCCGACTTCAGGGCGCTGTGCGCGGCCGAGGACGCCACGCACACCCTGCACAACCTGCTGACCCTGCGCGGCGCCGTGGTCCGCGACCCGCACGGCTGGTCGCACTACCTCACCGAGACCATCGACCTCTTCGGCGACAAGAGCGATGTCGTCTTCGCCTCGCACCACTGGCCGACCTGGGGCCAGGACCGCGTCGTCGAGTTCCTGGAGAGCCAGCGCGACCTGTACGGCTACCTCCACGACCAGACGCTCCGCCTGATCAACAAGGGCTGGACCGGGGCCGAGATCGCCGAACACCTGCCGTTGCCGCCCGCCCTGGAGAACGCCTGGAACGCCCGCGGCTACTACGGCTCCGTCAGCCACAACCTGAAGGCCATTTACCAGCGCTACATGGGCTGGTTCGACGGCAATCCGGCCCATCTCTGGCAGCACCCGCCCGTCGAGGCCGGCAAGCGCTACGTCGAGTTCATGGGCGGCGCCGACACCGTCGTGGACAAGGCGCGCGGCTCCTTCGATGCGGGCGACTACCGCTGGGCGGCCGAGGTGCTCAGTCACGTGGTGTTCGCCGAGCCCGACCACGCGGCAGCGCGCGAACTGCTCGCCGACACCTACGAACAGCTCGGCTACGGCGCGGAGAACGGCCCCTGGCGCAACTTCTACCTCTCCGGCGCCACCGAACTGCGCGACGGCCGGTTCGGCACCCCCACCGTCGCCGCGTCGGCCGACGTGATCGCGAACCTCGGTCCGACCATGCTGTTCGACGCCATCGCCATCCAGATCGACGGCCCCAAGGCCTGGGACGAGAAGCTCAGCATCGACGTCCATCTCACGGATGTCGACGAGCGCTACCGGCTCCGCCTCGCCAACGGTGTGCTCACCTACAGCTCCGCGTCCCGGAAGACCGCGGCCGACGTCTCCCTCGCCGGTGCGGTCAAGGCTCTGTCCGCGCTGGCCACCACGGGGCTGACCCCCGAAGGGCTGGAGCGGGCGGGCGTGCAGGTCCAGGGCGACGCGTCGGTGCTCGGGCGGCTCGCCGCGGTGCTCGACCCCGGCGACCGGGACTTCGCGATCGTCACACCGTGAGGTTCACCCGGTAAAAAACGTAACTCGGTTACGTTAGGATGGCTCCCGTGACGACCGACGAAGCGCACCAGACGGACAACGAACAGGGCAGCGGGACGCACCCCGTCCTCGTGACAGGAGCCACCGGCCGCATCGGTCGGGCGGTGGTCGATGAACTGCTGGCCGCGGGCGTGCCCGTGCGGGCGCTCACGCGCGACCCCGCGGCAGCGAAACTTCCCGACGGGGTCGAGGTGGTGGCGGGCGACTTCGCCGACCCCGCCTCGCTCGACCCCGCACTGCGAGGTGTGCGCTCGGTGTTCCTGCTGTGGACCGCGCCGCCCGCGACGGCCGAGGCCGTCGTCGAGCGGATCGCGGCCCACACGCGACGGATCGTCTTCCTCTCCTCGCCGCACCGGACGCCGCACCCGTTCTTCCAGCAGCCCAACCCGATGGCCGACCTGCACGCCCGCATCGAGCGCCTGATCGCGGCCTCGGGGCTCGACTCCACCATCCTCCGGCCCGGCATGTTCGCCTCGAACGTCCGCCTGTGGTGGGAGCCTGCCATCAACGCCTGCGAACCCGTCCGGTGGCCCTACGCTGCCGTGGAGACCGCCCCGATCGACGAGCGCGACCTCGCCGCCGTGGCGGCCCGCACCCTGTACGAGGACGGGCACACCGGCGGCGACTACGTCCTCACCGGCCCCGAGGCGCTCAGTCACGCCGACCAGGTGCGCGTGATCGGTGAGGTCATCGGCCGCCCGATCCCCTTCGAGGAGCTCACCCCGGACGGATTCCGGCGCGCGACCGAAGGTGTTTGGCCGCGCCCCGTCGTCGACATGCTGCTCGACGCGTGGGGCGCGTCCGACGGGCACCCGGCGTACGTGACATCGACGGTGGCCGATGTCCTCGGGGTGCCCGCCCGGACGTTCCGCGAGTGGGTCACCGATCAGTGGAAGACGCCGCTGTAGGCATTGAGCGCGGGCTGCCCGCCCAGGTGTGCGTACAGGACGTTGGAGTCCTTGGGGATGTCGCCGTCGCGTACGAGGTCGATGAGTCCTGCCATCGACTTGCCCTCGTAGACGGGGTCCAGGATGACGCCCTCCAGTTCGCCGGTCAGTCGGATCGCGTCCACCGTGGAGTCGACTGGGATGCCGTAGCGGTCACCGGCCCAGCCGTCCAGGACGGTGATCTCGTCCTCGCGCAACTCCCGGCCCAGGCCGATGAGTTCGGCGGTGGATTGGGCGATCTTCGCCACCTGTGCGCGGGTCTCGTCGACCTTCGCCGACGCGTCGACGCCGATCACCCGGCGCGGCCGGTCCTGGCCCGCGAACCCGGCGATCATGCCCGCGTGCGTGCTGCCGGTGACGCTGCACACCACAATGGTGTCGAAGAAGACGCCCAACTCGCGTTCCTGCCGCTCCACTTCGTACGCCCAGTTCGCGAAACCGAGACCGCCGAGCCGGTGGTCGGAGGCGCCCGCCGGGATCGCGTAGGGGGTGCCGCCCGCGGCGCGTACGTCCTCCAGGGCCTGCTGCCAGCTGTCCTTGAAGCCGATGCCGAACCCGGCCTCGACCAGGCGCACGTCGGCGCCCATGATCCGGGACAGCAGGATGTTGCCGACCTTGTCGTTGACCGCGTCCGGCCAGTCCACCCAGCTCTCCTGCACCAGCACGGCCTTCAGGCCCAACTTGGCGGCGACCGCGGCCACTTGCCGGGTGTGGTTGGACTGCACGCCGCCGATGCTGACCAGCGTGTCGGCGCCCTGGGCGAGAGCGTCGGGGACCAGGTACTCCAGCTTGCGGGTCTTGTTGCCGCCGAAGGCGAGCCCGGAGTTGCAGTCCTCGCGCTTGGCCCAGATCCGCGGGCCGCCGAGATGCTTGCTGAGCCGGTCGAGGGGGTGCACGGGGCTCGGGCCGAACAGGAGGGGGTGGCGCTCGAAGTCGTTCAGGGACATGGGGACTCCTTACGTGGGCGGGCGCGTCGGGTGGCGGTCAACGGGGGTGCATGGTGCGGCGGCGCAGCACGAACAGGCTGGTCAGGCTCGCCACGGCGGCGAATGCCACCCAGTACGCGGGGGCCGCGGACTGCCCGGTCGTATCGAGCAGCCAGGCCGCGATCATCGGGGTGAAGCCGCCGAAGACGGTGACGCCGATGTTGTAGCCCACGGCCATCCCCGTCGCGCGGGTCCCGGCCGGGAAGATGCCTGCCATGAGTGCGCCCATCGGTCCGTAATAGCAGGCCTTGAAGAGTGCCATCACCATGACGACGCCGATCAGCAGGGCCAGCGAGGGTGCGGCCACGAGGAGCGCGAACATCGGGTAGATCAGCAGCAGGACCGCGCCCGCGGCCGGAATCATGATCGCGATCTGGCCGACCCGGTCGGAGAAGTGGCCCGCCACACTCGTCACCGCGAGCAGCACCAGACCACCAGCGAGGGCCGCGACGAAACCCGTGGAATCCGGCAGGCCGAGGGTCTTCGTCGCGTACGTCGGGATGTACGTGATCAGGTAGTTGAGGCAGGTCGTCACGGCGAGCAGCCCGATGGTGAGCAGCACGCCCGCCTTGTGCTCGCGCAGCAGGGTGCGGACCGGGGCGCGGGTGGACTCGGGCTCCGCGGCGGCGGGCGGCTCGGGCACGTTGCGGCGGATGTACAGGCCCACGGGCGCCACGAGCAGGCCGATGAGGAACGGGATCCGGAAGCCCCAGGAGGTGAGCTGTTCCTCGCTCAGCGTCGAGGTGAGCACGGTGCCGAGGAGGGCCGCGAGGAGGGTGCTGGCGGCCTGACTGGTGAACTGCCAACTGGCCGCGAAACCACGCCGGTTCGGCATGAACTCGACCATCAGGGCCGTCGCGCTGCCGAACTCGCCGCCCGCCGCGAAGCCCTGGATCAGCCGGGCGAGCAGGATGCCAACCGGCGCGGCCGCGCCGATCGCCGCGTACGACGGCATCACGCAGATCAGCAGCGTGCCGAGGGCCATCAGCCCGATCGACCAGGTCAGCGCGGCCTTCCGGCCGGCCCGGTCGGCGTACGAACCGAGCACGAGGGCGCCCACCGGGCGGATCAGGAACGAGACACCAAAGGTGCCCAGGGTGAGGAGCAGGGCCAGGGCCGGGTCGTCGTCGGTGAAGAAGACCTTCGACAGGTACGTCGCGAAGTAGCTGTAGACCGCGATGTCGTACCACTCCAGGGCGTTGCCGACGCACGCCGCGGTGATGATCTTCCCCGGGCTCGGGGTGGTGGTCGACCGTGCCGTGGTTCTCGCAGGCGGCGCGCTCATGGGGCGCTCCCGTCGGTCGAAGGGGCGGCCGGAGGCCAGGTGCCGTGCTCGGCGAGGTCGGCGAGATCCCAGAAGAGCCCGGCCATCACCTGGAGCGACTCCCGCACGAGCGGCGCCGGCAGATGCTCGTCGGGTGCGTGCTGGGAGCAGCCGGGATAGGAGTGCGGAACCCACACGGTGGGCAGGCCGAGGCCGCGGGAGAAGGCGGAGTTGGGCAGTGAGCCCGCCAGGTTGGGCAGGAGCGCGGGCGTCGTGCCGGTCGTGCGTTCCAGCGAGCCGAGCGTCCAGGCGACCCAGGGGTTGTCCGGGTCGAGCCGGGTCGCCTCCATGCCGTAGTCGGCGGTGACCTCGACCATGCCGAAGCCGTGCTCGTCGAGATGCTTGCGCACCGCCCGCTCCACGTCGGACGACTCCAGGCCGACGACGAAGCGGAGCTGGCAGTGGGCACGAGCGGAGCCCGGGATGGCGTTGGTGGGGTTGTCCGGCTGGCCCGTGGTCATGGCGAGGACCTCGATGGTGTTCCACGCGAAGAGCCGCTCGTTCGGGGTGAGCCCCGGCTCGCCCCAGCCGGGATCGGGCGCCGGCCCGTCCGTGCCGGCGGGGATGTCGGCGAGCGCGCGGCGCACCTCGTCGGGGATCGCGGCGGGGCGCAGGCCCTCGACGCGGATGCTGCCGCGCTCGTCGACGAGGCAGGCGATCGCGTTGGCCAGGACGGTGCCGGGGTTGCGCAGCAGCCCGCCCCAGTTGCCCGAGTGGTGGGAGCCCTCGCGCAGGTCGAGGCGGAGTGTGAAGTTCACGGCGCCGCGGGAACCGAGGAAGACGGTCGGCCGGTCCGTCGCGACGCGCGGCCCGTCGGAGCCGATGAGCAGGTCCGCGGCCAGCAGCTGGTCCCGCTGCTGCTCGCAGAACTCGGCGAGACCGGGGGAGCCGAACTCCTCGCCGGTCTCCAGCAGGAACACCAGGTTGTGCCCGAGGACGCCCTGCCGCCGCGCGACGACCTGTTCCAGGGCGACGAGATTGACCAGGTGCTGGCCCTTGTTGTCGGCGACGCCGCGCCCGTACCAGCGCTCGCCCTCGACGGTGAGGCGCCAGGGGTCGAGCCCGGTGCGCCAGCGTTCGGGATGGCCCGGCTGTACGTCGGCGTGGCCGTAGGTGAGGAGCGTGGGCAGGCCCTCGGCCTCGGTGCGGCGGGCGACGAGGAACGGGTGCCGGGCGGAGACGGGGTTCTCCGCGATGTCGACGTCGAACCCCATGCGGTGCAGGCGCGGCGCGATCTCCTCGCTCAAGTAGCGGTGGAGCGCGGGCTCCCGGGCCGGGTCGTGGCTCTCGGTCGGGACCGCGACGAGGCGGGTGAGTTCCTCAAGGAACGCCCCGGAGTCGAAGTGGTGTGCGGCGCTGTCGATCGCGTCCTGTCTGCTCATGGGCCACGACGGTGGCACCGCACGGGAGAGGCCAACAAGGGGCGGTGGCACGTCCGGCGGTGACAATATGGGAACGCGTGCGTTGCCGTAACGGCAACGCCCGGTCCATGGCGAAGGCGCAGGGAGAGGGCACATCCGATGCCACTGGTCGACCCGGCCCTGAAGTACTTCATCGCCGTCTTCGAGACGGGCTCGGTGAACGCGGCGGCGCGCCGGCTCTTCGTCGCCGGTTCCGCGGTGAGCCGCCAACTCGCCCGTCTCGAACGGGAGGTGGGAGCCCCGCTCTTCGACCGGCAGCCGAGCGGTGTCACCGCGACCGCGGCCGGTCGCGCGTTCGCGGGCTACGCGCGGCGGGCCATCCAGGACGCCGAGGCGTTCACCGAAGAGGTCCACCAGCGTCGCACGACGCGGGCGGTCATCACCGTCGCCGCCACGATCGGTGTCACCCACCACCTGCTGCCCGATGTCGCGGCGGGCTTCCACGCGGCCCACCCGGAGGCCCGCGTCATCCTGCACGTGGCACGGCCGACGGAGGCCACGCAGATGGTGGCGGAAGGCATCGCCGACCTCGGCGTCACCTTCAACATCGCGCTCCCGGCGGGTGTCTCGATCCGCCACACGCAGGAGGCCCCGCTGTGCGCGATCGTCCGCAGGGGCCACCCGCTCGCCGACAAGGCGGCGGTCTCCGTGCGCGACCTCGTCCGGCATCCGGTGGCGCTGCCCTCGACCGACACCACGAGCCGGCTGCTCCTGGAGGCCTCGGCGGCGGCCCACCAGCTCACGGTGGAGGGTGTCTTCGAGTGCACCACGGTGGACGCGCTCCTGCGCTTCGTCCGCGCCAGCAGCGCGGTCACCCTGGCGAGCCGCGTCACCCTGGGGCCGTCCGACCGCCGCGCCCTGGCCGCGATCCCCCTGGAGGAGAAGGAGTTCCGCCAGCGCACCCTCCAGGTCCAGTGCCGCGCGGGCCGCGAACTCCCGCCCGCGGCGGCGGACTTCATGGACCGGATCATCGACGCGCTGGGGCATCGGGCGGTGTGACCGGAGCCGGGCACCGTCGACGTCGCGCTCAAGCGGGCCCGCGACCACAGCAGAACGCCGCGGGCGGGGCAGCGAAGTGCCCCTGT